>JBBJOI010000027.1:0-34475 GCA_037721555.1 Gaiellaceae bacterium | reverse complement strand
CCTCGGCGGCTGGCACTTCTTCGTCCTCGACGGGCTCGGGCCGCTCTGGTTCATCGCGAAGCTCCTCGTCCTCCTGTTCATCTTCGTCTGGATGCGGACGACGCTGCCGCGCCTGCGCTACGACCAGCTGATGCGGTTCGGCTGGAAGGTCCTGCTGCCGATCGCGACGATCAACGCCATCGTGACGGCGATCCTCGTGGTGTGGATCTAGATGGCGCTCGGAACCGCCAGGGGCTTCGGCGTCACCTTCCGGCAGATCTTCAAGAAGCCGATCACGCAGCAGTACCCCGAGTACAAGCGGCCGGTCTACCCGCGCTTCCGCGGTCGCCACCGGCTGCACGTCCACGAGAACGGCCTCGAGAAGTGCGTCGGCTGCTCGCTCTGCGCGGCTGCCTGCCCGGCCGACTGCATCCGCGTCGTGGCCGAGGAGAACACGCCGGAGAACCGCGTCTCTCCTGGCGAGCGCTACGCGCGCATCTATGAGATCAACATGAGCCGCTGCATCTTCTGTGGCTACTGCGAGCTCGCGTGCCCCTTCGACGCGATCACGCTCGGCAACGAGTACGAGATCTCCGAGTACTCCCGGGACGACCTGATCTACACGAAGGACATGCTCCTCGCAGAACCGATGAAGCGCGTTCCCGTCGCGGACCGTGACCTCTACGACACGCCGATCCCGGCGTACAAGAGCTCGTCGTAAGCGGTGGCCGATGGGTAACTTCCTCGTCTGGGCAGTGTGGCTCGTGGCGGCGTTCGCGTGCCTCGGCTCCGGGATCGCGGTCGTCTCGTTCACGAACGCCTTCTACTCGGCGCTCGCCCTGATCGGGAACCTCGGTTCGCTGGCGGTGCTCTTCCTGCTCGCCTCGGCCGAGTTCCTCGCCGCCGCACAGGTGCTCGTCTACGCAGGCGCGGTGATGGTGATGTTCCTGTTCGTGATCGCGTACCTCGGCGACACGGCCGGACTGCCGTTCAGGGGCGGCGGCCCGTCGTGGGTGTCGGTCGGAGCGGTCGTGGCGGCGACGGCGCTCCTCGTCGAGGTGGTCGTCGCGATCGGCCTGAAGGCGGGCAACGCCCTGTCGAGCGTCGACGAGATCGAATCGTCGTTCGGCAGCCCCGGCGAGATCGGCCGCGTCTTCCTGACCGACCACCTGCTCGCGTTCGAGATCACCTCAATCGTCCTCTTGATCGCCGCGGTAGGCGGAGTCATTCTCGGCACCCGGACGCAGGCCGAAGACGAGCTCGACGCTCAGGGAGCCGCCGGCCAGGAGACGTATGGCCGGGCCTGAGATCACGTGGTACCTGATCGTCTCCGCGATCCTCTTCTCGATCGGGACGCTGGGCGTGCTCCTGCGACGTAGTCCGCTGATCGTGCTGCTCTCGCTCGAGATCATGCTGAATGCCTCGAACCTCGCTCTGATCTCGTTCGCGCGCCTGCACGGCGGCCACGATGGGCAGATCTTCGCGCTGGCCGTGATGGCCGTGGCCGCGTCGGAGGTCGTCGTCGGCCTCGGCCTGATCGTCGCTGTTAGTCGCCGCCGGCTCACCCTCGACGTCGACTCGTTCCGGGTGCTTCGCGGATGATCCAAGGCGCGTGGCTCTGCCTCTTCGCCCCGCTCGCCGGTGCCTTCGCGATCACCGTCATGGGCGACTCGATCACGCGCCGGACGGCCGGCTGGATCTCCACCCTCTCTGTCTTCGTCGCCTTCGCGGGAGCCGTTGTCTCGTTCGTCGGCCTGCTCGGAGAGAGCCCGGGGGAGCGCGAGCACCTCTCGACCGCGTGGACGTGGCTCTCCACCGGGAGCTTCAAGATCGGGATGACGCTCCTCGTCGACCCGCTGAGCGTGCTGATGATGCTGATCGTCACGGGCGTCGGCGGGCTGATCGTCCTCTACTCGATCGGCTACATGGACGGCGACCCCGAGGAGCGGCGCTACTTCGCCTACATGTCGTTCTTCGTGTTCTCCATGCTCATGCTCGTCCAGGCGGGGAACTTCCTCCTCCTGCTCGTCGGCTGGGGCCTCGTCGGGCTCGCGTCCTACTTGCTGATCGGGTTCTGGCACGAGCGGGCCGAAGCGGTCGCGGCCGCGAAGAAGGCGTTCATCATGAACGCGGCGGGCGACGCGACCATGGCGCTCGCCTTCTTCGTCCTGATCTGGCAGACGGGAACGCTCGAGTTCGCGGAGGCGTTCGTGGGCGCAGAGGGCATGTCATCGACGCTGCTGAACCTCGTCGCGCTCGGCCTCCTCGGAGGAGCCGTCGCCAAGTCGGCGCAGATCCCGCTCCACACCTGGCTGCCCGACGCGATGGAAGGCCCGACGCCCGTCTCCGCGCTGATCCACGCGGCGACGATGGTGACCGCCGGCGTCTATCTGATCGTGCGGGCGCATCCCTTGTTCGAGCTGGCGCCGAGCATCCAGGATTTGGCCGCCGGGCTCGGCGCGCTCACGCTCCTCGTCGCCGGGTTCATCGCGCTTGTCCAGACCGACATCAAGCGCGTGATCGCGTACTCGACGATGTCCCAGATCGGCTACATGTTCCTCGGCGTCGGCCTCGGTGCCTACGGCAACGGCATGTTCCACCTGATGACGCACGCCTTCTTCAAGGCGCTGCTCTTCATGGCGGCGGGGCTCGTGATCCACCACCTGGCGGGCGAGCAGGACATCCGACGGATGGGCGGGGTGCGGCGCGTGATGCCGAAGACGTTCGTCGCCTTCCTGGTGGGCTCGTTGGCGCTCGTCGGCATCCCGCCGCTCTCCGGCTTCTTCTCCAAGGACGCCATTCTCGCCTCGGCGCTCGCCTCGGGCGGCTACGGCCAGCTCCTCTTCGCTGCTGGGCTCCTCGGGACGCTCCTCACCGGTCTCTATACGTTCCGGCTCTTCTTTGTCGTCTTCCTCGGCCGCCCGTCGGAGCTCGTGCTCCAGCATGCGCAGGGATCGCACGGACGGCCCGAGGAGGAGGATGCCTCCCGCACGCACGGTAAGACGGCGCACGGCGAGACGGCGAGCCACGGCGAGGGCCCGTGGACGATGACGGTGCCCGTGGCGGTGCTGACCGTGCTCGCGGTGATCGGCGGCTGGCTCCAGATCCCGGACGTCTGGCACCCGTTCGGCGACTGGCTCCACGACGTGGCCGAACCGCTCGTGGAGCCGTCGGTGACGCAGGACCTCGTCGCAAGCGCGCTCGCGGTCGGTCTCGGCCTCGTCGGGGTCGGTGTCGCCTGGCTCTTCTACGGTGCACGTAGCCGTGAGCTGCCACGCGTCGCGGGCGTGCGTCACGCGCTCGAGCACAAGCTCTACTTCGACGAGCTCTACGACCTCGTCTTCTACCGCCCCGCCGTCTGGATGGCCGGGGTGTGGCGCCGCACGATCGAGGAGCCGCTGATCGGCGGCTCGATCACCGGCGTCTCGCTCGGCGCCCGCCGTGCCGGAGGCGTCCTCGGCGAGACGCAGACCGGCTACCTGCGCAGCTACGCCCTCGCGATTGCCGCCGCCGCTGCGGTGCTCGTCGTCGTCTTCCTCGCCGTGCAATGACATCCAAGCTGTGACGACCGCCCTCATCCTCCTACCGCTCGCTGCGGCGCTCGTCGTCTGGATGCTGCCGCTGTCCGGGCGGGCCGCCGGCGCTCTGTCCCTCGCCGCCGCACTCGCCGAGGTCGTCCTGTGGGTGGTAGCTCTGTTCCGGTTCGACTTCCAGCGTGACCTGCAGCTCGTCGACCGGCACAGCTGGTTCTCGGACCTCGAGGTCTCCTACCACGTCGGCTTCTACGGCTTCTCGTTCTGGCTGACCGGCCTCACCGTCGTCGTCGGCGCGGCCGCGATTGGGTATGCGGTCTGGGCGAATCGGGAGCGGGCTCGCGCCTACCACGGCTTGATGCTCTTCCTGCTCGGCGCGATCGTGGGCGTCTTCACCGCCCAGGACCTGCTCCTCTTCTACGTCTTCTTCGAAGCGATGCTGATCCCGATCTACGTCCTCGTCGGGGTCTGGGGCGGACCGCGCCGTGTGCGGGCAACGGCAACCTTCGTGATCTACACGATGGCCGGCTCGCTGCTGATGCTCGCCTCGATCATCGCGTTTGGGATCACCCAGGGCACCTTCGACCTGATCGATTCGGGCACCTCGAGCAACACCTGGGTCTTCCTCGGCTTCCTCGTCGCGTTCGCGGTCAAGGCACCGCTCTTCCCCTTCCACGGCTGGCTCGTCGACGCCTACCGCGAGTCGCCCCCCGAAGTGGCCGCCATTCTCTCCGGAGTCGTCTCGAAGGCGGCCGTCTACGGCCTGCTCAGGATCGCGATCGCGAAGTTCGATGTCGAGCTCGTGCTCGACTTCCAGTCGACGATCCTCGCTCTCGCGGCGATCGGCCTCGTCTACGGCTCGCTGCTCGCGTTCCGCGCCCGGGACGTCCGCACCGTCACCGCCTATTCGTCCATGGCCCAGATGGGCCTGATCGTGATGGGCCTCTTCTCCCTGAACGAGCTCGGCGTGAACGGAGCCATCCTGCAGTCGGTCGCGCACGGCTTGATCTCGGCGACGCTCTTCCTGCTCGCGGGCATGCTCGAGCAGCGCGGCGGAACGAGCACGTTCGCCGATCTGGGCGGGCTCGCGCGCGGCCGCCCCGCCCTCGCCACGATCCTGCTGACGACCGGCGTGATCGCTCTGGCGGTTCCGGGCTCGGTGGCGTTCGCCGGCGAGTTCCTCATCCTTGCCGGGATCTATCCCATCGGCTGGGGCTGGGCTGTCGTCGGCGCCGCCTCAATCGTGCTCGCGGCCATGTACATGCTGCGTCTGATCTCGGCCGTTCTCCACTGGCGGCGCGGCCCCGCAGCGACGGAGGCGAGCCGCGACCTGCGCCCTGCAGAGCTCGCGCTGCTCGTGCCGCTGGTCGGGCTCCTCCTCTTCCTGTCGGCCTGGCCGGCAGCGGTCTCCGAGCGATCGTTCCCGCTGAGGGTCCAAACCGACGAGGCCGAGGCGCAGGCCCCGTGATCGAGCAGGCCCCGTGATCGAGGAGGCCCCGTGATCGAGACGCCGCAGGTCGACTGGTTCGCACTCTCGCCGACGCTCGCCCTGCTCGGCGCGTCCGGCATCGCGCTGCTCGGCGCGGTGCTCGTGCCGCCGTGGCTGCGGCGTGCCCTGGCAGCGTTCGCAGCCTTCGGCGGCTTCGTCGCCGCCGGGGTGCTCGCGGGCTTCGTCTTCGACCGCAGCGGCGAGGCCACGCCGGTGCTAGCCGAGTCGATGACCCGCGATCGGCTCGGCGCGCTCGCCGCGGTGATCGTGGCCGGCGCCGGCGCGCTCGCCGTACTCGTCTCGTGGGGCGAGCGCCGACGCGACCACCAGGGTGAGTATTACGCGCTGCTGGCCGCTGCCGGGGCGGGGATGGTCTTCTTCGTCACCGCCTCGAACCTGATGACGCTCTTCCTGGGCCTCGAGTGGTTCTCGATCGCCCTCTACATCCTCTGTGCCCTCGACACCCACCGCGAGACCTCGCTCGAGGCCGGGCTCAAGTACCTCATCGTCGGCAGCTTCGGGTCCGGGATCCTGCTCTTCGGTTCGGCGCTCGTCTACGGCGCGACCGGAGAGCTGGGCTTTACGGCGATCGCCGAGGCGGGCGGTGAAGAGGACTATCTCCGGCTCGCAGGACTTGCGCTGATCATCACCGGACTCGGCTTCAAGGCGTCGGCCGCGCCCTTCCACATGTGGACGCCCGACGTCTACCAGGGCGCCCCGACCTCCGTGACGGCGTTCATGTCGGCCGCGACGAAGGTGGCCGCACTCGTCCTGACCCTGCGGATCCTCGTGGTCGCATTCCCCGACCAGGAGCACCTCTGGACGGTTGCAGTAGCCGTCATAGCCGTCGTGTCGCTGGCGGTGGGGAACCTCGCAGCGCTCGTCCAACGCGACGTGAAGCGCCTGCTCGCCTACTCCTCGGTGTCCCACGCCGGATTCATGTTGATCGCGATCGCGGTCAACACCGAACTGGGAGCCCGTGCGCTCCTCTACTACCTCGTTCCCTACGCCGCGGGGTCGATCGGCGCGTTCGCCGTCGTCGCCGCGCGCGAGCGGGAGCTGGGCGTGCCGGTGACGCTCGAGCGGCTCGGCGGCTTCGGCTGGGAGCGGCCATTTCTCGGCGCGTCGATGTGGATCTTCATGCTCGGCTTCATGGGCCTCCCGCTGACGGGTGGCTTCGTCGGCAAGTTCTACGTCTTCTCTGCCGCCTACGAATCGGGCTGGTGGTGGCTCGTGATCGCCGGCGTCATCGCCACCGCGATCTCGCTCTACTACTACCTGAACGTCGTGCGGGCGATGTACATGCGCACCGATGTCGAGCTGCGCCCGGTCGTTGCGGGCGGCTCCCCCCCGCGCGACACGCTCCTCGTGAGCGCGGTGGCCGCCGCGGTCGTCGTCACCGTCGGGTCGTTCATCTTCGTGCAGCCACTGATCGAGTGGGCACGAGACGCAGCGACTTCACTGCCGTTCTAGCCCCGGTCATTGCCGTTCCAGCACAGGGACGGTGCTTCGGCCGAGCACGGCCGCGGCGGACAGCACCGCCTGTAGCGCGAAGAGCACGAGGCAGGCGAGAAGCGCGGAAACGCCCAGGCGTGGCGCTGCGCCCTCGCCGAGCGGTGCGCGCACTGCGGTTGCGAGGAGCAGCATGGGGAGCGCGAGCCCGGAGAGAACGGCAGTCGCCCGATCGAGGGGCTCGGCCGCCGAGCCGTCGAGGATCTCGCCGAGAGCGAGGAGAGCGCCGACAGCGGCTGCAGGCACGGCAGCGACGAGCCCGTAGTACGCGAGCGGGTGCTGACCCGCCCCGTCGGCGAGCGCGGCCGCGAGGACGAGACCCACGACGACCAGGCGCAGCCTCATGCCGGCATGTTCGCCACGGCGTCGGACGGTCCTCTAGGCTCCTGGCATGGCTACCACCGGAACTCTCACCTGGCTCGGCCACGCGGCCTTCCGCATCGACTCCCCGGGCGGCAAGCGCATCTACGTCGATCCCTTTCTGACCGACAATCCGTCGTGCCCGGAGAACGAGCGTGAGCCGGAACGGGTTGACGCGATCTACCTCACGCACGGGCACTCTGACCACATCGGCGACACGGTGCGCCTCGCTGAGTCGTTCGGCTGTCCCGTCGTGGCGCCGATCGAGATCTGCGACTGGGTCGACCGGACGGGCGTCGCGGAGGGATGGCACGACCCGAACAAGGGCGGCACCGTCGAGCTCGACGGGATCAAGGTGACCCTGACACATGCGCAGCACTCTTCGAGCGCCAACGACGGCACCTACCTCGGCGAGCCCTGCGGCCTCGTCTTCGAGCTCGAGGACGGCTTCAAGCTGTACTTCGCCGGCGACACGAACGTCTTCGGGGACATGGCGCTGATCGCGCGGATCTACGAGCCGGCTCTCGTCGTCCTCCCGATCGGCGACCACTACACCATGGGCCCGCGCGAGGCCGCCGTCGCGCTCGAGCTCCTGGGCGTGAAGCGATGCGTGCCCTCGCACTACGGCACCTTTCCACTCCTGACGGGTACACCGGAGCAGCTGCGTGAGCTGGCGCCCGGCTTCGAGATCGAAGCGCCCGACCCGGGAGGGTCGATCGCGCTATGAGGGAGCGCTGGTTCGGCCGGACGGGCCGGCGTGTACCGGAGCGGGCCCTGGAAGGGACGTTGAGCCTCGACGGCGCGCTCGTCCTCGACGACGTGGAGGACGCAGAGCGACTCCGCGTGGCGCACGAGCGAGGAACGCCGGTGCTCGTGCGCGCCCGGACACCGGAGGCCGTGCACGCGGCGCTCGCGAGGCCCGAGGTCGCATGCGTGCTCGTACCCACCCCGGAGCTGCTCGAGCTCGATCTGACGGAGCTGACCTATGGGTGAGCCGCCGCTCGTCTCGACCTACTCGATCGCGGCGTGCGACCTCGAGCGGGGCCAGTGGGGGGTTGCCGTCCAGTCGAAGTTCCTCGCGGTCGGCTCGGTCGTGCCGTGGGCGCAACCGCAGGTGGGGGCGGTCGCGACCCAGGCCTACGCGAACCCTCGGTACGGGCCTGACGGCCTCGCGCTGCTGCGGCAGGGGCTTCCCGCCGAGGTCGTCGTGCGGCGGTTGACCGACGCGGACGAGGGACGAAACGAGCGGCAGCTCGGGATCGTCGACAGCGACGGGCGAGCCGCGACCTACACGGGCTCTGCCTGCCTCGACTGGGCCGGCGGCCGTAGCGGGGAGTGCTACGCGGCGCAAGGAAACATCCTCGTCTCAGCGGCGACGGTGGACGCGCTCGCAGAGACCTTCGAGGCGGCTCAAGGCACTCTCGCGGAACGGCTGCTCGAGGCTCTCGCCGCGGCCCAGGACGCCGGGGGTGACTCCCGCGGCCAGCAGTCGGCCGCGCTCCTCGTCGTCGAGCGCGACGGCGGCTACGCCGGCTTGACCGACACGCTCGTCGACCTGCGAATCGACGACCACGCACGTCCGATCGAGGAGCTGCAGCGCCTGCTCGGGCTCCACGAGCTGCTGTTTGGAAAGACGCCGCCGGCACAGCTGATCAAAGCGGACGACGCCCTACGGGCCGAGTTGCGCGACCGACTCGATCGCCTGGGGTTCCAGCGTCTGGAGGACTGGGCCAGCGTCGAGAACCTCGAGGATCGTGTCGACGGAGAAGAGCTGCTCGACCCAGTCGTCCTCGACGCACTCCGGAGGAAGAGTTGAAAGAGCCCACGCGGTGGCAGAGCGCACACCTGTCCGACCTCGAATCGCTGGCGGGGCCGGGAACCCTCAGTTGGCAGCCCGTGCGGCGCGCATTCGGGATCACCGGGTTCGGCGTCAACGCCTACACGGCGGCCGAGGTGGGGCAGGACGTGGTCGAGGAGCACACGGAGGAGTCGCTCGGGCACGAGGAGCTGTACGTCGTCCTTGCGGGACGCGCGACCTTCCAGCTCGACAGAGAGGAGCTCGACGCACCTACGGGAACGCTCGTCTTCCTCGCCGACCCGTCCGTCAGGCGCGGAGCGAAGGCAGCCGAGCCGGGGACGACGGTGCTCGCCATCGGTGGCGAGCCGGGACGGCACGACGTCTCTGCGTGGGAATGGTACTTCGCTGCCTACGCGTATTCCGGGGACGGGGAGCACGAGCAGGCGATCGCGGAGCTCCAGGCTGGACTCGAGCAGCGGCCGGGGCATCCACGGCTCCTCTATCATCTCGCATGCGTCGAGGCGCGGGCGGGCCGGCGCGAGCCTGCGCTCGAGCACCTGAACCTGGCGGTCATGTCCGATCCGCGCCTCCGCGAGCACGCCGCGAAGGACGACGATTTCGAGTCGATCCGGGACGACCCGCGGTTCCTGGACTAGGAGGTACTAGGAGCTCATTTCAGAATGACGCTTCGCCGGCGGGGTGTGCTGGGTGGTGCGAGCGCAAGAACGCAGGGAGCTTCGATAGCAGCGCTATCGAAGCGACCGAGGACGCCGCGATCGTGCCGCACAGCGTGGCCCGCCGGGCTCAAAGCTTCATTCTGAAATGAGCTCTAAGAGTCCCCGGGCAGGCGCAGCCCTGCCGCGCGCTCGCGCAGGCCGCTGGGGAAACGATCGAACTCGGCCTTCGCCGCGAGCAGGAAGAAACCGGAGCGCTCGCCCACGAACGACTCGACGAGCCCCTGGAGCCCGACGGCAAGGGCGAACGCCTTGTACGCCTGCTCGCCGCCGAACGCGATCACGTCTTCGGGTCTGGCGCGACCGACGAGCACGTCGCCGTACGTCGCCTGCGCCATCGAGACGTCGGAGACGAGCGGATCGCCGTCGGCGCTCGGCAAGCCGATGGCGAGTGGGTTCGTGCCGACGAGGGGCTGCCCGCCGTCGGGGTGGGCGAGACGCGGGGGGGAGGTGGCCGTCAAGAGCGCGACGTAGCCGGCGTTGGCCAGCCTCCGCGCCCAATAGCCGAGATGACCGGTCGGGAATGCGTCAGCCACGATCAGGCGCAACGGCCGACCCTGCGCGATCACGTCGGCGCAGACTTCCGCCAGCACCAGATAGCCGAGCCCGCCGTGCGATTCCCAACGCTCGACCCCGTTCGCGCTCGACTGAACCGGCACCGCCGCCGGGTCGAACACCTGAGTCTCGAGCCACTCGATGCGCGCGTGCCCGTGGCCGAGCTTGCCTCGTCGCTCAGCGTCGTCGAAGTGGTCGAACAGCGTCTCGACGTCGTCGTCGGAAAGACCGAGCGCGGCCAGCCGCGCTCGTGCTTCGTCAGAGCTCATCTCAGAATGACGCTTGACCGGCGGGGTGTGCTGGGTGATGCGAGCGCAAGGACGCAGGGAGCCCTAGGCAGCACGGCGTCTGACGGCCCAGGCGGCACCAGCGCCGAGCGCCAGCGGGATTCCGAGCAGAGCGGGGCTCAGTCGCCTCGTCGCGGGATAAGCGAGCTCGCTGAACTGCCTGACCGGCCACCCCCGCTCCGCGGCGATCCGCCGCAGCTCCTTGTCGGGGTTCACCACGACCGGGTTCCCCACGACCTCGAGGAAGGCCAGGTCTGTGTGGCTGTCGGAGTACGCGGTCGACGCGGCAAGATCGATCCCTTCGCGTTCGGCCAGCTCGCGAACCGCGACGGCCTTCCCCGGTCCGTGGCACGGCCGCAGCGCACGGCCGGTATAGACACCGTCGACGATCTCGCAGGTCGTGCCGAGGGCGCCGTCGAAGCCGAGCTCGCGGGCAAGCTCGTCCACGATCTCCTGCAACGTCGCCGAGACGATGTAGACGGGCTCGTCGCGATCTCGATGGTGCTGCACGAGCTGCAGTGGGTCTCGATAGACGAGGGGTTTCAACACGGGCTCCATGGCGTCTGCCACGAGCTCCTGGAGCTCGGAGACACGGAAACCGTTCAGGATCATCATCCCGTCCTCAGACGCCTTACGCACGGTCTCCGCGCTCGCGCCGCGGGCTGCGAACAGCAGCTGCCAGGCGGCTGCCTTGGCGAGTTGGCCACGTCCGATCAGGCCGCGCTCGCGGAACGAGCCGGCGAGCGCAAGCGCGCTCGAGCGGCGCAGGAGCGTGCGGTCGAGGTCGAAGAAGGCGGCCGCCTGCATACGTCGAGCATAGCCATGGCCCCCTGGGCGTTTACTCAGCCGAAGCGCAGCGCTGCCTTGGCCGCGAGGTAACCGCACATCCCGTGGACGCCTCCTCCCGGAGGCGTCGAGGACGAGCAGAGATGGACGCTGCTGGCGGGTGTCCGGTACGGGAAGGGCCGGAGGGCAGGACGAAAGACCAACTGTCGCAGGGTGTTCAGGCCGCCGGCGATGTCACCGCCGACGTAGTTTCGGTTGTAGCTCTCGAGGTCTGCCGGAGCCATAACATGGCGCGCGAGCACCGCGCCGGCAAAGCCAGGGGCAAAGCGCTCCAACTGCGCCTCGATCCGCTCGGTCATGTCGACGTCCGACCCGTTTGGGACATGGCAGTAGGCCCAGGCCGTGTGCTTGCCACCAGGGGCTCGGGTGGCGTCGACGAGGCTCTGTTGGCCAACCAGTACGTACGGTCGCTCGGCGTGCCTGCCCTCGAATGGTGCGCGTTCGGCGGCCGCGATCTCGTCGAGGGTGCCGCCCAGATGGACAGTGCCCGCCCGCCCGCACTCCGCCGCTTCCCATGGAATCGGGCGGTCGAGCGCCCAGTCGACCTTGAACGCCCCTGGGGCGTGACGGTAGTGCGCGAGACTGCGCCTGAAGCCGGCGGGCAACCGGTCACCCGCGAGCCGGACGAGGTCGCGCGGCGCCACGTCGAGCATGAGCAGCCGGGCGGAGGGGAGCTCATCGACGGACCGAACCTCGGTCGACGTCCGGATCTCCCCGCCGAGCGAGCGCAGGTACGAGGCCAGTGCGTCGGCGATCGACTGGGAGCCGCCGCGGGCGACGGGCCACCCCGCGACGTGGCCCAGCAACCCAAGCATCAACCCGAACGACGCCGCCGGGGAGCGCTCCAACGGGAGGATCGAGTGGCCTGCGAGACCGGCGAAGAGTGCGCGCGCGCGCTCACCCTCGAAGCGAGCTCGCGCGAGACCGGAGGCGGAACGTAGAGCGAGCGCACCGAAGCGTGCGAGAACCAGCGGGTGGCGCGTATAGGGCCGAATCGGGGCGAGCGCCGCGCCAACGATCGTCTCCGCCTGAGCGACCAAGGGCCCGAAGAGCCGTCCCCACGCCGCCCCGTCCGAACCGAGCCCGGCGGCCGTCGCGCTGAGCGATCTCTCCAGCAGCACCGCAGTGCCCCCATCGAGCGGGTGAGCGAGCGGGGCAGGGGGATGCAGAAGTTCGAGCCCGTGCTCGGCGAGTGGGAGCTCTCGGAAGAACGGCGACACGGCGGCGAGGGGATGGAATGCTGCGCACACGTCGTGGCGAAAGCCCGGCAGCGTGAGCTCCTGCGTTCGGCAGCCCCCGCCGATCGTCTCTGCGGCCTCCAGCACGAGCACCTGCCGGCCTGCCCGAGCGAGCGTGACCGCAGCGGCGAGCCCGTTCGGGCCGGAGCCGACGACGACGGCGTCGTACTCGGCGTCACCCATCGCCCGGTTACGAGAGCAGCGTCAACGGCTTGCGGATCGTGCCGGGGCGGACGGCGGCGAGAGCATCGGCGAGCCCGATGATCGCCTGTGCGGCATCTGAGCCGGGCTCCGCCTCGACGACCGGCTGGCCCGCGTCGCCGGCTTCACGGAGCGCCGAGTCGAGCGGCACGGTCGCGAGCAGCGGCACTCCGAGCGCGTCGGCGAGCTTCTGACCCCCGCCGCTCCCGAACGCGTCGCCGCTCATGTTCTCGACGACGCCGAGCAGCTTCTGTCCGGTCTTCTGCGCCATCATCGCGGCGCGCGCGGCGACCTCCTGCGCCAGCGGCTGCGGCGTCGTCACGACGAGCACCTCGGCCCGTGGCAGCAGCTGTCCGAGCGAGATCGCCATGTCGCCCGTCCCGGGGGGCATGTCGACGACCATCGTGTCGAGTTCTCCCCAGTGAACATCGGAGAGGAACTGCTCGAGCGCCTTGTGGAGCATCGGACCGCGCCACATCACCGGCGCGTTCTCGTCGAGGAAGTTGCCGATCGAGATGAACTTCAGGCTGCCGCGCACCGGTGGCACGATCAGCTTGTCGACGACGATCGGTCGCTGCTGGATGCCGAGCATGTGAGGGATCGAGTGCCCGTAGATGTCGGCGTCGATCAAACCGACGCGCTGCCCGAGAGCGTCGAGCGCGGCGGCGAGGTTCACGGTCAGGGACGACTTGCCGACGCCGCCCTTGCCGCTCGCGACGGCGATCACACGCGTCGACGGGTGCAGGGAGATCGACTTCGGAGGCCGGCCGCCGCGGAGCTTCGTCGTCAGGGCCGACTTCTCCTCCGGGCTCATCACGTCGAAGCGGAGCTCGACCCGGGCGACGCCCGCGAGCGAGCCGACGTGCTCGGCGACCTGATCCTGGAAGGAGGAGCGGAGCGGGCAGCCGGCGACGGTCAGCGCGATCGTGACGGTGACGTCACCGCCGTCGACCACCACGTCACGCACCATGTCGAGCTCGGTGACCGGCTTCCGGAGCTCGGGATCGATGACACGCTCGAGCGCTGTCAAAATTGCGTCGCGGTCGGCGGGCACCCAGAGAGGGTAGCCCCCAGCAAGTCCTTCAGGCGGAGGGCGTTCCGGATCGGCCGGAAGCAGCTCGAGCGCTGCGGCTAGCCGCTCGTCGTCGCGCCTGAACGTCGGCGGCAGCTGCGAGAGCACGATACCGAGCTTCGTCGAGCGGACGAGCGGATCGATGCGTCCGTAGAAGAGCTCCAGGCTCGGCCGGAGGTCGCGCAGCCGCTTGACGTGGGTGAGGTGACGTAGCGGCTCATCTTGACGGCGAAGCAGAAGGCGTCGTCCGCTGTTTGGTTGACCCAGCCTTGCACGGCTTCCTCCGTCGGTAGCCGGTAGAAGGTCGCGTTTTGATCTCGACGGTGTCGAAAGAGCGCGCGTAGAGGTCGAGCCAGAGACGGGCTGGGCATCGAGGCGGATAGAAGCCGCCGTTCCGCCAGTGAGCGTAGTTCCAGCCGGAGCAGCCGATGCGGACCCTCCCTCGCGAGAGCGCCAAGGCAGCGGGGCCCGAATGAGGCCCGCCGTCGGGAACCTTGCTGGTGGCAGAAATCTTGCTGGTGCCTGGGTTCTGCCCGGTCACCCTGCCGGTCAAGACAGCGCGTTCGCCAGCGTCCGGCACAACTTGGGAGTTCCCGCGGCGACGACGCGCGAACGTCCAACGAGGTCGAGCGGCGCAGAGGCGAGCGGTGGTGCCTCGAAGAGGTCGATCGAGAGTCCAACCTCGCGCACGAGCAGCTGCGCCGCCGCGATGTCGACCGAGCGTGCGGGCTTCAAGGAGCAGACACCGTCGACGCGGCCGGCAGCGAGGTGGCAGAGAGAGATCGCGAGCGAGCCCATGATCCGCAGCCGGTGGGCCACGCCGATGACCGCCGCCGCCTTGTCGGCCGCCTCGGCAGTCGTCGTCGCCTCGAAGGAGAGGATCTCGATCTCGTCCTTCGGCCTCACACCGCCGAGCGGGTTGCCGTTCAGCTGCGCCCCACCGCCCCGCGTCGCCGTCCACTCCTCCCGCGACCCGAAGTCGTAGACGTAACCGAAGACGACGTCGCTCATCGTCGGGCCCTCCGCGACAGCGAGCGAGAGCGAGAAGAAGGGGATGTCGCGCTTGGCGTTCAACGAGCCGTCGATCGGGTCGAGCACGACGCGCCAGGGCCCGCCCTCGCCGAAGCTCGCCTCGCCCAGCTCCTCCGAGATGAGCGTGAAGCTCTCGTCGAGCTGCGCCAGGCGTGCGACGACCGCCTCCTCGGCAGCGGCGTCGATGGCCGTCGTCTCATCGCCCCCCTCGCCCACCGTCGCGACCGGCTCCCGTTCCCGTTCCCGCCGCGTCGGGAGCCGCCTCAGGACGTCTTCGATGTCAGCTGCCGAAGCGCGACAGGCGTCGAGCCACGGATTCACAGCGGCTGGAACAGCAGGCCGGAGATCAACTTCGGGAAGAAGTACGTCGTCTTCTGCGGCAACCGCTCGCCGCGGCGGGCCGCCGCGAAAACGTCCTCGATACGCGTGGCTCGCATCAGGTACGCCACCGCTGCCTCGCCGTCACGGACCCGCCGCAGGGCCTCGGCGGCGTCGGGCGTGTACGAGATCCCCGCCGTGCCGAGAGTGTCGACGAGCTGCACGTCGAGCAGCCCCGGCTCCCCGCGGACGACCGCGCTCCCCTCCCGCGTCACCTCCACCACCCCGGGGCTATCGCTAGGGAGATCCTGCAGAGCCGCCGTTGCATCGGGAACCGACTCGCGCTCCCCGGCGAGCCGCTGCGGTGTTGCGAAGAGCCGGTGCGTCGGGAAGATCTCGAGCCCTCGATCCTCGGTCGAGACGAGGACGACGAGCATCTGCGCCGTCCCGGGCGCGCTCTCCTCCGCGTGAAAGGCGACCGCCGTCTCGTAGCGGTGGTGGCCGTCCGCGATGAGGAGCTGCTTGTCGTCGAAGGCGCGGACGGCCGAGGCGTCGTCGAGTCGCCAGAGCCTCGCACCATCGACCGCGAGGTCGGGCTCGCGCGAGGGCGGTCGCGCGGGCGGCTGCCCGTCATAGAGCAGGAAGATCGGCTCGAGCTGCGTGCGCGTGGCGCGTAGGAGGCGCAACCGGCCCTCGAGTGGTTCGCGGTGCGTGCGCTCGTGGGGGAGGATGGTCTCCGTCGCGTACGGCTCGACCTTCAGCGACGCGACGATGCCCTCACGGCGACGCGCGACGCCGTCCGGGCCGACGTACTCCTGGGAGAGAGCCCAGACCGCCGACGGCTCCTCGACGAGGGTTCCGTCACCTCGCCACTGCTCGAGCGTCTGCGCAGCCTCCTCCTCCGAGTCGGGGAGCGTCAGCCGCACGACGTTCCGTGGGTTCCGCTCCAGGAGCTCGAGGCGTTGCTCGGCCGAGATCACGTCGTACGGGGGCGCCACGAGGGTCTCGAGCGGCCCAGCCGCCGCCTCGTCGTAGCGCAGCGCTCGAAAGGGCTTGACGACGGCCATCGAGCCGAGCGTACCAACCCCTCAGGAGCCTAGACTCCGCCCGTGAGCAGCATCTCCGAGCTCGCGGAGGATCGCGTCGTCGAAGGCGTCTACGCGGTTGCGCGGAAGCAGCGTCTACGCACGAAGAAGGGCGCTGCCTACCTCTCGCTCGAGCTCGTCGATCCGACGGGGCGCATCGACGCGCGCGTCTGGAACGACGTGGAGCTGTTGGACGCGCGCTTTTCCGAGGGGGACGCCGTGCGTGTGCTCGGACGGGTCTCCCGCTTCGGCGAGCGGCTGCAGCTCGAGGTTCGGACGGTCGAGACGGCCGATGCCGATCCCGCAGCGCTCACGCCCGGCCTCCGCCGGGACGCGGACGAGCTGGAAGGGTTCCTCGAGTTCCTCGCCGCCGACATCTCGCACGCCGGGCTCGCCACGGTCGTCGGACAGGTCCTGGACATCGAGGTACGTACGGGCCTCCGGTCGCTACCGGCAGCGGAGACCCACCACTCCTACGCAGGCGGCCTGCTCGAGCACACGGTCGGGGTCGCAACGCTCGCGCGCGAGACCGCCCAGCTCCACCCGCGGCTCCGGAGCGACCTGCTGCTCGCGTCGGCGCTCCTCCATGACGTGGGCCGAGTTCGGGAGCTACGCGGCGCACCGACCTTCCGGCCGACGGAGGAGGGGCGGTTGCTCGGGCATGTCCACCTCGGCCTGCGACTGATCGAGGATCGCGCAGCAGCGCTCGACGTGGACGCGCGGGCGGAGCTCCTGCACGCGGTCGCGTCCCATCACGACCGCAACGGATCACGAACGGCCGAGGCTGCCGTCCTCTACCACGCAAATCAGCTGGACGCCGTCGCCGCGACGTGCCCCGTCGGCGACTGACCGCAGTCCGTGGTCGCGATTGCCCTTGCGCTCGGCGCTGCCGTCTCCTACGGCGTCGGCGACTTCCTCGGCGGCCTCAGCACCAGGCGCGCGCACGTCCTCACGGTGCTCGCGCTGTCGCAGCTCGTCGGCGCGGCGGCGGTCGCGGTCTGGGCGGCGGCTGCCGGCGAGGGCTTCCTCGGAGGTCGCGCAGCTCTGGCGGCGATGGGGGCCGGGCTCTGCGGCGCGGTGGGACTTGCTGGCCTCTACCGAGGAATGGCGAGCGGCGCGATGGCCGTCGTCGCGCCCATCTCGAGCATCGCCGCCGCAATCCCGTTCGGCGTTGGCGTCGCGCAGGGCGAACGCCCTTCGACGTGGCAGGTGCTCGGAGCCGTGGCGGCCCTCTGCGGCCTCGCCATCGTCTCCAGGTCACCGGGACGGCTCGGTGGCGGAATCGCGGCCGGCGTCGGGCTTGCGCTCCTCGCCGCCGCCGGCTTCGGCCTCTACTTCGTGCTGCTCGATGTTGCAGCGCACGACAGCGTGCCGTGGGGCGTGCTCGTCGCGCGACTGACGTCGTCGGCGCTCGCTCTCACCGCCGTCGTCGTTGTCGGGGTGCGCGTCCTGCCCGCGCGGCAGCTCGTGCCCGCGATCATCGCCGTCGGCATTTGCGACACGGCTGCGAACGTGCTCTTCGCGCTCGCGACGACACGTGGGCTCGTCAGCGTCGTCTCCGTGCTGACCTCGCTGTACCCCGCGATCACGGTCGGACTCGCGGCTTTAGTGCTCCGGGAGCGCGTGGCTCGTGTGCAGCTTGGGGGAGCAGCCGCAGTCCTCGCCGGAGCCGCCGCGATCGCCGCCGGCTAGCGCCGAGTCGCCCACCGGCATCGGGCCGGCTCCGAGCGTCGCGCGCCCCGCACCTGTTGTCGTCAGAGGTTGAACCGGATGTTCAGAACATCGCCGTCCTGAACAACGTACGTCTTGCCCTCGAGGCGCTGCGTGCCGCGCTTCGATGCCTCAGCGTGCGAGCCGGCGTCGAGCAGATCACTCCAGGTGATCGTCTCGCAGCGGATGAAACCGCGGGCGATGTCGGAATGGATCGTCGCGGCCGCTTCGAGTGCCGTCTGACCCCGGCGGAGCGTCCAGGCCCGCGTTTCCTTGTCTCCCGCGGTGAAGAAGGTGATCAGCCCGAGCGCGTCGCCGAGGCGACGTACGATCTCGTCGAGCGCAGAGGGGCCCTCGCGGAACGAACGTGCCTCGTCGTCCGGGAGCTCGGAAAGCTCGGCCTCGAGCTGGAGGTCGATCCCCTCGGCGCCGTTCTCGACGGCGAGCAGCGACTTCGTCGTAAGCGGCTCGAGCTCGGGCAGAAGCTCGCCGGAGAAGCTCCTCAGCGTCTCACCGGCCTCCAGATGCGCGAGGAGCTCCGTCAGCACTTCGAGCTCGCGACGAACCGCGGCAGCGCCCGACTTCGCCTGCTTCCGCACCCGCTCGAGCCGGCGCTCCACGTGGTCACGATCAGCAACCAGGAGCTCGAGCTCGAGCGTCTCCAAGTCGCGGGCGGGGTCGGCTCCCGCCGAGAAGCCGTCGACGACCGCCAGGATCGCGTCCACCTGCCGAAGACCGCCAAGGAGAGCGGGGCCGGTCCCGGGGACATCCACCACGCGGATCGTCGCCGGCGTCACCTTGCGGGCTCCGACAAGCTCCGCCAACTGCCCCAGGCGGTGGTCGGGTATCGACGCCATGCCGACGTTCTCCTTGCCGAAACCCGCTCCGCCCGTGCGTGTCAGTGCGGTGAAGAGCGTCGTCTTCCCCGAACCGGACAGCCCCACGATGCCGACCTCCAGCGCCACTAGGAGCCTGTCGTGAAGGTCGCGTGCGGACGGGGACGGCTGCGATGGAGCCGGGCGCCGCACTCGCTCGCCGGCCAGGCCGGCTGGCTGGCCAAGAGCGAGGGTGGTGATCCGGCGCCGTGTCGAGGCCGCCAACCGGTGTGCGCGACGTTCACGACTGCTCCTAGACGTGCTTCTGCAGCGAGACGAGCGCGCGGTGCTGGAGGCTCTTCACCGCGCCTTCGGTTTTGCCCAGGATCGCGGCGGCTTCGGCATTCGAGAAGTTGAAGACGAACTTGAGCGTCAGGACCTGCTGCTGCTCGTGCGAAAGACCCTCGATCAGCTCCAGCATCGACCTGCGGCCGATCGATCGGAATGCCTCGTCCTCGGCCGAGCGCTCCTCCGACCCAGGGATCTCCGGCACCTCCTCCTCCGGCTGCCAGCGCTTGTTGGCGCGGAAGTGATCCATCGAGAGGTTGTGCGCGATCCGGAAGAGCCAGGCGGAGAACGGAGCAGACCCGAAGCGGAACTTGCCGATCGCCTCGAGCATGCGCAGGAAGGTCTGCGTCGTCAGATCCTCGGCGTCGTGCCGGTTCCCGACGGTGATGTGCAGGTAGCTGTAGATCCGGTCGAAATGGATCAGGTACAGCTCTTCGAGCGCCTCCCGCTCGCCGGCCTGCGCGCGCTCGACGAGCTTCCTGACGTCCGGGCCGGACGCGGATTTGTGAGCGCTCTCCGCCATGCCTCACTGTGCCCGTGCCGTCAGATGCCGAACCCGACCCGCGACTCGCGCGCGAAGCGCTTCACGTAGACGATCCGAGCGAGGACGATCGTGTAGCGGCCATCGTTCGAGTCCAGCTGGTACGCACTCTGCTGCCCGTCGACGAGCGCACGCTCGAGCTCATCCGCGCCCGCGACGGTGACGAGGGCGGACAAGCCCGGGCCTCCGTCGAAGGCGACCTCGATCCGAACGGAATCGGCATCAACCACGTGAAACCACCTCCGAGAGGACGCCGTGGACGGCGTCGGGATGGATGAATGCGACCTGCAGGCCGAAGAGTCCCCGGCGCGGCTCTTCGTCGATCAGCTCCGCACCGGCAGCGGAGAGCTCGGCCAGCGTTGCACCGACGTCGTCGACCTCGTAGGCGACGTGGTGGATACCGGGCCCGCGCTTCGCCAGGAACCTGCCCACGGGCGTGTCGGCGCTGAGCGGAGCCAGCAGCTCCACCCGCCCCGTTCCCAGCAGCAACGCCGCTGCTTCGACCCCCTGGTCGCTCACCGAGTCGCGATGCTCGAGCTCGGCGCCGAGCAGGCCCGTGTAGGTCTCGAGCGCCTTCTCCAGATCGTGCACCGCGACGCCGAGATGATGGATGCCGCGGGGCCGCACTGCGACCGATGTTACTCACGGCTTACCCGTCGGCCGCGGGAAGGGCTCGTACGGTGCCGACGGTCTCGGAGGCGCGCGACTCGGGCTCGATCGTTCCGAGCATCGCGAGCAGCTCCTCCCGGCTCAGCGTCTCCTTCTCGAGCAGCGCGCTCGAGAGGCGGTCGAGCGACGCACGGTGCTTGACGAGCAGTCGCCTCGCCTCGCCGTACGCGGAGTCTGTGAAACGCGCCTGTTCGGAGTCGCGCATGCGCTTCGTCTCCTCCGAGAGGGCGTAGTTGTCGGCCCGCATCGTGCGCGACGGGGCGACCTCGGACATCCCGAAATCGAACACCATCGAGCGCGCAATCTCCGTCACCTTCTGGAGATCGTTGGAGGCGCCGTTCGTGACGCGGCCGAAGACGACCTCCTCGGCGGCGCGGCCTCCGAGAGCGACCTTCATCACGTCGAGGAGCTCTTCCTTCGTGTGCAGGTACCGCTCTTCGAGCGGCAGGAAGTAGGCATAGCCGAGCGCCTCGCCACGGGCCACGATCGTCACCTTCTGGATCGGCATCAGGTCCCCCATCAGGTGCGCGAGCAGGGCATGTCCGGCCTCGTGGTAGGCGAGGATGCGCTTCTCCTTCTCGGTCACGGCGCGGCGCTGCTGGAGGCCGGCGAGCACGCGCTCCATCGCTGCTTCAAACTGCTCCATCCCGATCGTGTTCAGCTCCTCGCGGCCGGCGAAGATGGCGGCCTCGTTGCAGATATTCGCGAGGTCGGCTCCGGTGAGACCGGCGGTCTGGCGCGCAACCAGCCCGAGGTCGACGTCGTCGGCGAGCGGCTTGCCGCGCGTGTGGACGCCCAGGATCGCCTCGCGCGCGTCGAGGTCGGGCGGAGCGACCAGCACCTGCCGGTCGAAGCGGCCCGGCCGGAGAATGGCCGGATCGAGATCCTGAAGCCGGTTGGACGCCGCCATCACGACGACCTGAGCGCTCTCGTCGAAGCCGTCGAGCTCGACGAGGAGCTGGTTCAGGGTCTGGTCGTGCTCGCGGTGCAAGCCGCCGCCCTGGCGAGCCGTGCCGACTGCGTCGAGCTCGTCGATGAAGATGATCGAGGGCGCGTTCTTCCGCGCCTCCTCGAAGAGCTTGCGGATCCGCGACGCGCCGAGGCCCGCGAACATCTCGACGAACGACGACGCGCTCTGGGAGTAGAACTTGGCACCTGACTCGTGCGCGACCGCCTTCGCGAGCAGCGTCTTCCCCGTGCCCGGCGGCCCGTAGAGCAGCATGCCCTTCGGAACGCGGGCACCAAGCCGCTGGAAGCGCTCGGGATGGCGGAGGTAGTCGACCACCTCCTGCAACTCGGCCTGCGCCTCCTTCAGTCCGGCCACGTCGGCCCAGGTGACCGACGAGCTCGAGCTGGGCTCGACCGCCTGCGGCTTGACCCGCGGCATGTACTGCAGCGTGCGCCAGAGCAGGTAGATGATGAAGCCGAAGAAGATGACCGGCAACCAGGTCAGCGAGTACTCGCCGATCTCGTGCAGCAGCTGACCCACGTCCGGCATCCCGTCTCCTATCGGCAGCCCCCTACCGCGACTGAAGCACTGCGAGGATCACTGCCTCGCGCTCCGAGACGCGGAGCTCGACGGCGGACACGCGAGGGTGCCGCAGCCAGAGGTCGCGCACGGAGTCCGAGCCGGTGCGGCCAGGCGTGAGATCGTCCAGGACGAGGGTCCCACCCGGCGCCAGGAGACCGAGCAGCGTCTCGTCCGTCTTCGTCTGGAAGCCGCCCCCGTCTGCGAAGACGAGATCGAACGGTCCCTCCGCAGGCAGTACCCGGCGCCACTCACCGTGGAGGACGCGCGCGTGCTCGTCGCCGGCTAGGAGCTCGGTCACCGCGGCCGCGCGCTCGCGATCGGGCTCGACGCTCACGAACGTCGCCTGCGGTTGCAACCCGGAGAGGATCCAGGCAGCGCCGACGCCTGCGCCCGCTCCGATCTCGGCAACACGGGAACGCCCGCGCTGACCCGACAACAGGTGGAGCAGGCGCCCGGTCTCCTCGCTGCACGACCTCTCAAACGCGAGGCGGGTCGCCACCGCGCGGGCCCGCTCGACGAGTGGCGGAACCACGCTGCAACACTAGCGTCGTGCTGCCGCTGCCACCGCACTGGGCTCCGGATCGCGTGGGGGAGGTGTGGCGCGTCGACTACGCCGCCCGCTTCGAGGACGCCGGGCGCTGGCGGTTGGAGCATGCGATCGAGCCCGCTGCCGAAGACCCGTTCCGGGTCGCGCTCGTGGTCGTCGACGTCCAGAACACGTTCTGCACGCCCGGCTTCGAGCTCTTCGTGGGCGGCCGCTCGGGCCGGGGCGCGCTCGACGACTCGCTCCGCCTCTGCGAGTTCGTCTACCGGAACCTCGCCTCGATCACCCACGTCTTCCCCACGCTCGACACCCACACGGCGCTGCAGATCTTCCACCCCGCACTGCTCGTCGACGAAGCGGGCGTCCACCCCGACCCGTTCACGACCGTGTCGGCGAGTGACGTGACCGCCGGCCGGTGGCAGGTCGATCAGGCGGCCGCAAAGGGGCTGGGGCTCGATCCCGCGTACGCCAACGAGCATCTTCGCTACTACACGGCAGCCCTCGAGGAGGGCGGCAAGTACGGCCTCACCGTCTGGCCCTTCCACGCCATGCGCGGCGGGATCGGCTACGCCCTCGTCTCCGCGGTCGAGGAGGCCGTCTTCTTCCACTCGGTCGCGCGCCATGCGCCCACCGACTTCCAGCCAAAAGGCGACAACCCCCTCACCGAGCACTACTCGATGCTGGGGCCGGAGGTCGAGGTCGACCTCGAGGGCGAGCCGCTCGGACGCCGCAACGAGCCGCTGATCGAGGAGCTGCTGCGCTACGACGCGGTCGTCATCGCCGGCCAGGCGAAGAGCCACTGCGTGGCCTGGACGGTTCAAGACCTGCTGGGCGACCCGACGGTTCAGAGCCGGCACCTCGAGGAGAAGGTGTACCTGCTCGAGGACTGCACCTCGGCCGTCGTCGTGCCCGGCACCGTCGACTACACGGACGAGGCGGACGCGGCGTTCGCCCGCTTCGCAGCGTCCGGGGCGCATGTCATCCGCTCGACGGAGCCGCTGGCCGCGTGGCCGGGCGCGATAGGCGAGGCGCTCGATTCGGCGTGAAGAGATGACCGCAATCGGAGCTCGTCTGGAGGAAACTGGGAGCTCATGCTGGCTCCGACCGTCATCCTCCTCAACGCGCTGGGATCATCTCAAGACCCGATCACCGAAGACAACGACTTCATGACTTCATCTTCTGGGCAGCCGTGGTGCTGGTTCTCTCCGTGGTCGCGCTGATGGTGGGGGGTGTAGTCCGCTGGAGGGGGCGCAAGGATCGGCCTTCGTGACTCTCAGCTGACGAGCTCGAGCCGCTCGTTCGGCCGGTACCGCCGGCCGACCTTCGCCGACGGGCGACCGTCAGTCATCACGACGTCGCCGGTGAAGTCGTTCTGGCCGCGGATCAGGGAGGAGCCGACGCCGTAGGCGTCGACAGGTACCTCTCGAGCCTCGAACGCCGTGATCTTCTCGACCGTGAAGCCGCCGGATGCGACGATCTTGACCCCTTCAGAGCCATCTTGGTCGAGCGCGTCGCGCACCTTGCGGACGAGCCGCTCGTTGACGCCGCGCGGGTCGAAGTCGCCCATCTCGGCCCAGAGCGAGCGGTCGACGAGCTGGCCCGACGTATCGAGCCGGACGCCCCACAGCCTGGAGCCGAGCGCCCGGGCGACCTCGAGCGCCGTCCGGACCGAGTCGTTCTCGAAGTCGACGAGCACGACGATGTTCATGTCGTCACCCGCCCACTCGGCGAACTTGGTCGCAGCGAGCACGGTATTCCCGCCGTACGACGCGATCAGTGCGTGCGGGACGGTGCCGACGCCCCGGCCGCCCCACCAGGAGGCCTGCGCGTCGGAGGTGACGCCGATCGGCGAGCCGACCATCGCGCCCGCAATGTGGGCCGCGTAGCCATCGCCCGTCTGCACGCGATGGTGGTCGTGTCTGGCCGGCATGAAGATGATCGGCTTGCCGCGGGCGGCCGCAACGACGCGCGCGACGTTGGTCGTGATCAGCGTCCGCCGCGTGAGCACGCCGAGGAGGACCGTCTCCAGGTGGGCGAAGAGCGTGTAGTCGCCCTCGATCGTCAGCACGGTCTCCCACGGCCCGATGCGATCGCCGTCGTGGAGGGCATGCACGGTGAGCGACTCCCAGTCGTGGGAGCAGAGCTTGAGCACTGCGATCGCCTCGTCGATCCCGCCGAGCATCGCCGGCTCGCGCTGAAAGACCTGCATCACGACGCGCGGGCGACGGTCGTCGGCGAGCAGCGTCGCGCGCGTGTGGTTGAAGTACGCGTCGGTGTAATACCCCTCCCGCATCTTCTCGACGGGGAGGTCGAAGACCGCCGGGTCTAGACGCTCAGCGCGTTGCCTGGTCGCCACTCTCGATCTCCAGGCACGCGGCGAGCGCCGCTTCGGCCACCTCGAGCTGCTCGGCCGAGGGCTCGGCAGTCGCCAGCCTGTGCTGCAGCTCGTGCCCGGGCCTGGCGAGCGCTCGCGCCAGGGGATGCTCCGGATTCCGCGTCATCCAGCCGAACACCTCCACGGCAGTCCCGATCGCGCCGAGGGAACCGGCGATGCGCGCGGGGCCTCGGACGTTCGGCGGCGCGTGCCCGGTCAGGACGTTGGCGGCGCTCGACGCGACGAGGAGCGGACCGATCAGGTGGGAGCCGCAGCGCTCGTGCTCGCGGGCCCGAGGCTCGTCGTGCTCGTAGCTGCCGATCGTGACGTGCTCGGCGCCGTGATAGGACGCGAGCTCGCCGCCGCGGAGGGCCATCAGGGCCGGTGCGAGCGAGATCGCGCCGGCCGCCAGCTCTCGTGCGGCCACACCGAGGTTCGGCGCACGACGGACGACCTGCACCGTGACGGCGCTCGCGACGGTGGCAGCCAGGACCGCCGGCCGCTCGAAGGGGAGCCGGGCTTCCGGCAGGCGCCGGCGCAGTTCAGGGAGGAAGGCGAAGCTCTCGAGGATCCGCAGCGGGCCTCTGAGGAACGGCAGCTGCACGCGCGCGGCGAGCACCTTCTTTCGTGCCGCGACGACTTTCAGCTCGCCCGACTCGGTGCGCACCGCTGCCGCCCACGCAGTTGGTCCGTGGACGACGACGCCGTTCGACAGCGCCATCCCACCAAGGCGAACCTTGCCCGTAGTCCCGTCGCTCACCCTCGCAGCGTAGCCTGCCGGCGCAACGCAGCCTGAAGCTCGTCGCCGGCTGGGCCCCGTCCGATCGGGACGGAGTCGAGCTCGACGATCGGCATCACCTCGCGGACGGAGGAGGTCGTAAATGCCTCGTCGGCGCCCACGAGGTCGCCGAGGGGGTACGAACCCTCCTCGAGCTCGTACTCGAGCCCCTGCGCCAACTCGATCGCCGCTGCCCGGGTGACGCCCGCGAGGATGCCGAGCTCGAGCGCCGGCGTACAGAGCGTCCTGCCCCGCCGCCACCAGATGTTCGTCGTCGGGCCCTCGAGCACGATTCCCTCGCCGTCGACGAAGACGGCATCGTCGGCCCCTCGCCGCTTCGCCTCGGCCTCCGCTGCCATGTTCACGGCGTAGCTCGTGGACTTGACCCCCGGTAGGAGCCAGGGCTCATCGGCCCGCACGCCACGTAACGAGATCAGGCGCTGGCCGCGCTCGCGCAGCGCGTCGAGATGGCTCGGAAGCTCGCTCACGAGAGCGAGCGAGGTCGGCGTCGGAGTCCAGAACAGACGCAGAACGGCCTCGGCCACGCCTGCGGCGTCCAGCGCCTGCCTCGCGAGCTCCTCCAGCTCTAGGCGGTTGACCGCCGGCAGCCCCAGCCGCTCGGCCGAGCCCGCCAGGCGGTCGAGATGCTGGGCGAGCGCGAACGGTATCCCTCCGTAGACCCGCAGCGTCTCGAACGCCGCCCGCCCGCGCACGAGCGCCTCGTCGTCGCCACGCAACACGGGCTCCGCAGGGTCGACGACACCCCGCCCTCCGACCGCCAGCGCCAGCGTCGGGGTCAGACCCTCGCCTCCAGCGGCGCGCCGATGGCCTCCAGCAACGGGCGTGCCTTCGTCCACGACTCCTCGATCTCCTCCTCGGGCTCCGAATCCCAGACGATTCCGCCCCCGACCCAGAGATGGATCCGCCCGTCGGCCACCGCGAACGTTCTGATCGTCAACGCTAGCTCGAGGTCGCCGTTGCCGCGCACTGTGCCGAGAGCTCCCATCGCGGCGCCACGGCCTACCGGCTCGAGGCGCGCGATCGCGTCGAGCGCAGCGATCTTCGGCGCTCCGGTGACGGAACCGCCGGGAAAGGTCGCCTCGAGCAGCTCCGCGAGGCCGACCTCCTCCCGCAGTACTCCCTCGACGGTCGAGACGAGGTGCGTGACCCCGGCGAGCTCGCGCTCGGCCATCAACTCGGGCCACCTCACCGACCCCGGCACGCAGACGCGCGAGAGGTCGTTGCGCTCCAAATCGACGATCATGGTGTGCTCCGCCTCGTCCTTTTGGCCCTCCACGTGCTCGCCGAGCGGCCGCGTGCCCTTGATCGGCATCGTCCAGAGGCGCCGGCCACGACGGCCGAGGAAGAGCTCCGGCGAGGCCGAGACGATCGACCATTGCTCGCCCGCGAGCAGCGGTGCGAGCGGGCGGAATCGGGCGAGCAGTGCTGCAACCGCGCGGGGATCTCCGGCGAACGGCGCAGACAGGTGCTGTACGAGGTTGACCTGGTAGACGTCCCCGCGCTCGATCCCAGCGCGGACTGCTTCGACCGCAGTGGAATAGTCCGCTTCCGACCAAGTCCGCTTCCACTGGCCGATCCGTACACGTCCGGGGCTTAGGAGCCTGTCGTGAGAGTCGCGCACACCGGTTGGCGGCTGCGATACGGCGCCGGATCGCCACCCTCGCTCTTGACCAGGCGCCCAGCCTGGCCCGCGAGCGAGTGCGGCGCCCGGCTCCATCGCAGCCGTCCCCGCCCGCACGCGACTCTCACGACAGGCTCCTAAAGCCTCGGACGTGGCTCGAACCGACACTGCGGCAAGCGGTAGGCTGCACGGCTCCGGCGGCGCTGGTACGGGACTGCGCCGGAGTTGTTGCGAGAGTCCGTAGCCGAGGTAGAGCGTCGCCTCGAGCTCCTCACCCCCGGGCGCGAAGAAGCCGCGCTCGCGCAGATAGTCCTCGACCCGCTCGAACGCCCCCTCCGCCGACCAGAGCTCGAGCACCGGACTATTCCAGCGAGCGAGCGACGTGCCGGAGAAACTCGACCCCGAGCTCGAGGTCCTCGACGTGCACGCGCTCGTCCGCCGAGTGAATCAGTCGCGTCGCGACCTCTCCCGGCATCGTCTTCAGCGGGAAGAACCCGTAGGCGACCGTGCCGAAAGCATCGCGCAACCAGTGCGAGTCCGTGAAGCCGGAGCAGCAGAGCGGCGCTAGACGCGCGCCGGGCTCGGTCTCCTCGACCCACGATTCGATGGCCGCCCAGAGGGGCGTGTCGAGCGGCGAGCGGGTGCCTCCCCATTGCTCGAGCGTCTCGAGCTCGTAGTCGCCTGGCCCGAGCACCGAACGCAAGATCGGGTCGACGTCCTCCGGCTGCTGCCCGGGCAGCAGCCTCCGGTCGACGACCACGTCGCAGGTGCCCGGAACGACGTTCCGCCGCTCGGAGGCGGAGATCATGGTCGGCGAGAGCGTGAACGAGAGCAGCGGCTCGATCAGCTCGACAGCGACGGGATCGACGGCCCGTAAGCGCTCGAGCACCTCCGTCGGCGCCGGCTGGTCGCCCAGCACCGCCTCGAGGAAGCCTGCAACCTCCGGCCCGATCTCGGGCTCGGGCCGGTGCGCGGCGAGCGCCTCGATCAGCCCAGCCGCCTTGATGAGCGCGTTGTCGGCGATCCCCGGCATCGAGGCGTGCCCACTGCGGCCGCGGACGCGCAGTCGAAACGGAGCCGACATCTTCTCGGCGGCGGCGCAGAGGTAGAAGATCTGGCCGCCGAGCCGCTCGCGCTCGCCCCCGCCCTCGTTCACCGCGTAGTCGACACGGACGGCATCGGGATGCTGCTCGCACAGCCACTGGAGGCCGAACGCCTTGCCGACCTCCTCGTCGGCTGCGGCGATGAGAACGATGTCCCCCGGCGGCTGGAAGCCTTCGCGCGCAAGCGAGGCGAGTGCGACGGTGCTCGCGGCGACCTGGTTCTTCATGTCGAGAGCGCCGCGGCCCCAGACCTCGTCGTCCACGAGGTCTCCCGACCACGGATCGCGTTGCCACTCCGCTGGATCTGCGACGACTGTGTCCGTGTGACAGAGGAACGCGAGGCTCGGGCCGTCGCCCCCGGGGATCCGCGCGACGAGGTTCGCCCGCTCCGGCGTCCGCGCAAAGAGCTGCGACTCGACGCCGTTGGCCGCGAGGTAGTCGCGGAGCACCTCGGCCGCAAGCGTCTCGTTCCCGGGCGGGTTGACCGTGTCGAGCCGCAGCAGCTGCTGCAGGAGCCCGACGACCTCGTCACGCAACGAGACGGAGACCACCTAGAGCCCCTTCCCCCACATGACGCTCTGCTTGGCCTTCAGCTCCTCGAACATCTACCCCTCCGCCTGCGAGCGCGCCGTCAACTCGTTCCGGGAGCGCCAGAGCTCGGGAAAGAACGTGTGGTGGATCAGTCTGCCAAGCACCTCGACGGGAGTCCCCTGCGTGCCGACGACGGAGTCGCCGATCACGCGGGCGACGACCTTGTAGTGCCGGACGCGCCACATCGTGATCCGTTCATCCCACTCCATCACCTGCTCGGCCAGCTGGTAGAGCAGCTCGTGCTCCCGCCCCTGCACATAGAGGTCGACGAGGGAGAGCCCGGCCTCCTCCCGCAGGGCGTGAAAGGCCTGGCCGAGCATGGGCGTCACGCGCCGGATCTGCCGCCAACCAGGCGAGTCGAACCCGCTGCCGTGGCCGAGCACCTTGCGCACCTCCTGGTACTCCCACGGCGACATCTGCTCGAGCATGTCGAGCTGGGTCGTGGCATAGGTGAGGCAGATGGCCGAGCGGCGCAACAGCCTTAGAGCCGCCCCGATCTCGCGGTCCCCGAGGTGCCCGACGGCGGCCTCGACGTCGTTCCAGCCCAGCTGGAGCCACAGCTCGGACGACTGATGCACGGTCTGGAAGAGCAGCTCGTCCCGGTGCACCCAGGTGTCGGAACGCTTCTGCAGCGCGAGCAGCTCGTCGGTGCGCAGGTAGCGCTCGTAGTCGCTGCCGCCGCCGCCGCCCTGCAGGACCGGCTGGGAGTAGTCCTCGGCCTCGTGGGTCGCCACCACGGGAGCATACTTCCACCGATGA
The DNA here is from genome assembly GCA_037721555.1 of Gaiellaceae bacterium. Classification (GTDB taxonomy): domain Bacteria; phylum Actinomycetota; class Thermoleophilia; order Gaiellales; family Gaiellaceae; genus Gaiellasilicea. Next base: position 5,031 of record JBBJOI010000027.1, on the reverse strand, counting down.
GCGACCTCTTCGCGGATGCGGCTCACGAACGTTCCGCCGCGTACGCACCGCTCGCGCAACGCGTACGGCCACGGATGCTCGACGAGCTCGTCGGCCAGCAGCACGTCCTGGGCCCGGGTTCCGCGCTTCGCAGCTCGATCGAGCAGGACCGGCTGCGGTCGCTGATCCTCTACGGGCCGCCTGGGGTCGGGAAGACGACGTTGGCCCGAATCGTGGCGGAGACAACGGGAGCTGCGTTCGAGGAGCTGTCGGCGGTCTCAGCCCGGGTGGAGGACGTCCGCCGCGTCCTGCGGGATGCGCGCGACCGGCTCGGCGGCAACAGCCAGCGAACGATCCTCTTCCTCGACGAGATCCACCGCTTCAACAAGGCCCAGCAGGACGCCCTGCTTCCCGCCGTCGAGAACGGGCTGCTGACCCTCATCGGCGCGACGACCGAGAACCCCTACTTCGAGGTCAATTCGGCTCTGCTCTCGCGCTGCCAGGTGGTCGAACTCGAGTCGCTCGGCGAGGACGAGCTCCGGGAGGTGGTGCGCCGGGGCGCCGCCGCGATCGGCGCCGAGGTGCCGGCTGAGGTCGGGCAGGCGATCGTGCTCAGAGCGGGCGGAGACGCCCGCACCGCCCTGAACACGGTCGAGCTGGCGTGGGAGACGGCGCAGGCGGAGGGGGTGCCGCTCTCGGAGCGGCACGTGGAGGACGCCGCGCGCAAGCGTCCATTGCGGTACGACAAGGGGGCAGATCAGCACTACGACTTCGTCTCGGCCTTCATCAAGTCGATGCGCGGTGCGGACGCGGACGCTGCCGTCTACTACCTGGCGGCCATGCTGGAGGGCGGCGAGGATCCTCGTTTCATCGCGCGCCGGATGATCGTCCTCGCCTCCGAGGATGTGGGCAACGCCGACCCGCGCGCCCTACTCGTTGCCGTCGCCGCGGCCCACGCGCTCGAGCACGTCGGCCTACCGGAAGCGCAGCTGAACCTCGCCCAGGCAGCGATCTACCTCGCTCGCGCGCCCAAGTCGAAGGCCACCGCCAACGCGATCTGGACGGCGCGCGACGAGGTGAGGAAGGGCGGAAACCTGAGGCCGCCGGCGATGCTGCGCGACGCCCACTACGCCGGCGCGAAGAAGCTCGGGCACGGCGAGGGCTACCTCGATCCGCACCTCGATCCTCGCGGGTTCGAGCTCGACCTCCTCCCGGAGGAGCTGCGTGGTCAGCGGTACTATCGGCCGAGCGGCAACGGGGAAGAGGAGGCGACCGGTGGCGATTGAGAAGGGGATGGCAGCACCTGAGTTCGACCTCGAGCTCCTCCACGGCGAGCGTGTGCGGCTGCGAGACTTCCGGGGCCGGCGAAACGTCCTCCTCGTCTTCCACCCCTTCGCGTTCACCGCAGTGTGCGAGGAGGAGGCGCTCGACCTCCAGGAGAACCTCCCCGCCTTCGACAGTGCGGAGACGGACGTGATCCTCGTCTCGTGCGACCCGCCGCCGGCGCGCCAGGCATGGAAGGAGAAGCTCGGTCTCACCTTCACGCTGGCCTCGGACTTCTGGCCGCACGGCGAGACGTCGAGAGCCTATGAAGTCTTCGACGAGGACAAGGGCGTACCGATTCGGGGCACGTTCCTGATCGATCGGGATGGCAGCGTCGTGTGGTCGCTCGTCCACGACGCCGACACGAGACGCGAGGAGCTGGTCTCGGCACCGCTCGCAGCCGGCTCGACTCGTTGAACGGCATGAATCGTTGACCGGCTTGGCTCGATGAGCCTTTCCGCTCGGTGACGCTCGCCCGCCACGAGTGGGGAAACGACTCCCTGCCGCCGCTCGTCTGCCTGCACGGCGTCACGAGCCACGGCCGGCACTTCGCCAGGCTCGCCGAGCGGCTCGCGCACCGGTTCCACGTGATCGCGCTCGACCTGCGCGGTCACGGCGACTCTCCCTGGGAGCCTCCCTGGCACCTGGAGCAGCACGTCGCCGACGTGATCGAAGCGGCTCCGTCCTCGGCGGCTGCCTGGCTCGGCCATTCCTTCGGCGGCCGCGTCGCCTTCGAAGTCGCCGCTTCCGCACCCGGCCGCGTCGAGCGCCTCGTGCTGCTCGACCCTGCGATCAGGATCCCGCCGCACGTCGGCCTAAGGGCCGCCGAGGCGGCCCGCGGCGACCGGTCGTACGAATCCTTCGAGGAGGGGATCGACCGCCGCTACGGCGAGAGCGTGCTGACGAGTGCTCCGCGCGACCTCGTCGAGGGGGAGTTGCAAGAGCATCTGCTGCCACAGGAGGACGGCCGCTACCGCTACCGCTACTGCCAGAGCGCGGTCGTCGCCGCCTACGGCGAGATGACCCGCGAGCCGCCGGTCTTCGGGCGCGTCCGCATTCCGACACTGCTCGTCCTCGGCTCGACGTCGTACCTCCCCTACGACGCCCTGCTCGACGCCCACACCGAGGCGCTCGACGACCTGCTTCAGCTCGTCCGGATTCCGGGCGGCCACACGCTCCTCTGGGACGCACTCGACGCGACGTCGAGCGCTGTCGAGCGGTTCCTGTTCTAGGCCGCCGCTGCGGCGCGCGCGTCGACCGCCGCCGCGAGGGCGCTCACGACTGTTCGGAGCTCGTCGCGGAGCGTGGCGTCCACGCCCTCTGCGAGCCGCTGATCCGCCTTCGGCACGCTCACCGTGTCCTCGAGCGTGCGGGCGCCGAGCGCGCCGAGCACCTTGCGCGTCTCCGCAGCCGCCCAGACGCCGCCGAACATGCCCGTGCTCGACGAGAGCACGGCGACCGGCTTGTTCCGCACCGGTGACTCGACGAGCGGACGGGATGCCCAGTCGAGGGCGTTCTTCAGCACGCCCGGGATCGACGAATTGTACTCCGGCGTCGAGATCAGCACAGCGTCCGCCTCACGCAGCGCCCCCTTGAAGCGCCCGACGGCGAAGGGCTGGTCGCCCGGGACATCGTCGTCGGCGTCGTAGGGCGGGACGTCCTTCAGCCCGTCGAAGAGCTCGAGCTCGACACCGTCGGGCGCGACCGCGGCAGCCGCGCGCAGCAGCTCGGTGTTGTGCGAGTCGTCGCGCAGACTGCCGCTGATCGCGAGGATCCTCACCCTGCGTCGGCCTGGGTCAGGGCCAGGTTCGCGCCGACCGTGACCTCGTCGGCCAGCACTGCGCCGCCACCGGGTAGGTCGGCGTTCCAGCTGACACCGAAATCGTGCCGGTTGACGACCGTCTGCAGGTCGAGGCCGAGGCGCTCCTTGCCGTACCCGTCCGTGATGGGACCTGAGACCGTGCCCGACAGCTCGACGGGCTGCGTGGCGCCCTTGATCGTGAGCTCGCCGGCGATCGCGATCCGGTCGCCGTCTCGCTCGATCGAGCTCGAGACGAAGCGGAGTTGCGGGAACTGCTCTGCATCGAAGAAATCCGGGGTTTGGAGGTGCCCGACGAGGTTCTCGTCGTCGACGCGAACGCTCGAGACGTTGGCAGAGCCCTCGAGACGGCCGTCAGCGAGTGTCGCCTCCCAGTCTCCGAAACCGCCGTTGAAGGTCATGACCGTGCTGTGCTTCACAGCGAAGCTAATGCTCGAGTGCACCGGATCGTGCTGCCAGGTGCCGGTCGGAATCGAGGTGGTCTGTTCTGTCGTACTCATGCGGCTCTCCTCTTCGCTCGTGGATCCAGTCGTGAGTTCCCGAACCTGATAACTTGTGTGCGCAACTAACGTAGAGGATAAACGTTGAGCCGTCAAGTATTGAGACCACAAGCACCTGAGCTGGACGCTTTCGCTCGCCTCGCGCGGGCTCACACGATCCTGCGCCGGGAGCTGGAATCGGAGGTGCTGACCCCGCGCGGCCTGACCATGAGCGACTTCGAGGCGCTGTTGCACCTCTCCAAGGCGGATGACACGCGGCTGCGGCGGATCGATCTCGCCGACCGGCTGATGCTGACGCCGTCCGGCGTGACGAGGCTCCTCGACGGCCTCGGAGCGGCAGGGCTCGTCGAGAACGTCCACTGCGAGGACGACGCCCGCGTCACGTGGGCCTGCCTCACCAAAGAGGGCGCCGAGACGATCCAGTGCGTCGGGGTGAGTCACGCAAAGCGTCTCCGAGAGATCTTCGAGGGCGCCCTGAGCGACGCGGAGGTCGACCAGCTCCATGAGCTCCTCGGTCGCCTCCCGGGTGTCGGCTCCGGCTCCTGCACGGGCTGACCGAACCGGACTGACCGACCCGGCCTAACCGATCGAACCGGATCGACCGAACCGAACCGTTCCCTAGCGCGAATCAGGGACATGCCATTCGGAATCGGAATGTGGGAGCTGCTGATCCTCGGCGTCGTCGTTCTACTCGTCTTCGGGCCTAAGCGGTTGCCGGAGATGGGTCGCTCGCTCGGCCGGGGGATGCGCGAGTTCAAGGATTCAATCTCGAGCACGAAGGACGAGTTCCTCGGCGAGCAGGAGCCTGCCGCGATCGAGGAACGCCGTCCCGCCGCGCAGTCAGACCGTGCAGCGTAGGGAGCCGGTGCAGCCCAGTTAGACGGTGTGCTCGTCCGCGAGATCGAGCGCATCGTCGAGAATCGCAAGACCTTCCTCGAGCTCTTCTCGCGTGATCGTGAGCGGCGGGCAGATCATGACGACGTTCCAGTGCGTCATCAGATAGAGCCCCGACTCGAGCGCAGCCTTCATCACACGCACGACGGGGCCCATTGCGTCCCCTGAGGCGTTGAACGGCACGAGCGGCTCGCGGGTCTCGCGGTTCTTGACGAGCTCGAGCCCCCAGAAGAGCCCTAGACCGCGCACGTCCCCGATCGAGGGGTGACGCTCCGCCAGCCCCGGGAGCGCCTCCGCCAGGAACTCGCCCTGCTCCGCGGCATTCTCGACGATGCCCTCCTCCCGGAAGGCCTCGATGGACGCGACGGCGGAGGCGCACGCGAGCGGATGGCCGCTGTAGGTGAGCCCGCCGGCGAGAAACTTGTCCCGCAGCCACTCGGAGATGGGCTCCGAGACGGTCATCGCGCCCAGCGGCACGTAGCCCGAGTTGATCCCCTTCGCCAGCGTGAGGATGTC
>JBBJOI010000026.1:0-34556 GCA_037721555.1 Gaiellaceae bacterium | reverse complement strand
TGTCCGCGAAGTCGAAGACCTTGTAGAGCATCTCCTCCTCGGTCGTCGCGATCACACCCGCGTCCTCCGCCCCCGCAACGATGTGGCGGATGTCCTCCTCGGTGTGGGCAAGCTCGCCGGCGCCCACTGGCGAGATCCCGAACAGCCGCGTGACCGCGTTCGCCGACAGCTGCAGGGCGTAGACGAACGGCGTCGTGATCCGCTGCAGGACCCCGAGGGGGATCGCGATCGCCTTCGCGATCGACTCCGCCTTCTGGAGCGCGATCGCCTTCGGCACGAGCTCCCCTAGCGCGACGCTGAGATAGGTGAGGATCAAGAACGAGAGGGCGAACGCAAGCCCGTTCGAGAGCCACGGATCGAAGTAGCCGGAGAGGAGCGGCTCACCCACCGCGCCGAGCGCGATCCCGAAGACCGTGATCCCGATCTGCACCGTGCTGATGAAGCCGACGGGATTGTCCATCCGCTGGAGCGCCGCCTGGGCGCGCCGGCTGCCACGCGCGGCCTCGGGCTCGAGCCTCGTGCGGCGGGCGGTGACGAGCGAGTACTCCGCCGCGACGAAGATCGCGTTGCCGAACACGAGCAAGAGGATCACGAGGATCCGCAGGACGTCGCTCATGCCCCGGTTCCGCCCGGGGCGTAGGTACTAGGCGGCAGCTCGTCGTCCAAGCTGGCGCGCAGTATAGGTGACCGTGTCGGCGTCCCGATGCCGCGCGGCCCGCTCCTCGAGCACGAGCCGCTCGAGGTGCGAGAGCGTCTCGGCGACCGCGAAGCGTCGTGCCGACGCCTTCAGGTCGGCTCCGAAGAGATCGAACGAGAGCTCGTAGCCGCTACGGGGCGCGTCGCCCAGCGCGGCCTCGGCCACCTCCAGCCGTTCTCGATGGTGCTCCACGAGCTCGTGCGCTCGCCGCACGGGCTCCTCGATCGGCTCGCCGTGACCGGGCAACGCCAGTCTCGGGGCCAGCTCGATCGTCCGCTGCAGCGAGGCGAGATAGTCTCCGAGGGGATCGGGACGGCTCTCGGGCCAGAGCCCGACGGTGGGCGAGATGCGGCCGAGCAGGTGGTCGGCGGAAACGAGGATTCCGTCCTTCAGGAGGCAGAGCTGTCCGTCCGCGTGGCCGGGGGCGGCCACGAGCTCCCAGCCGTCCAGGTGCTCGCCGTCCCCGACGATGACGGGATCCGGCTGGTAGCGGATGAACGGCGTGTAGACCGAGCCGGAGTCGATCAGCTCCTCGGCGATCGACCGCGGCACGCCGTGTGCGAGAAACCAATCGGCAATCCGCTGCGGCCACTCGGGGTTGCCCCAGACGAGCTCGCACTGGGCATAGTCGAGCTCGCCCTGATGCACCGGCGCCCCGGTGAGCTCCGCGACGTCCGCGGCCGCTCCGACGTGATCCGGATGGAAGTGCGTGACGAGGATGCGGACGACGGGGCCGGGAAGCTGCTCGAACTCGGCCGCCCAGCGCTCCGGCGCGTCGGGAAGGCCGATCCCCGTGTCGACGAGCGTCCAGCCGTCGCTCCCCGGCAGCAGGTAAGCATGGACGTGCCCCGGCCGCGTGGGCAGCGGGCACGTGACGCGGCGCACACCGCCGGCAAGCTCCTCCATCCGCCCAACCCTACGCGGGCGGGCGCGTCCGCCGCCGTTACGCCACGGGTGCCGCGGATTCCACGTCACGCCGGCCCCAGACGCCCGCCACACCGCGCAGCTTCAGCGTCCGGACGCTCGGCGGCAGCACGGGGTCGGAGACGAGCTCTCCATTACGGGAGTCGAGTCCGAGCAGGACGCGGATCAGGAGCAGCGGCGTTCCCGTCGCCCACGCCTGCGGGCTCGACGCGGTGGGATACTCGACGGGAGCGCCCGTCCGCGCGCGTTCGTAGCCGGCGAAGACCTCCGGGAGCCGGTAGGAGAAGAACGAGGCGGCTTCCAGGACGGCCTCGGCGACGCGGTTGGCCTCGCTGCGGTACCCGTAGCGCGCGAGGCCGGCGGCGATGAACGAGTTGTCGTGCGGCCACACGGTGCCGTTGTGGTACTCGATCGGGTTGTAGGCGCCTTCGCCGTCCGCCATCGTGCGAACGCCCCAGCCGGAGAAGAGAGGCTCACCCATCAGGTGCGAGACGACGTGCGCGGCCTTGTCCTCGTCGACGATGCCGCTCCAGAGCAGGTGGCCGATGTTCGAGGTGAGCGCGTCGACCTGCCGCTTGTCTCGGTCGAGCGCAAGCGCGAAGAAGCCGCGCTCCTCGAGCCAATAGTCGCGGTTGAAGCGCGCCTTCAGCTCGTCCGCCTCGCGCTCGAGCCGGTCGCCCAGCTCCCCGTCGTCCCAGACCTCGCGGGCGAGCCGGGCGCAGCGCGACTTCGCGTCGTAGACGAGACCCTGGATCTCACAGGTCGCGAGCGGGGTCGCCGCCAGGCTGCCGTCGGCGTAGGCGATCGAGTTCCAGGAGTCCTTCCAGCACTGGTTCTCGAGCCCGGACTCGACGTTGCGCCGCTCGTATTCGACGTAGCCGTCACCGTCGCGGTCGCCGTACTCGTCGATCCAGCCGAGCGCAGCTCGAGCCGCCGGCTCGAGCTCGCGGGCGAGCTCCGTGTTCCCGGTCCAGCGCTCCAGCTCTTCGAGCAGGATCAGGAAGAACGGTGTCGCGTCGGAGGTGCCGAAGTACGGCGAGTGTGGGCGCTCACCGAAGTGCACGAGCTCGCCGAAGCGCAGCTCGTGCAGGATGCGGCCCGGCTCCTCGTCGCGGAAGTCGTCGACCTTGGTTCCCTGTCGCGCAGCGAGGACACGCAGCGTGTTCTCGGCGAGCTCGGACACGAACGGGAGCGCCTGGTAGGAGGCGACCAGCGAGTCGCGACCGAAGAGGGTCATGAACCACGGTAGACCGGCCGCGGGCAGCGACGCGCCCGGGATGATCTCCGAGTAGAAGCGCAACGCCGCGAGGTCGACGAGGCTCCGCCGGTAGACGTGCACGAGCGTGTCCCAGTCGCTCTCGAGCTCGGGCGCCGCCTCGAGCCACTCGGCGAGCGAGAGCTTCATGTTCGGCTTGGCGACCGTGTCGCCGTGGTCGTACTTGACAACGCAGGCCGAATCGGCGACAGGCTGCACGATCACGCACGTGGACCACTCCCCGTGCGGCGGCAGCTCGAGCCGAAAGCTGAAGCCGTCGACGTCGACCTCGGCCGGCTCGCCGACGCTGATCAGCGTCTCTCGGACGAAGTCCTGGCGCCGGTAGCCGAGAACGAGCACGCCGTCGCGAATCTCGCGGTAGGTCTCGCCCTTCTTCTCGAGCTCGTCCTTGACCTCGAACAGGTCGGCGAAGTCGGCGGCGGCCTCGAGCCGCAGCTCGACGTTGGCGGGCTCGTTGTCGTGGTTGATGACGGTGACGTCCTCGTGGAAGCCTTCACCGACCATCCGCTTGCGGTGCACCGACAGGTACGGGTTCTTGTAGATCGTCTCGCTCGGCGGCACGAGGAAGAACTGGGCAGTGAAGTAGTCGCTCGAGTCCGTGGAGAGAACGTTCGGCGCGATCCCGTCGACCGTCAGCTTCCAGCGGGAGAGGAAGCGGGTGTCCTTGTAGAAGAAGCCGTGTGGCCGATCCGGGCCGGCGTCGATGTCCCCACGCCGGTCGCTGACGGCGAAGGTGCTGCCGTCGAGGATGCTGATCGTGTCGGTCGCTGCCATGTCGTCTCCCTGTCGTGGTCATCAAACGACAGTCGCCGCCCGGGAGCAGTTCGTTACGCCGGCTGCAGGCGCCCGAGGTCGCGACCGCCGCGGCGAGATCGCGGAGCCGGCGAGCAGGCGTACCCGACGCTGTAACGGCTGCCGCCCCAACGCGTCTGACCCTTACCGAACGACCGACCGACGGAGGAGGCACGACATGGGCAGGACCGTACCGGCACCGACGAGGGGTGGAATGCCGGGGCTCAAGGGCAAGAACGTCCTCGTCACCGGCGGCACCTCCGGCATCGGCCAGGCGATGGCCGTTCGCTTCGCCGAGCACGGGGCCAACGTGGCGATCAACTACCTGCGCCAGCAGGACGAGGCCGCCGAGACGGAGCAGCAGGTGCAAACCTGTATCGCCAAGGTGCAACAGGAGGGCGTGCGCGACGCGCTCGTCGGCGCTGACGTCTCCGAGGAGGACGAGGTCGTCCGCATGTTCGAGCAAGCGATCGCCGCGCTTGGCAGCGTCGACGTCCTGATCAACAACGCGGGCATCCAGATCTCGCGGCCCTCTCACGAGCTGGCCGCCGAGGACTTCGATCACGTGCTCGCGGTCAACCTGCGCGGCGCGTTCGTGTGTGCTCGCGAGGCGATCAAGCACTTCCTCGCCAGCGGCAAGCCCGGCTGCATCGTGAACATCTCGAGCGTCCACCAGCAGATCCCGAAGCCAGGCTTTCTCGGCTACGCGGTGTCGAAGGGCGGGATGCAGAACCTGACGACGACGCTCGCGCTCGAGTACGCCGGCAGCAACATCCGCGTCAACGCGATCGGCCCGGGCGCGACCCTGACACCGATCAACCGGGCATGGGTCGACGACCCGGCCAAGGCGGCGCAGGTGACGAGCCACATCCCGATGACGCGCGCCGGCACAGCGGACGAGATGGCCGGGGTCGCTGCCTTCCTCGCGAGCGACGACGCGGCTTACATCACCGGTCAGACGATCTACGTTGACGGCGGCCTCACGCTCTACGCGGACTTTCGCGAGCCCTGGTCGTCGGAGTGACTCCGGCAGGTGCAACGCGACGAGCGGCTCGACGAGCTCGAGGGGAGCTACCGGTGCTCATGCCGACGCGGTCGCGTCGAAGTACTCCTCGAGCGCGCGCCGAACCCTCGTGCGGCCGCGGTGGAGAAGCACACGCTGGTTGCCTCCGGTGAGCTCGAGCTCCGAGCAGACTTCCTCCGCCGAGAACCCGGCAATGTCGCGCATCGTGATCACGACGCGCTGCACGTCGGGCAGCGCCTCGATCGCGGCCTGGGTCAACGCGAACGTCTCTGCGGAGAGCAACCGGCTCTCGGGGAGCTCGTCGAACCGCCGCGGTGAGGAGACCCAGTGGCTCGCCCATCGCTCCCCTTCGGGCAGGAAGCGATCCGGGTCGACTGACGGTTCTCGGTCGTCCTCAAACCCCGCCACCGCCGAGAACGGAATGCTGCGCCCTTCGCGCTGCGCACGCGTCCTCGCCGTGTTCGTCAGGATCCGAAGGAGCCACGTCTTGAAGGAGGCCCGCACCTCGAAGCGGTCGATGCCTTTGAGGACGCCAAGCCACGCATCCTGGACGACTTCCTCGGCAACGGCGCGGTCGCGGACGTAGAGGGAGGCAACACGCAGCATCGTTGCTCCGTGCTCGGCCACGAGCGAGCTAAACACCTGCTCGTCGCCGGCACGTAGCGCCTCGACGAGCCTCATGTCTTCAGGCGGAGCGGCGTAGTCCAACGTCTGCGCTCTGGGGAGGGAAGTCTTCACCGTAGCCACGCTACAACTCCGTCTTTTCGCGGTCTACGCGCGTCACAACCTTGTAATGAATCGAGCCCGGCAAGGACGAAGGAGCAATGTTGCGTCTTTCAACACGCTCCCGGAATCCGCACGCGATGAACACGGCCCACATGACCTGCAAGGAGCTCGTCGAGCTCGTCACCGAGTACGCCGAGGGCGCCCTCACGCCCACAGACCGGTCCCGGTTCGAGGAGCACATCACGATCTGCCCGCCGTGCGGGTCGCATCTCGACCAGATGCGCCGGACGATCGACGTGCTGGGCCGACTGCCGACCTCGTCGCTCTCGGCTGAGGCCGAGGAGGCGCTGCTTGCCGCCTTCCGGGACTGGAAACAGTCGTAGGGCTGGTTCCGGGGAGAAGCCCCCCGCAGGACGCATGGTTGCTGGAGGCGGCAGGTGGGAACGTGTGTTCTATACTGGGTCGATGCGGGTCGAGTACCGCGAGGAGCCCTGTCGGAGCGCGCTCAACCGAGTCCGCGGCATGCCGTTTGAATGGTCACTCAACCCCTACATGGGGTGCGCGCACCGCTGCACGTTCTGTTACGTCAGGGGGTTCGAGCTGCGCGCGGAGCGCCCGTCCGACGACCGCTACGGCCGCTCGATCCGCGTCAAGACGAACATCGCGGACATCCTCGCACGGGAGGTCGCACGACCTTCCTGGAGGGGGGAAGGGATCGCGATCGGCGCCGCAACCGACCCCTACCAACCTGTCGAGGGCCGCTATCGGTTGACGCGAGCCTGCCTCGTGGTGCTCACGAGGGCGGCCAATCCGTTCTCGCTGATCACGCGCGGCCCGATGATCGTCCGCGACCTCGACGTGCTTCGCGAGGCAGCCTCCCGAGCCCAGGTCTCCGTCACGTTCTCGGTGCCGACACTCGACGAGGAGGTCTGGCGCACGACCGAGCCGGGCACTGCTCCCCCGCGCCAGCGCCTGCGCGCGCTGAAGGAGCTCGTCGACGCGGGTGTGAGCGCTAGCGTCGGGATGGCGCCGATCCTCCCGGGACTCTCCGATCGCCCGGAGCAACTGGCGGAGGTCGTCAAGGCCGCGCGCGAGGCTGGCGCGACGGGCGTCTGGGCAAACCTCCTCTACCTCAAGCCCGGCACGAGGGAGCACTTCCTCGACGCACTCGCGCGCGACTGGCCGGAGCAGCTCGCAGACTACGAGCTGCTCTACGAGCGCACGGCATACCTGCCGGCGGTGGCGACGCAGCCGGTGCGCTCGCTCGTGCGCGATCTCGTCAAGGAGCACGGCGTGCGCGATCGACGGACGCGCGTGCTCGAGCCGCCTCCGGAGCCGCAGCAACCCGAGCAGCTCAGGCTCGTGGTCTGACGCCCGGCATAGACTTCGGAATCGTGCCCGACGAGATCACCTGCCTGATCGTCGATGACCACGAGGTCGTGCGCGAAGGCCTCCGGCTCTCGCTTTCTCGCGCATCGCACATCCGGGTGATCGGCGAGGCCTCGGACGGGGCAGGCGCCGTCACGCTCGTTGAGCGCAGGCGGCCCGACGTCGTGATCATGGACGTGCGCATGCCGGGGATGGACGGGCTCGAGGCGACGAAGGAGATCCGCGAGAAGGTGCCCGAGACGGCCGTGCTGATCTTCACAGCGTACAGCGAGCGGTCGCTCCTCAGCCGCGGGCTCGAATCCGGTGCGAAGGGCTACATCCTCAAGGAGGCGCCCCACGCGACGCTGCTTCGCGCGATCGAGAAGGTCGCCGGCGGCGAGAGCTTCGTCGACCCGGCGCTGATGCCGTCGTTCCTGACCGGCAAGGAGCAGAACGAGATGCTGACCTCGCGCGAGCGCGAGATCCTGCAGCTGCTCGCCGACGGGATGTCGAACGCAGACGTGGCGGGCAGACTCTTCATCAGCCAGGAGACCGTAAAGAGCCACGTCCGGCACATCCTCGCGAAGCTCGAGGCCGACACGCGCACGCACGCGGTCGCGATCGCGCTCCGTGAGGCGATCATCGATTGACGGGTGGGCTTGCCGTCGGGCTCCTGCTCGCGGTCGTTGTGGTCGTCGGGGGCGCCGCGCTCCTCCTGGTCGTCGGTGAACGCCGTCGCCACGAGCGGGTCGAGCTCGAGAACGCGCGGCTGCTGGCCGAGATGCGCGCGCGCGAGAGCGAACGAGGCCCGCTCGCCGAGCGGATCATCACCGCCGAGCAGGACGAGCGGCGCCGGCTCGCGCTCTTCCTGCACGACGGTCCGGTGCAAAACCTGTCCGGGATCGCGCTCATGCTCGACGCCGCCCTCCACGCAATCGCAGACGGACGCAGCGAGAGCGCGGGCAGCATCCTCAGCTCGGCACTCGAGAAGCACCGGGACACGATCCGGTCGCTGCGCGACCTCTCGTTCAACATCGAGCCCGTCGTGCTCCGCGACCAGGGCTTCGAGCCTGCCGTGCGCGAGCTCGCGAACCAGCTGGGGATGCGGCACGCGCTCCAGATCGAGGTCGATGCCGCGAGCGCTGCGAGCCTCGGCGAAAAAGAGCAGGTCGGCCTCTATCAGGTCATCCGCGAGTCGCTCGACCAGGCAGTCCGCCGCGGTCCACCCAGTCGGATCTCGGTCACAGTCCGCAAGCTGCCGGGAGGCGGGCTCGAGACCGTGGTCGCAGACAACGGCAAAGGCGAGCGGCGGAAGGCCGCGCTCGACGCGATCGAGGAGCGCGTCACGACCCTCAACGGACGCTTCTCGGTCAAGCAGGGCGCTGACGGCGGCACGGCGATCCACGTCGCGCTGCCCGCATACGCCGCAAGCGCCCCCGCGGACGGGTAGCAACGCGAAGACAGCAGGCGGACGTCTCCGTGGCGGCCGCGCCAGGGCTTAGAGCCATAGACGTGGCCACCGCCAGCAGCCGCGCCGTTTGCCGTGCTTGGGCCAAGAAAGCGGTGCTCCGGGACATGCTCCAGGCTCTCAGAGCCTCCAACACGATGAACTCTGAGCCGGCAGCACACGCTGGGCGGCGCGAAGCGGCGTCCTCGGTCGCATCCAGATGTCTCACCTGGACACTCCCTGCGTCCTTGCCTCGGCCTCGCACCACCCATCGCACCCCGCCGACGAGGCCCCGTGTTAGAAGCTCTAAGCCTCGGACATGGCGGTTTCGGCGGCGATCCGGCCGAAGACAAGGGCCGCCGCGAGCCCGCTGCCGTAGCCGCCTGTGAAGATTCCGCCTGCGTCGGCGCCCGCTGCATAGAGGCGGTCGATTGGCGAGCCGTCGGCGCGGAGTACCCTGGCGGCCTCGTCGAGGCGCAGGCCGCCGAGCGTGTGCGTCACGGCCGCCCTGACGCGGACGGCAAGAAACGGTGGTTCCAGGAGCTTGGGCGACGGCGACACCCGAAACGGCAGCTCCTCCGCGGGCACGACGTCGCCGCCGACCGCGCGAGCCACGTCCACCAGCTCGGCGATCGTACGCTCGCGCACCCTTTCGCGGAGCGCGGCGCCGTCGAGCACGTACCACGCAGCGCCGCCCGGCAGCCGTGCGGTCGCCTGGACGAGGTCGTTCTCGTGCCAGGCGGGCTCGCCGGTGAAGAACTCGCGGCCCGAGTCGTCCAGCACAAGGGCTCGTGCGCCGTAGAGCTGGGAGGCGACGACGTAGAGCTCCTCGGGTACGGACGCGGGCAGGTTGCGTCCGTAGAACTCGTCCATCCCGGCCGAGCTGTCTGCGCCCCGCCGGATCGCATAGGCGAGCCCTGCACCATTGCTCCACGGGGCGGCACGGAGCAGCAGTCCCCGCTCCTCAGCCAGGCGCACGCCGAAGCCGCCGGTGGCAAGGACAGTGGCCTCCTGGAATGAGGCCTCCAGACGCACGTCTCCCGCAGCCCGCACGAGCGCCTCCGTCAGGCCGCGGGTGTCGAAACGGCGGCCGACCGTCCGCGCGTTACCCGTCGCCCGCTCGACGACCGGCGCACCGAGCGACTCGAGCCAGTCGAGCGCGTCGTCGAGGCGCTCGACGATCGTGGTCTGCAAGGCTGGATCGCCGGCCGGGCATTCCGCGTGGAACTCCTCGAGCGTGTGGTGACGCCAGACGACGCCGCTCGAGAGCAGCATCGAGCCACCGGCTCGGTTCCCCTGCTCGAAGACGACCGGCACCGCGCCGAGCTCCCGCGCTCGCGTGGCCGCCACGAGCCCGGCCATGCCGGCGCCGGCGATCGGAAGAACTGTCAGGAGAGCGAGAAGGAGGGCTTGTGCTCGATGTACTCGAGCTTGACCCGATCGGGGCCCCAGACGAAGAGAGCCACCGTGTTCGGGGCGTCGACGAGGTCGGCCACCTCCAGACCGAGCTGCTCCGCCCCGACGACATGCTCCTCCACCGAGTCGACGAGGAAGCCGATGTGGTTCAGCAGCGGTCGCTCGGGGTCACCCGCCTCGCCTTGGTGGAGCTCGATGTAGGCGCCGCCGACCTCGAGCCGCGCCTCGCCGGCACGCTGCAGCCCATACGCTTCCCATGCCTCGGCCGTTGCCGCCGGGTCTCGCGACAGCAGGGCCACGTGGTCGAGATCGAACTCGAGGTTCGTCTCACCCTCTACGAGCACGATCTCGAGCCCCTCACCCAGATCGACGGTGGGCTCGCGTCCAGCTGCCGAGCTGACGCGCAGGCCGATCCGCCGCAGCGCACCGCGCTCGCGTGGGCCCTCGCCGTCGAAGAGCGTCAACTTGCCACGCCGAGCGTCGGCGCCGAGCAGCGTGAAGCGATCCGTGCGGTCGATCGCGTGCATGCCCAGCTTCGCCGTCACGATGGCGGCCATCCGGTCGCGGTCTGCCACCCAGAGGGCGATGTGGTCGAGCGTGCGAGGCTGCAAGCCCTGAGTTCTACTTCTTCTTGCTCTCGACAGCGTGCTCGAGCTGGGCCTTCGACATCTTCGAGCGCCCCGCGATGCCCATCGACTTCGCCTCGTTGTACAGCTGGTCTCGCGTCCGGCCCTGCTCGCGCCCCGAGCTCCCACCTTCGGAGCCGGAGCGAAGACCGCCGCGACGGCCCAAGGAGATGTCCTCTCGCGACAGCCGCGGCGACGTCCTCGCCTCGCCGGTCCGAACCCGTTCCTTGTTGACCGTGCGCGCCGCGATCTCCTTGGCCTTCCCGTCCGGAGTTCCTCGATCCTCGAGACCCTCCTTGATGTGCTCGTACTGGCGCTCGCGCTTCGCGCTCCAGGCTCCCTGAGGCACTGGCTCTCTCCCCGGTCGGCACGTTCCGGCGACACAAGGCGTCATTTGATTCGGGTTCTTATTCCAGCGGGGGGTTCTGGACGTCGTGCTCGGTGGCGTAGTCGTCGACGAGCTTGTCCACCACCGCCGCGCCCTCCGCGTAGGCGTAGTTGATCTTCACGAACGGGTCCCACTTGTCGGGGAGCGCGTCCTCGGGGAAGATCGCCTCGACCGGACATTCCGGTTCGCACGCACCGCAATCGATGCACTCCTCGGGGTCGATGATGAGCATGCGGGCGAACTCGTGGATGCAATCGACCGGGCACACATCGACGCACGAGCGGTCCTTGATGTCGATGCAGGGCTCCGCGATGATGTACGTCACGGCGGCGGAGTCTACCCCGGGGGCGAGACAAGCTCCTCCACGACCTGTGGGGCTCGCTCGACGAGCGCGGACTTCACGAGCACCTGATCGAAGCCGGCCATGTGAGCGCGCTGCAGGCCCGACTTGTCGGTGTGGTTCGTGAAACCGACGATCGGGACGTCCGGCCAGGCGTCCGCGACCTCGTCGGGGTCGATCCGCGCGATGTCCACGATCACGAGGTCAGGCGAATCGATGCTGTCAGTCGTAACGCAGTGGTGCCCGGGCAACAACGCCTCGAGCTTCCCCCTGAAGAAGAGATCGACGCCTGCAAGCAGGATCGTCGCCACGTGCCGAATGTAGCAGCGGACCCGGCCGCAAGGGGCCAAGATGCTGTCCGATGAGCCCCGAACCTCTCGATCGCGGCCTCGAACTGATCGACGCTGGGCACTACTTCGAAGCACACGAGGAGCTCGAGGTTGCCTGGCGGGCCACCACCGCTCCCGAGCGCGACTTCCTCCAGGGCCTCGTGCACGTCACCGTAGCCTGGTATCAGGCCGGCCGCGGCAACCGCGTCGGGTGCGAACGTCAGCTGGAGAAGGCGCGGCGCCGGCTCGGCCCCTACGCGCCGTCGCACGGCGGGCTCGACATCGACGGCATCCTCGTGTCGGTGGAGGGGGCGGCGCAGCTCGTCGCCTCGGGCTCGCTCGCCCTGCCGCCGCCGCGGCTACCCAGATCAGCCGTCGAGGCCGAAGAAGCGGAAGGCCCGGTCGAGGTAGACACGCAGCCACCAGAAACGGTCAGAGAAGAGCAGGGCGCCCAAGGCGACGAGGATCAGGCCGCTGACGAACTGGATCGCCACGTAGTGGTCGCGGATACGCCGGAAGAAACCCATCGCCGGAACAAAGAGCGCCGCGGCGGCGAGGAACGGCACGGCCAGCCCGAGACCGTAGACGGCCAGGAGCGCTGACCCCTGCAGGACCGTCTCGGAGTCGCCTGCGAGTACGAGGATCGAGAGGAGGACGGGTCCGATGCACGGGGCGGCACAGACGGCGAAGGCTCCGCCGAGCAGGAACGCCGAGCCGCGGCGGCGCGCGCCCTGGACGAGGCCTGCGCCGACGAGGCGGCTGGGAAATGGGAGCAGTCCCATAAAGGCGAAGCCGAAGACGATGAGCACGAACCCGGCAACCTGCTCGAGCAGAAACTGGTTCCGCTGGATCGAGAGCCCGAGGGCGGCCGCGCCCGCGCCGAGCAGGACGAAGACCGCGATCAGCCCGGCGACGAACGGCATGCTCGAGAGGACGACTCGCCGCGCCGCGCCCGGCTCTCCCAGTCGATCCGCCTCGATCGAGGAGACGGTCGCAAGGTAACCGGGCACGAGCGGTAGCACGCACGGGGCGAGGAACGACAGCATGCCGGCGCCGAACGCGACCGCCACCGCGGAACCGCTCACTCGAAGCGGGCCAGCTCCGCGTCGAGACGGCGCTCGAGCTCGGGATCGAGCGGTGGGCCCGCCTCGGCTGCCTGGCCGCGGCTCCAGTGCCACGCGAGCGCGCCGACTGCGAGCGCGGCCGTCGCGAGCCCTGCGAGAGGGAGCAGCCAGGCGAGCAGGCCGAGCCCCTCCTTCGGCGGCACCGCAAGCACGCCGGTGCCGAACTGGTCGACGAACTCCGCCTTGATCTCGCCTTTCGTCGAGCCCGCCGCGATCAGCTCGCGGATCCTCGCCTTCATCCGCAGCGCGATCTCTGCACTCGACGTGTCGAGAGTCGTCTCGCAGACGGGGCAGATGAGCTCCGACTCGAGCTCCGCCGGGGTTGGCTGCTCCTCGCTCGCGGTCGCCGTCCCGGCCAGCGTCAGGGCCGCGACGCAGAGCGCGAGCACCCGTCTGATGGGCAGCCGCCTCATAGCAGCCTCATGGCAGCAGCCTCATGCGGGAGCGAGCGCGCGTTCGACACCCTCGTCGAGATTGTCCGCCGCACGCACCTCGCCCGCGATCCGGTAGACGATGCGGCCACGCGCGTTGACGAAATACGTCTCGGGATACCCCGTGACGCCGTAGCGGCCGATCGTCGAGCCCTTCCCGTCGTACACGTTCGGGTAGCTGACGCCGAAGCGGCGCATGAAGCTGCGTGCATCGCCGCGGAAGTCCTTGACGTTGACGCCGACGAACACGACGCCCTTCCGCTGCCAACGCTTCCAGCCTTCCTCGAGCAGCGGCGTCTCCTCGCGGCACGGGCCGCACCACGACGCCCAGAAGTTGAGGACGACAGCCTTGCCCCGGAGCGACTCGAGCTCGAGCTCACCGCTCCGGTCGAGCCGCTCGAGCGAGAAAGCAGGTGCCGTCGGCGTGCCCCCGGTCGCCAGCGAGCTGGTGACGCCGTTGTCGGTTCCCTTCGCCACCTTCCAGACGAGCAGGGCGAGGAGCGCGGCCACCAACCCGACGGCCGCCACCTGAGCGCCGACCCGGAGCCGTCCGGTCACGGGACGATGAAGACCGGCGTGCCGATGTCGACCTGGTCGAACAACCACTCGACCTCTGGGATCAGCATCCGGATGCAGCCGTGTGAGGCCGAGTAGCCGATGGACGCGGCATCCGGTGTGCCGTGGATGCCGACCGCAGGCGACGAGATCCCCATCCAGCGCGTGCCGAGCGGGTTGCCCGGGCCGGGCGGGATCGGTTTCGCGTCCTTCGCCCAGTCCGACTGGGGCGGGTACCACCAAGGGTTGCTCCACTTGACGATGATGTGGAAGTTGCCGAGCGGAGTCGGATACTGAGCCTGGCCGGTCGCGATCCCGAACGTGCGCCGTAGCTTCATCCCGTCGAAGAGGGACAGCCTGTTGGCGCTGCGCCGAATCACGATGATCTCGCGGAAGGACGAGCGGCTGACGCCCGGCTCGATCCTCCGGAGGGTCACGGAGAGGGGCTTACGGTCGTGCGTCTTCAGGCTGCGGAGGAGCGCGCGGCCGAGGCGCGCACGGTCGAGGGCACGGCCCACCCGGTGCTTCGTGACGAACGGCTTCCCATTCCGCAGCAACAGGCTCGAATCGATCGTCGAGCGATCGAACCGCTCCGCCAGCCGGTTCAGGTAGCGATCGAGCGAGGCCGACCTCACGGTGACCCTCAGAGGGACGTTGCGCCCGGGCCGCGTATGGCGGGCGCGCCGGATCGCCTCGGCCCCGTGCGCGAGGGCACCCAGCTGGCGCGGCGTCGCGAGCAGGGTACGCCTGGCGAGCCGGATCGTGAGCGGCCGCGCGAACTGGCTGCGGAGGACGCGCGCGGCCTGGGCCGGCGAGAGGCCGCCCACGAGGATGTCGCCGCCGATCGTGACGCCCGCGGAGATCGTCGTCGGCCGGCGTGGGCGGGGAGCGGGCCGTGGAACCGGCCGCGGAACCGGCTTGGGCTTCCTGACGGTGGTCGTCGCGGTTGTCGTCGTTACGGTCGTCGTGCCCGTGGTCGTCGTGCCCGTGGTCGTCGTGCCCGTGGTCGTGGTGCCCGTGGTCGTGCCGGTGGTCGTGGTGCCCGTCATGGTCGGCGGCGGCGCCGTTGTCGTACCAGTGGTCGTACCCGTGACCGTCTGGGCGATCGCCGAGGGGCTCGCCACGAGCAGCAACGCCACGAGCAGGCCGGCGCCTCCGCAGGTGACGAAAGACAGGAACGCGAGGCCGCGACGTCTCACGGCCAGAGTGTAGCCAGGGTGCGGCCGTCCGTGAACGCTATTTGCGGGAAATCAGTGACCCGACAGAGCGAAGATGCGGGGGTCGTTCGTGATCACGGCATCCACTCCCGCTGCCTGCATGGCATCGAGCTCCTGTGGCAGGTCGACGGTCCACGCCCACACCGCTGCGCCAGCCGTGTGAGCCCGCTCGACCGCTGCCGCCGAGACGACGGCGTGGTGGAGCATCAACGCAGCGGCCCCGGCCGAGGCCACCATCGCGGGCACGCGTCGGGCCAGCACGGCCCGGAACGCGGCGAGGGAGACGCGGATCACAGGCTGGAGGGAGCGCCGCCGCGAGATCCCGTGACGATCCTCCGGATAGGTGAAGCCGATCCGAACCCCTGGGGCGGCGCGCGCGAGCACGGCGAGGCTGGGACGGTGGAAGGAGCTGACGACCGTACGTCCGCTCAGGCCGTGGCGCCGAAGGGCGTCGGCCAGCTCGTCGAGCCTCGACTGCAGCTTCAGGTCGACGTGCACCCCCACCTCCGGATGGTCGGCGAAGAAAGCCAGCGCCTCGTCGAGGGTCGGCAACTCGGGCGCGAGCTCTCGCAGCTCGGCCAGCGAGCGGTCTCGGACCGTGCCCACCGCCTGGCCGTGGCTGACCTCCCGGAGGTCGTTCGAGTGCGCGAGCACGAGCGGCCCCGCGACGAGGTCGAGGACGTCAAACTCGATTGCGTCGACGCGAGCGCTCACCGCGGCCTCGAAAGACCGCAGCGTGTTCTCCGGCTCGAGCGCTGCCGCGCCCCTGTGACCTACCTTGATCAGCGACCCTTCGCCGCGGAGAAGCCTCACGCCGTTCCCCTCACGGCGCCGTCGGCAGAGAGTCCTCGTCGAGCTCGCCACCCCGGGCGGCGTACTCGACGATCATCTTGTCCGTTACCCACTCGACCGGCGCGAGATCGTCAGTCCAAGGGTCGTCACCGGACTCGGTGACCGTTCGCAGACCGCGGGTCAACAGCTCGTGCAGCGGGCGAAGGCGGAGGGGTCCGTCCCGCAGCCGGCGGAGCTCGAACGCAGGAGCCTCCGTGGCGAGCACGATCTTGTTGAAGCGCAGCGCTGGCCAGACCGCGACGGTGCGGAACTCGTACTTCAGCGTCGAGGTGACCCCGTTCAGGAGGCTGTCGTCGCCGGGAACCGCCGCGACGTTCAGCGCCAGGATCCCGCCGGGTGTCAGGCGGGCGCGGGTCAGCGCGAAGAACTCCCGGGTCGCGAGGTAGAACGGCACGTAGGGCTGGTGGTAGGCGTCCGCGACGATCAGGTCGTACCGTTTCTCGGTGTCGCGCAAGAACGGCCGGGCGTCGGCATCGTGCACGCTCAGCCGCGGGTTGTCGTCGAGGCCGAAGTAGCGCCGCCCAACGCGGCTCACCGCCGGGTCGAGCTCGACGCCGTCCACGTGCGCAGCCGGGTAGAAGACGCCGAGCGCCCGGGCGACCGTCCCCGCCGCGTTGCCTAATATGGCAACAGATTTGAGTTGCCGGTCGAGGAGCGGCGGGAGTGCGAGGAACGCGTCCCAGACCCCGCCCGTGAGCACCGTGTCCCGGCGCCAGACCGAGTGCACCGCAACGCCTTCGTTCAGCCGCAGGAGTCGCCGGCCGTCCGTACGCTCGACGACCTGGATGTACTGGTAGGCCGACTCCTCCTCGTGCAGCAGGCCCCGCTCCGACTTGACCGCTCCCGGCGGCACCGCCACGAGCGCGGCGAGCGCGGCCGCAAGCACCACGAGCTTCCGCCCGAGGACGAGCGACGCGGACAGGGCGAGCAGGACGGCAGTGCCGAGCAGCGTGCGCTGCGTGCCGACGAGCGGGATCAAGAGCAGCGCCGGGATGAACGTTCCGAGCAGGGAGCCTGCAGTCGAGAGCGCGTAGAACCGGCCCGCGACGGCGCCCGCGGTCGCGACGTCGGTGATGGCAAGCCGGATCGCGAACGGGGACACCATCCCCAGCAACACCACCGCTGGGGCGAAGAGCAGCACCACGGCGAAGAACGAGCCGATCACTGCGCCGGCGGAGGCGTCGTCGAGGCTGCGCACGCTCGCATCGAGGAACGGTCGCGCGACGAACGGCGTCATCGCCACCCAGAGTGCGGCGAGCAGGACGATCAGCCCTAGCAGGCGCGGCTCGGGGCGGCGGTCGGCCAGCCTGCCCCCGAGGACGTAGCCGAGGGCGAGTGCCGCCAGCACGATTCCGATCAGGTTGGCCCACACGATGGTGGAGGAGCCGAAGTACGGCGCGAGCAGGCGAGACGCCGCGATCTCGGTCGCGAGCGAGCCAGTGCCGGCGCCGAAGACGAGCGCCGCGAGCGCCGTCTGCGGCCCCCTCACGTGCTCGACCGCGCTGACCTCGGCTCGGAGAGCGAGTTCTTGATCACGACGACCGCGAAGTCGTCCGTCAGATCCTCGTCGCTCCATTCTCTGCACGCGACGAGCGTGGCCACCGCGATGTCCTTGGCAGGGAGCTCACGCGACGTGGCGAGAAGTTCGTCGAAGCGCTCGATGCCGAACTGCTCTCCCCCGCGTCGAGCCTCGATGACGCCGTCGGTGTACACGACGACGGCCGCTCCCGGCGGAAAGTCCGTGGTGACGCGCTCGTAGGTCTGGGGCGCGTCGATTCCGAGCGCCAGCCCGCGCGCGGCGATCGCCTCCACGGTGCCGTCCGGTCGCACGAGCCGCGGCGCCGGGTGCCCTGCGCTCGCGCACACGACCTCGCCCCGCTCGGCGTCGATCACGAGCTGAACCATCGTGATGAACTTTCCGGGTTCGATCTCCGAGGCAACAACGTCGTTCGCGGCCGCCAGGAAGGCCTCCGGCTCCGGGTGCTCGCGCGCGAGCGACCGGAAGACCCACTTCGCCATCGCCATCTCGGCGGTCGCGTCGACTCCGTGGCCCATGACGTCGCCGAGGACGACGGCGAGCCGGCCGTCGTCGAGCGTCAGGTAGTCGTACACGTCGCCGCCGACGTCGAGACGCGCTGAGGACTCGTACACGTCGCCCAACTCGAGCCCGGAGAGCTGGGGCGCCTTGCGCGGCAGGAGCGCCCGTTGCATCGCGTCTGCGAACGCTTTCTGCTGTGCGTAGAGGCGTGCGTTGTCGATCGCGAGCGCGGCCTGACCGGTGATCGAGCGGGCGGTCGCGACCACCTCGCCGGCGACCGGTCGGTCCGGATGGAGGGACACGATCGTCAGGGTCGCGATCAGCTCGCCCGCACTGACGACAGGCACGATCGCGACGCTCGAGCCTCTCTCGAGGAAGGGTGCGAGCACCGCGAGCGAGCCACCGAGCTCTCTTGCTGTGTGCGGGTCGAGCAGAAGCGGCTCGCCCCGTCGCGCAAGCTCTTCGGGTTCGGGACGCACCAGCGGTTGCGGCCGCGAGAGCAGCACGCGCACTGCCGCATCGACCCGTTCGTCGTCGACATGGATCGCCCGCGCCACGAGCTCGAGGCCACGCTCGTCGGGCATGCGGATGACGGCGGCGTCGACGCCCAGCAGCGACACGATCGACTTCGCCAGGACGTCGAGCGTCGCGTCGAGGGAGAGGCTCTGCGCGAACGACCGGGAGATCTCGTACAGCGCCTGCACCTGCCGAGCCGTCTGTCGCTCCGCCGCCAGCGCGGTCTCGAGCTCCTCACCGAGCCGCGTTGCCCGCTCGTGCAGGCGCGCGTTCTGGACGACGACCGCGAGTTGGGCCGCGAGGGCCGGCAGGAGCGCGGACTCGTTCGACGTGAGCGGCTGGCGGCGGCGGGGGTAGATCGCCAGCAACCCGATGGGCTGGTCAGCCACGAGGAGGGGCAGCGCAATCACGGAGCGCATCTTCGACGCGGCGGCCTGCGAGCGAACCGGCGCGAGACGCTCGTCTCGAGCTGCGTCGTCGATCTCGACGAGGCCGCGCCCGCGCAAGGGCCCGAGCGCGAGTGCGAGGAGTGCCTGCGCCACCGCTTCGTGTGGGCCATCGATCGCGCGGGATGCTGCGGTCGTCAGGTGCCCGTCCTCCTCGAGATAGACGGCGACGCGCCCGGCGCCGAGAAGCTCTGCCAGTCGCTCGAGCGTCGTCTCGAGCGTATGTGACAGCGACAGGCGGGAGATCGCCTCGCTCACCAGCTCGAGCAGTGCTCGGCTCCGCTCGAGCTCAGAGCCGAGGGCGCGCGCCCGCTCGGCGGAACGCAGGGCGTGTGCGACGCGCACGGCGAAGCTCGTGAGCCGGGCGAGCTCGGCCTCGGCGGGAGCGCTGCCCCTGCGAAACGCGAGCTGCAGGGCACCGAGGGTCGGCTGGCCGAGTTGAAGCGTCACGATCGTGCCGAGCCCGTCGAGTTGCGCGACGGACACCGCCGAATGATTCTGAGCCGCCTCCGCCGCGAGCCCCGCCAGCTCGGGCGTCGGGTCGAGTGAGCCATGGGTGCCGTCGACGACGAGCTCCATCTCGTCCGGGCCGGCAAACCGAGGGCGCCACACGAACGCGGCCTCGGCTGCCGAGACGACGACGGCCAGGCGTGCGATGCGAGCACCGGCATGCTCCTCCGCCGACGCGGCGGCGAGCGCGTCGCCGGCCACGTCGAGGACGGTCATACCCCCGTCGCGGACTGGCCCCGCGTCGGTGCACAGGCGGACGGCCAGGGCTGCGAGATCGGCGGCGAGGGGAGCGCGCTGCCCGGCCTCGGCTCCGAAGGCCGCGCCGTAACGGATCAGGTCGAGCCGGCCGAGCTCCTCGTTGCCTGCATCGAGAGGAAGCGAGAGCACCGACGTGGCTCCCTCGAGCCGCGAGCGGAGCAGCTCGCCGGTACTGACGCCATCGAGTGCGCGGAGCCCCGTGAGTTCGGCGGCGGTCGCGCCGGAGGATGCGGCGACCGCCCGTACGACGAGCGCATCCCGCTCACGGAGCCAGACGACAGCCAGCGCCGCCCCCGTGGCCTGCGCAGCGGCTCCGGCGACAGTGTCGAGGGTCGCCTGCAGGCCTTGACCGGCAGCGATCGCTCGGCTTGCGTCGGCGAGCGCTGCGATCCCGACGTCGGCCGCCAGCTCTCCCGGCGGGACGTTCAGCTCCGTCGAGCTTCGTACCTTCATGCTCGAGGCTCTACAACCCGAACAGCCGCTCGATCTCGCGCCAGATCGTCACGATCAGCACCGCGCTGACCGCGAGCAGCACGAGCAGGACGAACCAGAAGCGAAGGCTCGCCCGCCTTCGGGCTTGCGACCGCTCCACGCGTGCGCGACGCCGCGCGCGCTCCTGAAGGTACGCGCGATCGACGGCGACGGGATCGAAGGGTGGCGGCGCGTCCTCCCCTGCAGTGCGACGAGTCGCAGGCTCCGCCATGCGGCAAGTGTATGCGCGGACGGCGGCCCAACTCGTCGGGCGTCGCGCGCCCGTACCCTCTGCAGGCGGGAGTTCCAGCCGTTCCGGCGTGACTTCCGGCGCCGAATGTGCCCATACTTCCCGTCGTGGTAGCGCCCGAACCACTCATTGAACCGGATGACGACCCGCTCGACGCGCCGAGCGCCGCCCCGCGAGCCGGCGTCCCCGGCCTGTGGGGACTGGGAGAGCGGCTGACCTGGATCGCGGGTCTCGTGCTGGCAGTCTCCGCCTTCACCGGTTGGTACTCGGGCACCGGCGAGGGCGTCGATGTCAGCGTGATCGGCTGGCATACGGGCGTACTCGGCAAGCTCGTCTTCTTCATCGGGCTCGCGTTGGTCGCGCTCGTCGTACTCCGCCTGACGGGTGTCGATCTTCCCGCAGCCGTTCCGGAGAGCCTCGTCGTGATCGCGCTCGGTAGCGCCGCCTTTATCTGCACGCTCGTCCGCGCGATCTCGATCCCGGATGAGTTCTTCTTCGCCGGCCGGGGCATCGGCCTCTGGATCAGCCTCGTGGCGGCGCTCGCAGCTATCGCCGCGGGCCTGCTGGAGGTCTCGGAGGAACTCTAGGAACGGCGGGAAGATTCGCGAGTCGCCGCAAGGGACGGCCGGAGACGCGGACGAGGAGACCCAGCCCGACGCCGAGCAAGGCGCCGGCGAGGACGTCCCCGGGGTAGTGGACACCGACGTAGATGCGCGACACCCCGATCAGGGCGGCGAGCGCGAAGAGCGGCCAGCGCAGCCGCGGAACCGCCAGGGCGAGCACGGTGGCGCAGGCGAAGGAGACCGTGGCATGACCCGATGGAAACGAATGCGTTGCGGGCAAGGGGACGAGCGGCATCGGCTCGGGCTCTGCCAGCGGCGGACGATCACGCGACAGGCTCATCTTGAGCAGCCCCGAGACCAGCTCCGCGGCCATGATCGTGACCGCCACGCGGACGAGCAGCCAGGGCCGGAGCAGCCAGGGGCGCCGCCACGAGTCGCCACTGTGGGTGAGCGAGAAGGCGAGCGCAAGGCCGAGCCACACCAATCCGAACGAGCCGACGTGCGAGAGGAGCTCGAACAGGGGGTCGAGGGGATCGGCGCGATGCTCGACGATCCAGCGCTGAAGACTCCTGTCCATGGCGCCGCGCCGGCTGAGGTCAGACCGGGAGCAGCTGCTTCGTCGACTCGATCAGCGCCCGCGCGTCGAAGGGCTTGCCGATGAAGCCCTGGACACCGCGCTTGGCCGCCTCTGCTACCGCGCGCTCGTCGACCTTGCCGCTGAACATGATCACCGGGATCGCCCCGACACCGTGCTTGTCCTGCACGCGTCGCAGCATCTCCCAGCCGTCGACCTGCGGCATCATCACGTCGAGCAGGATCAGATCTGGCGACCGCTCCTCGAGCGCAGCCAGTCCTGCTTCAGCGCTCTCCGCCTCGCGCACGAGATACCCCTCTGCCTCCAGGTTGACGCGGACATACTCTCGCAGACGCGCGTCGTCGTCGACGATCAGGACGAGCGGGGCGTCGATCGCTGCGTTGCCGCTCTTGCCCGAGCGCTGGAGGAACCGGTCGAGGTCGGACTGTCGATACCGGCGATGCCCGCCCGGTGTGTAGAAGGCCGAGACACGGCCCCCGTCAGACCACTTGCGCATGGTGCTCTGCGCAACGCCTAGATACCCGGCCGCCTGCCCGAGAGTCAGCCATTCGGCCTGACCGGTCGCACGGCGAGCCCTCGGTTCCCCGTACGCCATCTACCTACGGGGCTTACCCAGACGTTTCGCTCCCTGAAACGCAGCAACAGCGCGGTTTTATTCTTTCCGAACAGTTACGGTCACGGTCGTCCCCGCGGGGTTCAGTGGGCGCGGCTCGAGCGTTCGGATCTCCGTCCTCGAACCACCGGGCGCGGGGCCGTCCTCGAGCGCGCGACCGATCGAGACTCCCAGCACGAGCAGCAGGAGCGCCCCTGCCGTGAGGAGCAGCGGGCGCCAGAACCGGTTCGGGCGCCGGCGCCGTGATGGACGGTTGCTCTGGGTCAACATCACGGCTCGTAGTCGACGGCGCCGCGCGAGTAGACATGGAAGGCCGCAGCCTCGACGAGCGAGAGCGTGCGCGGCCAGTCCGGGGAGGCCGCCCGCTCGGCGACGGCCTCGCGGCTCCATCGATCGGCGTCGGCGTAGGCCCGGGTCAGCTCGACGGTGGTGAAGGTCGCGCCGACACGTCGCCTCAGCTCCTCGGTCACCGCCTCCACCTGGGCGAGCAGCCGCTCCTGCGCAGCCCGCCCCGTCGCGTCCTCGAGCAGCCGCGCATGTCCGTCCCGCCACTCGCGGCGAGCACTCTCCACCTCCGCATCAGGCATGCGGCGATGCTAGACGAGCGCTACGGATCCAGCGGTGCAGCAGCCCGCTGTGGGCCAGAGAGGCTCCACTTCGACGAGGATCCGCCTCCCGAGCTCGTAACCCGGTCGGGCGAGCGCGAAGGCCGCGTGAGCGTGCAGGCATTTCAGGCGGCGTGGGTTCCGGCTTCCGCCGATACCGAGCTCGAGCGACGCACCACCGTCGCGGCCCGTGCGGCCGGCCGCGAGCTCGTGGCGCAGAACGCGCTGCTCGGCCGTCGCGCGCTCGAGATCTGCCGCCACGCCCTCGTCGTGCTCCAACTCGTCGCTCCACCGTGCGACGCCGCCGGCGGCCTCGACCCGCGCGAGCGCGGCGACGAGGTGCGGGCACGTCAGATAGAACGTCGTCGGGAACGGATCGCCCGAACGGTCGTAGGCGTCCTGCTCGGTGACAGCCGGCAGACCGTACGGGCAGCGAACAACGACACGGCGGAAGACCCGCGGCGGCCGTCCAAGCTGGCGCTCGACGAGCGCTCGATCATCCATCGTTGAGCTTCTAACACAATGAGGCCAGGCAGCTGATGCGATGGGTGGCGCCGGGCAAGGCGAGGACACAGGAAGCGTCGAGTGGCTAAGAACTCGTTCAGGGTGACGCTTCGCTGGCGGGGTGTGCTGGGTGGTGCGAGCGCAAGAACGCAGGGAGCCTCGATAGCAGCGCTCTCGGGGCGACCGAGGACGCCGCGATCGTGCCGCACAGCGCGCTCCGACGGCTCAAGGCTTATTCCGAAACGAGTTCAAAGAGCTTCATCGCTCTTGGACGCTGCGCCGCCACTCCGGGATGCCCTTGACGATGAAGAGCCGCTCTCCCTCTCGCACGAGCCCCATCCGTCGTGCCTCGCGCGAGAGCGCGGCGACCGTCGAGGAGTGCGCGAGACGCGCCGACAGCCGCTCCCGCTCCTCCCGCAACTCGTGCACCTCGGCCCGACGCTCATCCAGCGTCGCCTTCGTGTCGGCGTAGTTCGTGAGCGGGCGGTAGTAGAGCAGCCCGATCAGGGCAAGCACACCGACGGCGCACCAGCGGAGTACGAGCGTCATCTGCTCCGAGCCGAGCCGACGCTTGCGGCGCTTCCGGCGGAAGGTCGGCTGAGCGCGTTGGGCGGCCATAACACTCGTTTCCGCGGCCGTCGTCAGCCTCCTGCTCGACCTAATCTATGCCGTGTCCACCTTGATCACGTTCGTCGAGCCGGGGATGTTGACTGCCGTGCCGGCGGTGATCACGACGAGATCGCCGGACTTGACGATCCCCGTGCGCCGCGAGGCCTCCAGGGACGAGTTCCAGAGCTCCTCGACGTCGGACGCCTGGGGAATGCCTACCGGCGTCACTCCCCACTCGAGCGCCATGTGGTGCAGGGCGTAGTCGTGGTGGGTGAGCCCGATGATCGGCCGGCGGGGGCGGAGGCGGGCGACAGCCGAAGCCGTGCGCCCGGTGAAGGTCGGCACGAGGAGCGCCCGCGCGCGGATCGCCTCCGCGACGTCACAGGCCGCGTTCGACATCGCCTGACCGATCGTGGGCTGCTCGTCCGCCGTCGGGATCTCGTGCCGGTAGCCGAGGTGGGGCTCCACCGCCCGCGCGATGCGATCCATGTACGCCACCGCCTCGAGCGGGAACTCCCCGATCGCCGTCTCGCCGGACAGCATGAGGGCCGACGTGCCGTCGAGCACCGCGTTGGCGACGTCGGACGCCTCGGCACGTGTCGGCTCTGGTGCATGAACCATCGACTCCAGCATCTGCGTCGCGGTGATGACGGGCTTCCCCCGCTCGAGCGCGCGCCGGATGATGCGCTTTTGCAGGAGAGGCACCTCCGTCGTACCGATCTCGACGCCGAGATCGCCGCGCGCGACCATGACCGCGTCGGATACACGCAGGACATCGTCGAGCACCGCGACCGCCTCTGCCTTCTCGATCTTGGCGATCACGTGTGCGGTGGAGGCGGCGGCCTCGATCAGCGTCTTCAGCGCCTGCACATCGGAGGCCGAGCGGACGAACGAGAGGGCGACGAAGTCGCAGCCGAGCTCGAGCGCGAACTGCAGGTCGTCGATGTCCTTGCGGGTCAGGGACGGGATGGGCAACGTGACGCCGGGCAGGTTCACGCCCTTGTGCGAGCTGACGGTGCCGCCGACGAGAACCTCGCATTGCGCTCGACCACGCTCGACCCGCCCGACGCGTAACTTGACGGAGCCGTCGTCGATCAGGATGTCGTTGCCCGCCTTGAGCACCGAGCCGAGCACGTCGGGCGCGATCGGGAGATCGCCGTCACGCGCCCCGTCCTCACCGGCGATCATGACCTGGTCGCCGCGATTGAGCTCGATCGGCCCGTTCGCAAGCTCGCCCACGCGCAGCTTCGGGCCCTGGAGGTCGGCGATCAGCGCGACCGAGCGGCCGAGCTCCTGGCGCAACTCCCGGACGAGCCGTGCCGTCTGCGCGTGATCCTCGTGCGTCCCGTGCGAGAAGTTGAGCCGCGTGCCGTCGACGAGCTGCAGGAGCTCACGCAGCTGCTCGGGCGACGCCGTCGCGGGCCCGATCGTGGCAACGATCTTCGTCCGGCGCGGTTCGACGGACGTGGCCGCGTCAGCCACTTTCATCGCCTCGCCCTCGGGAACGCCGACCAGCCCGGATACTCCGCCCCCTCGCCCAACTCCTCCTCGATCCTCAACAGCTGGTTCAGCATGGGGGAACCCATGGTTCCCCCATAAGCCCCCTCCTTCCCGCAGCGTCCGGACACACCGCGGCGCGCCTGCGCTCGGGCAGAGCCCGGCTCCGGCGACGGAGCCGCTGCGACGCCTCAGCCAAAACAGCCGCCCTCATCGCCTCGCCCTCGGGAACGCCGACCAGCCCGGATACTCCGCCCGCTCGCCCAACTCCTCCTCGATCCTCAACAGCTGGTTGTACTTGGCGACGCGGTCTGTGCGCGAGGGCGCGCCCGTCTTGATCTGCCCCACGCCGGTTGCCACCGCGAGGTCTGCGATCGTCGTGTCCTCGGTCTCGCCCGAGCGGTGCGACATGACGGACGCATAGCCGCTCGCGCGCGCCAGCTCGATTGCATCGAAGGTCTCGGTGAGCGTTCCGATCTGGTTCACCTTGACGAGGATGGCGTTCCCGACACCGAGCTCCGTACCGCGGCGGAGGCGCTCGACGTTCGTGACGAAGAGGTCGTCGCCGACGAGTTGTAGCCGGTCGCCGAGCCGCTCGGTGAGCGCGCGCCAGCCGTCCCACTCGTCCTCGGCCAGCCCGTCCTCGACCGACACGAGCGGAAAGCGGTCCGCCAGGCGGGCGTAGAGATCCGAGAGAGCGCCGCCGTCCAGCTCGCCGCCGTCGACGCGGTAGCAGCCGTCGTGGAAGAACTCCGTTGCGGCCGGGTCGAGCGCGATCGCTACCCGGTCGCGATGGCCCGCTCGCTCCGCAGCCTCGAGCACCGCCTCGATGGCCGCTTCCGCCGTCGGCAGCTCCGGCGCGAAGCCGCCTTCGTCGCCGACCGCAGTCGACAGGCCCCGTTCGTGCAGCAGCCTCTTCAGCGAATGGAAGACCTCGGCTCCGACCTGCAGCGCCTCGGCGAAGCTGTCGGCGCCGGCGGGTACGACCATGAACTCCTGGAAGTCGATCGCGTTGTCAGCATGGGCTCCGCCGTTGATGACGTTCAGCATCGGCACCGGCAGGCGCGAAGCGCCCTCCCCGCCCAGCCAGCGCCACAGTGGCTGTCCTGCATGGGCGGCGGCGGCCTTTGCGGCCGCCATCGAGACCCCGAGGATTGCGTTGGCCCCCAGGCGGCCCTTGTTCGGCGTCCCGTCGAGCTCCACGAGACGCGCGTCGACCGCGCGCTGATCCGTTGCGTCGAGGCCGATAACGGCGCCGGCGATCTCCCCGCCGACATTGGCGACCGCTGCACCCACACCCTTCCCGCCCCAAGCCTTCCCCCCGTCCCGGAGCTCGACCGCCTCGTGAACGCCGGTGGAGGCGCCGGACGGCACCGCCGCACGCCCCACGGCACCGCTCGTCAGCGCGACGTCGACCTCAACGGTCGGGTTGCCGCGAGAATCCAGGATCTGCCGACCGCGAACGGAGGCGATACGCGCTTCTCTCATCCGAGCTCCTTCGCCAGGTCGAAGTAGCGATCCTGCTCGGCGAGGGGCAGGCGGCTCCAATCCTCTCCGTCCGCGGCAGCGCGCTGCTCGGCGTCCTCGACGCGGGTGCGGAATCGTGCAGAGGCCGCTCTGAGCTCGAGCTCGGGGTCGGCGTTCAGGTGCCGGGCAACGTTGACGGCCGCGAAGAGGAGGTCGCCGAGCTCCGCGGCCTGACGTGGGTCGGGCGGCGTCTCGGGGGCAGGATCGGGCTTCCCCTCGAGCTCCGCCTTGAGCTCCGCCAGCTCGTCGTCGAGGTCGGTGAGCGCCCCCGCCAGATCGGGATACTCGAACTCGACCGCGGCCGCGCGACGCTGCACCTTTCGCGCGAGGAGCAAGCCGGGAAGCGACTCGGGCACATCGTGGAAGATCCCCGAGCGAGCCTCCAGATCGCGCTTCTGCCCCTCCCACGTCGCGCGCACCCGCCCCGGCGTGTCCGCCGTCACGTCGCCGAAGACGTGCGGATGGCGCCGAACGAGCTTCGCATGGACTGCGAGGGCGACCTCTTCCAGTCCTCCCTGGCCCTCCTCCTCCAGGAGCAGCGCCAGGAAGTAGACCTGGAAGAGCAGGTCGCCGAGCTCATCGAGCAGCTTCTCCGGGTCGCCCGCGTGCGCCGCGTCGGCGACCTCGTAGGCCTCCTCGACCGTGTGCGGAACGATGGTGCTCGCCGTCTGCGCCCGATCCCACGGACACTCGCGGCGCAGCAGCCGCGTCAGCTCCTGCAGCTCGACGAGCGTCTCTCCCAGGCTCGAGTCTGCGAGGTTCGAGGCTGGCAGGCTCGAGCCTGGAAGCTCCGACTCGGGCAACCTCGAGTCGGGGGTGCTCACCCTACTGCTCGGACGTCGTCGTCCCAGTCGTTCCGGTCGCAGCGGGCGGCGGGCTAAAGCCGGCCGCGTACGACACCTTCCCCTCGTAATCGGCCTTCAGATCCTCCACCCACGCCGTCATCTTCTCGTTCTTCTTCGTCTGTAGGAGCTGGGTCTTGATCTGCGCCTTCACCTGCTTGAGCGGGGTCGTGTTGGCCTTCTTGACGTCGGAGACGGCCTGGATGATGTGGAAGCCGAACTCGGTCTTGACGAGACCGGAGATCTCGTTCTTGTCGAGGTCGAAGGCCACCTTGTCGAACGGCGACACGGTCTGCCCGCGCGAGATCGTCAGCTTCCCGCCCGCGGCCTTCGAGCCCATGTCCTCGGTGAACTTGCGCGCGAGCTGCGGGAAGTTGGAGCCGCTCGAGGTCAGCTGCGCACGAACGCTCTCGGCCTTCGCCTTCTTCTTCAGCAGGATGTGGCGCACGTCTCGGCTCTCGGCCTGCTTGTACTGCGCCTCGTTCTGATCGTAGAACTTCTTGATGTCCGCGTCGGTGACCTCTACGTCTTTCGTGACGTTGTTGAAGATCCGCTCCGAGACGAGCTGGCCGCGGATGTCCTCCTTCACCTGGTCGAGCGTCAGCTTCTGCTCCTTGAGCTGCGCTTCGAGCTTCTTCTGGTCGCCGCCGTAGTACTGCTTCTTGATCTGCTCGAGACGCTTGTCCACGTCCTTGTCGGAGATCTCGATCTCCAGATCGTCCGCCGCCTGCTCGAGCTCCACGCGCTGGACGAGCGCCTGAACGGCCTGATTTCGGAGCGTCTGGTACTCCTCCGAGCCGGCCTCTGGGAAGGGCCGCTTCTGGGCCTTGTAGCTCCTCTTCGCCTGGCCGAGCAGCGCGTCGAACTCGGACCGTGGGATGTCCTTTCCGTCGACGACCGCGACAGCGTTGTTCGAGACCTCGTTGGAATCCGACCCGCCGCAGCCTGCGGCGAGCAGAGCGACGAGCAGGGCGCAGAGAAGGGAGAGGCGAGAGAAAGTCATCAGAAGTAAGCTCCAGTACGTGGTTAGCGGCTCTCGGCCGCGCGGTCAGGCCGCCTGACGGGCTCTCACGATAGCATCGACCAACGCCAGCGCTCCCTTGAGCTCCTGTGTGCGCTGGGACACCTCGTGTCGTGCGCTCGTGTACACGGCCGTGTCGGAGACGTCCCGCAGGGAGCGCAGCTCGGCCGAGCCGAGCACGAGGGGGCCGACGGAGGCCCGCCCGCCACGGAAGACGAGGTAGTCGGCGCCGAGGCGCGCGAGCTTCAGCTTCGCCTCCTGGATCGCGAACAGATGCTCCACGGGCTCGGGGACCGGCCCGTAACGATCCTCGAGCGCTGCATGGAGCTCCCGCAGCTCGTCGTCCGACTCCGACAGAGCGAGCCGGCGGTGGATGTCGATCTTGAGCGCCTCCGAGGCGACGTAGGAGGCCGGAACGTAGGCGTCGACCCGCGCGTCCACGCGAACGGGCCGGGTGGCCAGGCGGCGCTGGCCGGAGAGCTCGGCGACGGCCTCGTTGAGCATCTCCACGTAGAGCTCGAAGCCGAGGGCGGCCACGTGCCCCGACTGCTCTGCTCCGAGCAGGTCGCCCGCCCCGCGGATCTCGAGGTCGCGCATGGCGATCTGGAAGCCTGCGCCGAGCTCCGTGTGATCCGCCAGGGTCGAGAGCCTGGCCCGAGCCTCCGGCGAGAGCTCGTGCGCGTCGGGGTACATGAGGTAGGCGTGCGCGGTGACATCCGAGCGGCCGACCCGGCCTCGGATCTGGTAGAGCTGTGAGAGGCCGAGCGCGTCGGCGCGCTCGACGATCAGCGTGTTCGCCTGCGGGATGTCGATCCCGGACTCGATGATCGTCGTCGAGACGAGCACGTCCGCGTCGCCACGCAGGAACGTGTGCATCTTCTCCTCGAGCTCGCGCTCCCGCATCTTGCCGTGGGCGACGATGAAGCGCAGCTGCGGGCAGAGCTGGCGGAGCTTGTCGGCCGCTTCGTCGATCGTCTCGACGCGGTTGTGGAGGTAGAACGACTGGCCCTGCCGCTCCGTCTCACGCGTCAACGCCAGCCGGATGGTCTCCTCGTCGTACTCGCCGACGTTCGTGCGGATGGGGCGGCGACCCTCAGGCGGAGTCTCGATCACCGAGATGTCACGCAGGCCGGAGAGCGACATGTGCAGCGTGCGTGGGATCGGCGTCGCGGAAAGGGCGAGCACGTCGACCTCGAGGCGGAGCGAGCGGATCAGCTCCTTCTGAGCGACGCCGAAGCGCTGCTCCTCGTCGAGGATGACGAGCCCCAGCTCCTTCGGGATCACGTCGCGCGAGAGGATCCGGTGCGTCCCGATCAGCACGTCCACCTTGCCCTGAGCGAAGTCGGCGAGGATCTTCCTCGTCTCTGCAGCCGTCTTGAACCGCGAGACCATCTCGACCCTGATCGGGAAGTCTCGGTACCGGTTCCGCAGCGTGTTCCAGTGCTGCTCGGCGAGGATCGTGGTGGGGCAGAGGAAGAGCGTCTGCTTCCCGTTGACCGCCACGGCGAAGGCGGCGCGGAGCGCGACCTCGGTCTTGCCGAAGCCGACGTCGCCGCAGACGAGACGATCCATCGGTCGCGGCGCTTCCAGGTCTTCCTTGACCGCTTCGATCGCCCGCGCCTGATCCTCCGTCTCCCGGTAGGGGAAGTCCGTCTCGAGGCGCTCCAGCCACTCGTTGCCGAGGTCGAAGCCGTGGCCCGGCGCCTGCTGGCGCCGCGCATAGAGGGCGATCAGCTCCCCGGCCAGCTCGCGCACGGACTCCCGCGCGCGCGCCTTCAGGTTCTGCCAGGCCTTGCCGCCGAGCTTGGAGAGTGTCGGCGCGCCAGCGTCGGCGCCGATGTACTTCGACACCTTGCCGAGCTGCTCGTGCGGGACGTAGAGGCGGTCCTCGCCGCGGAAGGCGACGAAGAGGTAGTCGCGGGTGACCCCGGCCACCTCGCGCGTCTCGAAGCCGAGGAGCTTCCCGACACCGTGATCCTCATGGACGACGAAGTCGCCGGTGCGCAGGTCCGCGAAGGTCGCGAGCGCGCGGCCGAGCCGCCGGTCGGTTCGCGGCGGCCGCTTGCGAAAGACCTGCGTGTCAGGGAGCAGCACGAGCCCGAGCTCGCGCCAGACGAAGCCACGACGCGCGGGCGCGACGGCGAACCGAAGCTCCGGCTCGTCGGGCAGCTCCTGGCCCGGCTCGAGCAGTTGCGCCTCGATCCGCCGGAGCAGGTTCTGCGTCCGGAGGGCCTCGCCCGGGTGCGGGAAGGCGACGACGACCCGGTTGCCGCCCCTGACGAAGCCGGCCAGCTCCGTCTCCGCCTCGGCGAGCCCCCGTGCAGAGATCGCCGGTCGCTGCGCCTCGAAGGCGAACGGCTGCCCCTGCGGGAACGGATCGAGCTCGGAAACGCCTGCCAGCGGCACGGGGTCGAGGCCTTCCTCCGACCACACACGCCGTACCTCGGCCGGCTGCCAGACGAAGTCCGGAGAGGCGGCGAGGACTGGGACGAGGTCGTGAGGGCGAGCCGGCAGAGAGTCCTCGTCGGCGAAGCCTGGATCGTCGCTCGGATCGGTCAGGTCGACGCGACGTTCGGCAGCCGGGTAGACGGTTGCGTCGCTGACCGGGTGCAGCGCGCGCTGCGTGAACGGCGAGAAGACGCGCACTGCTTCGATCTCGTCGCCGAAGAACTCGATCCGCAGCGGCTCGCGGCCGGTCGTCGGGAAGACGTCGACGATGCCGCCGCGCACGGCGAACTGCCCTCGCTCCTCCGTTCGCTCGACCCTTTCGTAGCCCGCGAGCGCGAGCTGCTCCGAGAGCCCGTCGACACCGGGTTCCTCGCCCACCGCGAGCCGCACCGGCTCCGGGCGAGCAGCGGCGGGCGGAATGCCCTCCGCCAGCGCCGTCGCCGAGGCGCAGACGAGACCGCCGCGCGCCAGGACGGCGAGCGCACGGGCGCGTTCGCCGACCAGGTGCGGGGGCGGCTCGAGGCCGGAGCCCCAGCCGACGCCGCGGCTCGGCAGCAGGGCGACGTCGTCGGACCCGAGGAACCAGCTCGCGGCCTCCGCGGCGTCCCGCGCGTCGGCGTCCTCCGGCAGCAGGCAGACGAGCGGTCGCTCCAACGCCTCGTGCAGGGTCGCGAGGAGGAGTGGCAGCACGGGTTCGGACACCCGGGCGCGCGCGGGCAGCGCGGCCGAGAACGCCTGCAGCCGCTCGTGCGCGAGCAGCGCGGTGACGAAGGCGTGGAGGGGTAAACGGTCCATGACGGAAGGCGGAACCTGGGTTCCGCGGCGGTCAGTGTACGTCTCCAGGAGTCCTGCCGGTCTAGGATCACCACATGTCCGAGCGGCTGCCTGAGGAGATGACAGCTCCGCAGCGCGATGCACTCGCATCGGAGCTGTCTCAGCTCGAGGGGCCGCGTCGCGCGGCCGTCGTCGAGGCGATCGCGACCGCCCGAGCCTTTGGCGACCTCTCGGAGAACTTCGCCTACCACGACGCGAAGAACGAGCAGGGCCTGTTGGAGCGGCGCATCTCGATCCTGCGCGCCCGGCTCGACGGCGCCGTGATCGTGGAGCAACCGATGGACGGCGTCGTCGGCGTCGGCTCGGTCGTCGAGGTCGAGGACGACGCCGGCGAGCGCCTGGAGGTCGAGATCTCGAGCGTCGGCGGCGTTTCGCCCGACTCCCCGCTCGGCGGCGCACTGCTCGGGGCGCGCGTGGGAGACGTCGTCGAGGTGGCGGCGCCCCGTGGCGCCTGGAACGCGCGCGTCGTCGTCGTTCGACGCACATAGAGGCTCCATGTGAAACTCAGGCACGCACGGCTGGTGTGCCAGACACGGCGCGGTTTCGCCGGCTCGGGCTTGCCCGTAGCATCATCACGCGCCGCACCCGACCCGGCAAGACCACTTGGTCTGGCCCATCCCCGTGCGCACCCGAGTTCCACATCGAGCCTCTTGACACCCAGATGAGTGGTGCTAGAACCCGACGCTGCTTCGGCGACGGGAATCCGCTCTACGAGGCCTACCACGACGGGGAGTGGGGCTTCCCGGTGCATGACGAGCGAGGCCTCTACGAGCGGATCACGCTCGAGGCCTTCCAGTCTGGGCTCGCCTGGATCACGATCCTGCGCAAGCGGGAGGCCTTCCGGGCCGCGTTCGCCGGCCTCGACCCCGAGGTCGTGGCGCGCTACGGAGAACGGGACGTCGAGCGCCTGCTCGCCGACGCTGGCATTGTCCGCAACCGCGCGAAGATCGAGGCCGCGATCGGCAACGCACGCGCAACGATCGCCCTCCGCGAGACACAGACGCCGCTACCCCAACTCTTCTGGTCGTTCGCGCCCGCGAAACGCGAGCCCGCGGAGTCGCTCGCCGACCTGCCGGCGGCGACACCGGAGTCGACCGCGCTTGCGAAGGCTCTCAGGGCGGCCGGCTTCCGCTTCGTCGGCCCGACGACGGCCTACGCGGCGATGCAGGCCTGCGGCGTCGTCAACGACCATGTCGCTGGGTGCCCGGTGCGCAGCCGGGCGGACGCTGCCCGGCGCCGTTGATTCTGGACGACAGCGAAGCGCAACGAGGGCTCGATCGCACAGGCGATGCGGGGCCACGCTCCCTTTGGATGGGAATCGCAGACGGACGCGAACGCCTTCAACGGCTCTGGGACGAGCACCTCGCCCGCACCCTGCCTTCAGATGAATCGGCTCGTCTAGGCGCGGCCGCCCGTTTAGTTGAACTGCGCCTGCGCGCTGCCGAGGCCGTCACGAGCGAGCGCCTCGACGGCGTCGGCCGCTCGAGCCACGAGAGCTTCGGGGTCTTCGTCCGCTCCGAAGGGCGAGAGGACGTAGTCCGCGACGGGCCGGCGGTCGCCACGGCCCGGCCGGCCGACGCCGATCCGGACACGGAGGAACTCGGACGAGCCTAGCGACTGCCGGATCGAGCGCAATCCGTTGTGGCCCGCTAGACCGCCGCCGACTCGCAACTGCAGCCGGCCCGGCTCGAGGTCGACCTCGTCGTGCACCACCGCGATCGACTCGGTCGGCACCTTGAAGAACCTCGCCGCGGCCGCGACCGACCCGCCCGAGAGGTTCATGTACGTCTCGGGCTTCACGAGGGCCAGCCGGAGCTCGTTCAGGCGCACCTCCGCGACCTTCCCGGAGAACTTGGAGCGAAAGGAGCCGCCAAGGCGGCGCGCGAGCTCGTCGACGACCAGCCAGCCGACGTTGTGCCGGTCACGGGCGTGCTCGGGGCCGGGATTGCCGAGTCCGACCACCAGCAGATCGAGCGTCGAGGCCCCTTCGCCCCGACGGAGGAGGCGCACCTAGCCCGGCGTGGTGCCTGGTTCGCCGTCGTCGCCCGACACGGCGTCGCCGCCCTCAGGCTCCTCGGCGGCACCCTCGGGCGCCTGCTCGTCACCCTCGTCGCCCGCGAGCTCATCGATGGCGGCCTCGAGATCCTCCTCGCGCATCGGCGCGGTGATCGTCGCGATCACCAGCTCGTGTGGGTCGTCGAGGAACGTGACTCCCTCCACCGCGAGAACACTCTCGAGCCGGAGTGCGTCTCCCATCTCCATGCCGCTGACGTCGACCTCGATCGACTCGGGCACTTCCATCGGCAGCGCCTCGACGTTGATCTCCGTGGTCGGCTGCGACATGACGCCGCCCTCGCGCACACCGGGCGCGTCTTCCACTCCGATGAGGTGCACCTGGATGGCCGCGTGGATCGGCTGGTCGAGCCGCACCTCCTGTAGGTCGACGTGCCGCACGTGGCCACGAATGGGGTCGCGCTGGTACTCCTTGACGATCGACGGGTGCGCCGCCGACTGGCCCTCGACCACGACGTCGAGCACTGCATGGAGCCCGGACGCGCCGGTCAGCGCAGCCCGGAGGTCGCGCTCGCTGATCGCGATCGGGCGCGCGCTGCCTGTGCCGTAGAGCACGCCTGGAACGACGCCCTGCTTGCGGAGGCGGCGCGACTCGGGCGAGCCGAGCAGCCGGCGCTCCGTCACTTGCAGGCGATAACGCTCCCCGGCCACGGCGGCGGATGATAGCGAACCTTGTGTGGCAGCGACACAAGCCGGCGCCGCGAGCGATCCACGACCGCCAAGCGCAAGCCCATATCGCCGGCTCGATGCTCTAGGTGTAGGACCCAACAAGGTTGTTCCTGAGCGAGTGGAGTCGCTCGATCG
>JBBJOI010000005.1:0-127667 GCA_037721555.1 Gaiellaceae bacterium | reverse complement strand
CTAGGCTTGGGCCTGGTCTGAAGTGGCGATGAACCGCAAAGAGATCCAGCGGAAGATCGAGCTCGCCGAGACGAATCGTCGAGAGGCGGCCGCGCGGGTCGAGGCGACCCGGAAACGGCTGGAGGAGCTCGAAGAGCAGCGGGCAGAAGTCCTCGGCGAGTCGGAACTGGCGCGCCGCGCGCTCACCGACTTCGAGCGGCTGTCGGAGCAGTCGCGCCGGGAGCTCGCGACCGTCGATCTCGAAGCGGCGGCGCAGGAGCGGGATCGGATCGTCACCGAGGCTGCCACTGCCCTTGAGGCGGCGGTGACGCTGCTTGGCGAGATCGCGGCGCGCCGGACTTCGGTCGTGGAAGCCCATCAGCGACTGACGGCTCTCGATCCAGAGGTGAGGAGCCCTGCTCCTGAGGAGCCCAACATCCTCGACGGGCCGTGGCAGCGCATGGTGTCCGCCGTGAAGTCACAGCTCGACGAGAAGCTGGAGGCCGACCTCGTCGACGCCGCAGCCCGGAGCTACACGGGGCAGGCGATCAACGCGTTGCCGGAGCACCTGCGATCCCTCGCAACCCTGCGCCGGAAGGAACTGCAGCGTAGGTCGATCCGTCGCCCGAGCTAGGAACCGCACGTGACGTTCGCACGGCTGGCCGCCTTCCTCCTTCTCGCCGTAGGAGTTGCGGCGTGTGGAGGCAACGACGACGACGACGAGGCTTCGCCGTCCACCGCACAGACTGGCCAGTCGGCGGACTCCCCCGATTGCGTCGCGGTCGATTCGAATTTCATGACTCCGCTCGGAATCGGAATGAAGGACGATCAGTACCGGTTGAAGAACGGTCAAGCCGTTCAGTCGGCTGATCACGAAGACGTCTACTTCGTCTCCGCCGAGATCTATGGCTCCGCCAGAGGCGGAGGGCAAGATCGGAACTTGGGCGACGACGAGTCTCGGAGGTGCCGAGGCGATCTGGACCCTTGATGATGTTGCGAAGCAGAACTCGGACTTCCGCGACGGCGCGAGGGTTGCCGACCTAGCCGTGGATGACGACGGCGTAGCGGCCTCCCACAAGTGCGTCGAAGCGCTCGGCTGACATCGATTTAGCCGCCGAGGGGCGTAGAACGGCCGACGCCCTGCGCTAGGGGAAGTGGGGCGACGCTGCGATCAGTGATCTTCAGCGGGATTGCTGAGACGGAGAGAGACGAGCCGCTGGACGACCCCGACCCGGTGACTTCCAACCTTCTCCCCGTGCGCCGACCCCACGCGCGATGGCCTGCCCCGAGGAGCGCGCAGCGACCTCTGGGCCTTGGCCGGACGACAAGCCGCGGCTCTGTCGAGCCCCCGAGGGCCTCTCGCGAGGCGTACACCGTCCACGGCACCATCGCCTTCGTCACGTCCACCAACGCCAGCATCAAACAGCTCGCCCAGTGCAAGGGCTCCCAACACCGCCCCGACCTGAGCTCAACGAACCCGACCTAGATATCCAACTCGCCGCGGGTAGCCTCGGCGACATGCGGCTTCAAGTCCTTGGGACGCTCGCGATCATCCTCGGCTGCCTCGCCCTCGGCGTCGACGTATATCTCGACCGCGTCATCCTCGAGTTTTACGTGCCGACAGTTCCAGGACGCCACGGAATCCACGCGTCGGATGCGATCGGGAGCACGCTCGTCATCGCAGGGCTCGTTGCTCTCTGGCGACCGGCGCACCGCTTCATCTAAGGCGCTAGAGGAGTGGCCCGAGTCGCCACACGATCGAACCTTTTGCCGCCGGGACAGCAAGGGACGGCCGCTCCGGGACACGTGAACATCTTCAGGACGGTGGCGGGCGCTGCTCGAGCAGCTCGACCTGGAGAATCAGCGGGTGCGGCTCGTGGCGACCTTCGAGGACGGCGAAGCGCAGTTTGCCGCTGTCAGCGAGAGCGGCTGCAAAGGCGTCGTCGGGAAGCGTAAGTCCCACTCCTATCGACCGGGGAGCGGATCTGGGTTGATGACAAAGAACGCGCGCCTCCGCCCGCTTCGCTGAGGAGCGGGAGGGCGTAGGGCGTCGGATCAGGTCGGGGCGACATGAACGTCGTTGGGGTGAACGTTGAGGGCCGAGTTCTGCAGAGGATCGCTAAGCGCTAGATACGTTCAGTTTGACCCTCGCTCGACGCCGACGACCCTCACCGTCGATCACGTCGTGCCGCTCGCCCTCGACGCGAAGCGACGCGACCGGGACAACGAGTTGGCGGCGCGACGCCGCCGCGCCGGGATTCACCGAGCGTTGACGACCACGACGCTCCTGATCTGCTCGAACTGCGCCCGCGCCATCCGCGAGGCCGATGCTGAGCACGCCGGCTGGCGCTTCTGGAGCGAGGCGTCGGCGAGTTCCATCCGTTCTGTCCGGTCTGCGCCGAACGGGAGTTCGCCTCGGACGCGCCGGCCTCAGGCAACGCTGCGGGCTAGCTGCTCGAGTCGCCCTCGATGTGGCCGATCGATAGCCAATAGGGCAGACCGCTGACGCGAACCTCAGAGGCGTTGTAGCTCAGCGAAAGAAGCCGGCCGTCCTTTGCTCGGATCGTTGATACACCACGATGACCGCGGGCCCGAAGCATGTCGTCGTAGATCCGAGGAGCTTCGACGTCCACCGCGACGTCGGTCACAGCGAGCGAGAGGAGTTCCTCGCGTGTGTAGCCCAGGGTCCGACACGCCGTCTGATTCACAGCGA
Organism: Gaiellaceae bacterium; assembly: GCA_037721555.1. Taxonomy (GTDB): domain Bacteria; phylum Actinomycetota; class Thermoleophilia; order Gaiellales; family Gaiellaceae; genus Gaiellasilicea. The sequence continues at coordinate 124,975 of JBBJOI010000005.1, read as the reverse complement.
CATACCTCATCTCTTCGTCAGCGACGAAAATCAGGCTCGGCCCCTCATCGAGCGCTTCGTAGATGAGGAACTGTTGCACCTGCGGCTGCGCAAGATTCCTGGCGCTCGCGACGCTCCCCTGGCCGTTCATCGCTACCTCTCGTTCATGGCTCAGACGACGACGGACGTAACGGCCGACATCTCATTCTACGCCTCGGCACCTGCACCCGCCACCCACCTCCGTCAGCGTTTTGCTCCTTCTCCGCGGTTACTTGCGGCGTGAGCGGCCCCACCCGGTGCTCAATCAGTGCCTAAACGTCCCGGAACCCGCTCCGCGTGGTTGCAGGTAGGAACCCGGTAGAGACTGCGGGTAGAAAGAGCGGCTCAACCGCTTGGCTGAGCCGCTCAGCTAGAAGAGTTGGTTCTCGCCGCCGAAGATCGCGGAGACCGAGTCGTCGGAGAAGACGTTCATGATCGTCTCGGCGAGCAGGCCCGAGACGCTCAGGACCGTCAGGTTCGGCGGCCGCTTGCGCGGGTCGAGCGGGACGGTGTCCGTGACGACGATGCCGGTGATGTCGGAGCTCTCGAAGCGGTCGAGCGCATCGCCACTGAAGAGCCCGTGCGTGGCGAAGACCCAGACGTCGCGAACGCCATGCTCCTTCAGCGCGGCGACGTTCGCGAGCAGCGTGCTGCCGGTCATGATCACGTCGTCGCCGACAACCGCCACCTTGTCCCGAACGCGGCCGGTGATCTCAGTTACCTCCACCGCGTCGTGCGCCGGCCGGGTCTTGTGGATGATCGCGAAGTCCGCGTCGATCATCTCGGCGAAGCGGACTGCGAGCCGCGCGCGGCCGGCATCGGGCGAGACCGAGACCACGTTCGCTCCGGTGAGGCCGATGTCTCGGAAGTGACGCGCGAAGAGCGGCAAGGCGGTCATGTGATCGACGGGAATCGTGAAGAAACCCTGGATCTGACCCGCGTGCAGATCCATGGTGAGCACGCGGTCGGCTCCCGCAAGCTGCAGCATGTCGGCGACGAGGCGACCCGAGATCGGCTCTCGCGGCTTCGCCTTCCGATCCTGACGTGCGTAGGGATAGAGGGGCACCACGGCCGTGATCCGCTTGGCGGAGGCGAGCCGCGCCGCTTGGATCATCATCAGCAGCTCCATCAGGTTCCGGTCGACGGGCGCGCACCCGGTCTGGACGATGAAGAGGTCGGCCCCGCGGATCGACTCGTTGTAGCGGCAGTAGGTCTCGCCATTCGCGAAGGTCTCGAGCTCGACCTGGCCGAGCTCGACCCCGAGCCGCTCCGCCATCCGGCCGGCGAGCTCGGGGTGTGAGCGTCCGGAGAAGACCATCAGCCGCTTCTTCGGCGTCAGCGGGAGCGCACGACCCACGCTCAACTCCGGCCGCGAAGGGGTGAGCTCGAGACCGGGCAGCGCGTGCTCAATCGTTCCGCTTTCCACCGCGTCCTTCCTTGTTGACTTGCCGGGGCGGGAAACCTGCCAGGGCGTTGGGAGGAACATCTTCGGTGATCACCGTTCCGGCCGCGAGCCATGCATCGTCTCCGATCGTCACTGGGGCGACGAAGGCATTGTCGACACCGGTCCTGACGTTGCGACCAATTCTGGTCCGGCCCTTTGGCCGGCCGGGCTGATGCGAGAGGTTCACCGTGACATTGCTCGCAGCGACGTTCGTGTCCTCGCCGATCTCAGCGTCCCCGATGTACGAGAGGTGGGGCACCTTCGTCCGCTCGCCGATGTGGGAGTTCTTGATCTCGACGAACGTTCCTGCCTTCGAACGCGCCTCGAGGATCGTGCCCGGGCGAAGGTAACAGAAGGGTCCCACGGTCGCGCCCGCTCCGATCGACGCGTCCACGGCCACCGTGTGCGAGCCGACCTCGGCCCCGGCCGCGACTCGTGTCCGGCCCCGCAGGGACGTGAACGGGTGCACGACGCAGTCCGGCTCGAGCTCGACCTCCGGCTCGATCCAGCTGGAGGTCGGGTCGACGATCGAGACGCCGGCAAGCATGTGCCGCCGGTTGATCCGGTCGCGCAGGCCTGCGGCCGCCGCGGCCAACTCGACACGCGTGTTTACTCCCTCGGCCTCCGTCGGGTCGGAGGCAATATGTGCTGCGACCGGTTGCCCGCCGTCGACGAGGTCGCGTATCGCATCGGTCAAGTACAGCTCCGCTTGCGCGTTGCCGGGCCGAAGGCGGTCGAGCGCAGGCCACAGCTGCTCCCCGCTGAAGAGGTAGATCGAGGAGTTGCACTCACGAATGGCCAGCTGCTCGGGCGTGGCGTCGACTGCCTCGACGATCGATCGGACACGACCGTCCTTCCCCCGCACGATGCGGCCGTACGCTCGCGGCTCGTCGGTCTCGAACGTCAGCACGGTGGCCGTCGCGCCCTCGCGCCGATGCGTGTCGAGGAGCGCCGTCAGGAGCCCGCTCGTCAGGAGCGGCGTGTCCCCTGAGAGGACGAGCAGGTCGCCGTTCGCCTCCCCCAGGACCGACAGGGCCGCCCGCACGGCATCGCCGGTGCCGAGGGCCTGCTCCTGGATCGCCACCTCGAGGCCGGGGAATGCCTCGCTGCTGGCCGGCGAGGTGACGACCACGAGGCGCGAGGGCTTGAGCGGAACGGCCGCGGCGAGGACCCAGTCCACCATCCTCCGGCCGAGGATCGGATGCAGATGCTTCGGCGTCGCCGAGCGCATCCGCGTCCCGTGGCCTCCGGCCATCACGATCGCTGCGAGATTGGTGTCGGTCACGGGCGGCGGCGGGATGGCTGGGGCGCCAGGATTCGAACCTGGGATCGCGGGACCAAAACCCGCTGCCTTACCGCTTGGCTACGCCCCAATGCTCGTCGGCTCAGTTTGTCAGAGGAGTGGGCCCACGGGGGAGCCAGGGACATCCCCGGCCTGAACACCCACTGCTTTACCACTTGGCTACGCCCCAGTGAACGTCAGAGGAGCGGCGAGTATGGGCGTGCGTCACGTCACCGGCGGAGCAGGATCAGGACGAGCGCGCCGATCGCGACGACGACGAGCGCGATGATCGCGAGTGACGTCAGGACGACGGCCAGCACCGGGACGAGGACGACGACGAGCTGCGAGACCGCCGCGATCCAGCTCGCCTCGCGTAGGAGGGAGCTCGTGGTTCCGCGACCGGCGGTCCAGTAGACGGCGAACGCGACGACGGCGAGAAGGAGCACGGTCCACCACGGGATCACGTCGAAGAGGACGAGGATCCCCTCGACCACGATGATCCACAGAACCAGGTGCAAGCGGCGCTTGTGCAGGAGCGCGCCGATCCGCCCCTGCCGGTGCTCGAGAGTCTGAAGGCTGCTCATCCCGAAACCGTACCGGGAGCGGGCTCACCGCTTCGACCAGAATGAAGCTGTCGTCGCGGCGGGGTGAGGAAGCCAGCTGAAAGGGTGCAGGAATCTGACCGATGAGGCGAGCTACGTGACGTGAACGCCGCGCGCACCGTCCAGCACAGTCGGGCGAACAAGGCTTCGTCTTGCGAGTCAGCTGTACCAGACCGGCACGGTGAGCCAGGTACGGCCTCTGCGAGCGAGCGAGCGCTGCGCCCGCTCGGCTGTCGGCCGGTGGTGGAAGAGACCGTAGAGAACCGGGCCGGCACCGGAGACGTCGGCCCGGAAGGCGCCTTGCGCGCGGAGGTCGTCGGCGAGCGGAGAGGAGGCGAGGTCGTTCGGCGGCAGCGCAGCGAGATCCCGCGGCCGCCGGACCTGCGCGAGCGAGCGGTCGAGAGCACCGAAGCGCTCGGATGCCCCGTCCTGCCCGCCGCGTTCGTCGAAGCTCCGGTACACCGACGCCGTCGATTCCTTTGCACTCGCCGTTGCGTTCGGCAGCAGGAGCAGAATCCAGTAGTCCTGTGGTAGATCGAGCGGCGTCAGCTCCGAGCCGTCTCCCCGACCGAGTTGCGGGCCGTCCGCCAGGAAGAACGGGACGTCGGCACCCAGGCCGGCCGCACACGCGTGCAGCTCCTCGGAAGACAGCGGTCGCGGCAGCGTGCCGTTCGCGAGCCGAAGCGCGGTCGCGGCGTCGGAGCTGCCGCCGCCGAGACCTGCGGCCACCGGGATTCGCTTCATGAGCGCCGCGTGCCACCGCGGCTCCACTCCGGCGGCGCGTGCGAGCGCCTCCAACGCTTGCCGAACGAGTGTATCGCCTGCGAAGCCGGTCACCACGAGCGCCGTGGCGGGTGCGATCGCGACACGATCGCCGAGGTCCACCCGCTGGAGCACCGTCGCGACCTCGTGCTTGCCGTCGTCCCGCACAGGGCCGACGACGAGCGAGAGGTTGATCTTCGCCGGTGCGGCTGCCCGCCTCACCGTACCCCTCGTCAACACAATGCCTCCGTCAACACCACGAACTCGTGCGGCGCGAGCGCCTCCGCCCGGCTCGTCGGGGGACGCCCGAGGACGTCGAGTGCAGCGGCAGCCTGCTCACGGGTCGCGAGACCTGCAAGCTCGAGTGAGTTCGGGAGCGTCTTGCGCCGATGCGAGAACGCAGCCTCCACCACCTGTTTGACGCGACCGAACCCGTCCGGAAGCGGAATCCTGCGGAAGGCGATGAGCGCCGACTCCACGTTCGGCGGTGGGCGGAACACCGTGCGGGAAACGGCGTGGAACCCGGTGCGGCGGGCAGCAAGCTGAATGAGCACGGAGACCGCGCCGTAGGCTTTGGTCGAAGGGACGGCGAAGAATCGCTCCGCCACCTCGCGCTGCACCATCACGCACCAGAGGTCCAACGACGGCAGCCCGGCAAGACTCTCTACGACGATCGGGGTCGCGACGTTGTACGGAAGGTTCGCGACGAGCTTGGTCGGAACCGGCTCGAGCGCTGCGAGATCGAGCGCAAGCGCATCGCCCCAGTGCCGCTGGACCTGCGACGGCAGGTCGGCGAGGTGCGGCTCGAGCGAACGGTCGAGCTCCACGGCATGCACGCGACCGACTCGGTCAGCGAGGTACCGCGTCAGAACGCCGAGCCCCGGACCGATCTCGAGCACGACGTCGCGCGTCTCGAGCTCGGCCAGGCGGCCGATCACTCCGAGCATGTTCTCGTCGACGAGGAAGTGCTGCCCCAGCTCCTTCTTCGCCCTGATCACCGGAGGCCGAAGGCAGCCGAGGCGTTCGCTTCGATCCGGGCGGCCAGCTCGTCGGGATCCTCGGAGCGCGCAGCCGCGAGCGCCTCGACGGTGTGCCGGATGAAGGCGGGCTCGTTCCGTCGGCCGCGGACCGGCTGCGGCGCGAGGTAGGGGCTGTCCGTCTCGGCCAGGATCCGATCTGCCGGAACCCTGGCGGCGGCGGCGCGTAGCGACTGTGCTCTGGGATAGGTGACGTTGCCGGCGAAGGAGAAGTACCAGCCGCGGTCGACCCCGACGTCGAGCAGCTCAGGCTCGGAGAAGCAGTGCATGACGACAGCGCCGTCGTGGCGACGGAGCAGCGCCGCCGTATCGTCGTTGGCGGAGCGGGTGTGGACGACGACCGTCATGCGCAGCTCGAGCGCGAGCGAGAGCTGTGCCTCGAACAACCGCTGCTGCTCGAACCGGCGGTCACCGCCGTAGTGGTAGTCGAGGCCGGTCTCGCCGACCGCAACCGCCTTCGGCTGCCGGAGGAGCTCCCGTAGCTCCTCGATTCCGGCCGCGGCAGCGTCGCCCGCCCCGTGTGGGTCGATTCCGAGTGCCGCGAAGACGCCGCCGTGGGCGGCAGCGATGACGAGCGCCGCCCGACACGACTCGATGCCGGTTCCGACCGTCACGATCCGGTCGACTCCGGCCGCCGCAGCCCGTCCGACCGCCTCGTCCGCCCCCTCGAGCGCGTCGAGGTGCGCGTGCGTGTCGATCACGCGGCAGGGGCTGGCGCGTCGATGCGCGGGAAGAGCGGAGGCGCGGGGTCGATCCCTGTCACAGCTTTCGTTCGACCCGCGGCGACGTTCTCCCAGGCGACCTCGATTGGCTGACCGATGGCCTCGAGGATCTGGGCAGAGGTCACCGGCACGTACGCGAACAGCGCCGTGGCGGCGACTCGCAGGCCGTCCGTGAGCTCGTAGAGAGCGTTGTCGAGCTCGGCGCTCCGGCCCGCGTCTCTTGCCAGCACCCAAGGCTTCGTCTGCTCGACATGGCGGTTGAGACGGCGGACGTAGTCCCAGATCCGGTCGAGCGCAGTCGTGATGTCGTAGCGGTCGAGAAGAGTCGGCACCTCGTCGTGCACCCCACGCGCCGCTGCCGCAAGCTCCTCGCCCACCGTGCCCGTGTCGGCCAGCTCGCCGTCCCGGTAGCGGGCGATCATCGCCGTCGTGCGAGAGAGCAGGTTGCCGAGGTCGTTCCCGAGCTCACGCTCGTAGCGTTCACGGAAGCCGTCGAGCGTCACGTTGCCGTCCTGGCCGAACGGCACCGAACGCGCAGCCCAGAAGCGCACCGCGTCCACACCGTATTCGGAGGTGAGGTCGAGCGGATCGACCACGTTCCCGATCGACTTCGAGATCTTGCGGTCATCGAGATTGAGGTAGCCGTGCACGAAGATCCCCTGCGGCACCTCCTCTCCGGCGGCGAGGAGCAGCGCGGGCCAGAAAACGCAGTGAAAACGCAGGATGTCTTTGCCGATCAGGTGGTGGGCAACCGGCCAAAAGCGGGCGCGCTGATCCTCGCCGGGCCGCGCATAGGTGAGCGCGCTCAGGTAGTTGATCAGCGCATCGACCCAGACATAGACCACCTGCCCCGGATCCCACGGGATCGGCACACCCCATGGCTGGCCCGCGCGGCTAAGGCTGAAGTCCTGCAGGCCGCCTGCGATGAAGCTCCGCGCCTCGTTGTAGCGGAACCGTGGCCGGACGAAGTCGCGGCGCTCGTCGTAGAGGTGCAGAAGAGGCTCCTGGAAGGCGGACAGCCGAAAGAACCAGTTCTGCTCCTCGATCCACTCCGGCTCGATCCCGTGGTCGGGACACTTGCCGTCGACCAACTCGGCCTCGCTCTTGAACGCCTCACAACCGACGCAGTAGAGGCCGGAGTAGACGTCCCGGTAGATGTGGCCGTTGTCGTAGATCCGTTGCACGAACTCCTGAACGAACGTCTTGTGACCATCATCGGTCGTGCGGATGAAGAAGTCGGTGTCCGCGCCGACGCGGGCGGCGAGCGGGCGCCAGTGCTCCTCGACGAGCCGGTCGACGAACGTCTTCGGGTCGACACCGGCCTCCTCGGCCGAGCGGACGTTCTTCGAGGCATTCTCGTCCGACCCCGTGAGGAAGAACGTCTCCTCGCCGCGCTGCCGGTGATGGCGGACGAGGATGTCCGCCGCGATCGTCGTGTAGGCGTGCCCGATGTGCGGGGTCGAGTTCACGTAGTAGATCGGTGTGGTCAGGTAGAAGCTCATCCTCGGAAATGATAGGTGCAGGCTCCCGGCCGATCTCCCTGTGGATCCCCGCGGCGATCCCCCTGTCGATCCTGAGCGCAAGCAGCACTACAAGCGCGGCAGCGCCGAGCGCTGCCAAGACGGTCGCCAAGAGGGACGGCACCGAGTGACCGCCGCCTCCGTGCTCTGCGACCGAGGGAGCTGACGGCCGACGTGCGTCACGCGGAGTCGCACGGGAGGGAGCAGGGCGACCGCCGTGCTTGCGTGCGACCGGCGCAACTCGTGGATCGCGGCCCGCCTGGGTCGCGAGGGCCTGCGGAAACCCACCCAGGGCTTCTGCTGCGCCTCCGTGAGAGGCGCTGTGGGCGGAGGGAACCTGCGACCGCCCTCGTACCGGCCGCGCCGAGGGCGCGGCGATCGACGCGGCGGCGAGCCTGCTCGGCCGAGCTGCAGCTCTGCCCGATGTGCTGCCGGGCGAGCTGGCGCCGGCCAGGGTTTCCGAGCCGAGTAAAGGCGCGGTCGCGGCAGTGACCTGGCCGGCTGCCCGCACGGAGCTCGAGGGGGCGGCGGCATCCCGTGGTGCGGGTGGGCCGGACGCCCTTGGCGCCGACACGGACGAGACCTTCTCGACCGTGCCTGCGGAGGCGCCCGCCCTGGGAGCTACGGCAGGTACACCAGGCCGGAGCGATGTCCCCCGGCTCACCGGCGACGGCACCGATCCAGACGACGGCACCGATCCAGACGACGGCACCGATCCAGACGTTGTGGTGGGCTGGCCGACCGGAGCCGGCTGGACGACTGGCACCTCGACCGCCCGGGGCGCGCCCGGCTGCTGGACCGGCTGCTGGGCCGACGGAGGCTGGCCCTGAGGTGGGGGCGGGAGCTGCGGTGCGGCCGGCTGAGGCACAGGTGCCGGCTGCTGAACTGGCACCGGCTGCGGAGCGGGCGCCGGCTGAGGCGCAGGCACCGGCTGAGGGAGAGGCACCGGCGGCGGAACGGGCGCAGCCGGGCTCCGCGGCGGCAGGAGCGAGAGCGGGTCGACGTAGCCTTCGGGCTCGGCCGCGACGCGAACACCGAGGTGGACATGCGGCTCGGCGGTGACGGTGTCCGAGCTCGGGCCGACTGCTCCCACGATCGCGCCTTCTTCGATCGCCGCTCCACGTACCACGGCCGTCGAGCCGAGCTGCAGCGCCGTCACGGCGTAGCCGCTACCGGTCTGGATGGTGACGACCTTTCCGCCATTGGGAACGGAGCCGACGAAGGAGACCGTTCCCGACGAGGCGGCGCGGACGGGGCTACCCTCCGGCGCCGCAACGTCGATCCCACGGTGCTGCCCGCCTGCATAGGGATCGGCGGTCAGGGCGAACGCGCGCAAGACGGTTCCCTCGACGGGCCACGTCCAGGCCCGAGCGGCTGGCGCCGCGATGAACGCGGCGAGAACGGCTGCGGCCAAAAGTAATCGTCGCATCGACGCACCTCCCAGTGCTGTGTCTTCCCAGTGCCTCTGTCTTCGCCAGTGCCTCTGGCTTCATGGATAGCTTCCGAATCCACGCTAGCGGGGCGTCTCAGCCGCTTTGCAACGATTCTGCATACAACCTGTTCCGAGTTGCAGGAGTCAGGCGCGCGACGAGGTCTGCGGCCTGCCGCCGCGGGAGGCCGGCGGCGACCAGCTCCCGGACCACGGCGAGAGACTCCGTCAGCTCGGCGTCGCGCCTGATTCCCTCCCCCGCGCCGACTACCAGAGTGATCTCGCCCCTGGGTGCCTCGGCGAACCGCTCCGCGAGCTCCCTCGCAGAGCCGCGGGCCACCTCTTCGAAGCGCTTCGTCAGCTCGCGACAGACAGCGGCCTGGCGTTCGGGCAGCGCCACTGCAAGGCTCCGAAGCGTCCCGGGCAGACGTTTCGGCGACTCGAAGGCGACGGCGGGATGGGCCCAGGATCCAAGCTCGCTCCAGACTGCGGAGAGCGCCTTCTCCCCGCGCGGCAGGTAGCCGAGGAAGGCGTACCTCGCGCCCACGAGGCCGCTCGCCACGAGTGCCGTCTCTACCGCCGACGCGCCCGGGAGGACAGTCACGGGAACGCCGATCCGTAGCGCCGCCTCGACCAGGCGCGCGCCCGGGTCGTTCACGCCGGGCAGGCCGGCGTCACTGACGAGCGCGATCCGCTCCCCTGCCTCCAGCCGCGGCAGTAGCTCCCCGACCCGCGACGCCTCGTTGTGCTGGTGAAGGCTGAGCAGGCGTGCGCTGATCCCGTGCCGCTCGAGCAGGATCCTCGTGTGCCGCGTGTCCTCGCAGAGGACCGTGTCAGCCTCCGCGAGCTCGCGGAGGACGCGCAGGGTGACGTCCTCCAGGTTCCCGATCGGGGTTGCGCAGACTGCGAGCGGCATCGCTCTCGTGCACTAACCCGCTGTGTCGAGCGATTCGAGCGCCAGCAGACCCGCGCCCATCAGGCCGGCGTCGGTGCCGAGCTCCGCGCTCACCAGCCGGAGACCCGCCCGAGCAGGTCGCAGTGCCTCACGTCGCGCAACCTCGAGGGCAGGCTCGAACAGAAAAGGGGCTGCAGCCAGGCCGAATCCGCCGCCGACGACCACGAGCTCCGCGCCGAAGACGTTGACGAGGGAGCCGATGCCGGCGCCCAGGAGCCGTCCGATCGCCCGCAAGCGGCCGAGAGCGGCCTCATCCCCCTCCGTTGCCCGCGCCACAAGTTGCTCGGCGGTTCCGTCTGCGCCCCAGACCTCCGCAGCCGCCCGGTCGGCGGCGTTCCCGGAAGCAACCGCCTCGAGGTGGCCGCAGCCGGTGCAAGAGCCCTGGCATCGGGGCCCATCTGCGAGAACGACGATGTGCCCGAGCTCGGCCCAGCCGCGAAAGAGCCGGCCGTCGAGGATGACACCGCCGCCGACGCCGGTCCCCAGCGTCAGCATGATCAGATCCTCGACCCCTCGACCCGCGCCTCGCTTCCACTCGGCGAGCGCAGCGACATTCGCGTCGTTGTCCACGACCGCAGGGATGCCGAAACGCTCCTCCACGACCCGGCCGAGCGCCACGCCCGCCAACGGGATGTTGTTCGAGCCGAGCGCCACGCCTGTGCGATCGACCACCGAGGGGATGCCGAGGCCGATCGCCGCGACGGAATCGTCCCGAACGCTCTCGATCGCCTCCACCACTCCCTGCAGGAGCTCCGGTTGCGAGCCCGTGGGCGTCGGCACTTCTCGTCGCTCGGTGACCTCTCCGTCCCGGTCGAGCAGTCCCGCCAGGATCTTCGTGCCGCCGAGATCGACGCCGATGACGCGCTGTTCGCTCAAGGGCCGCGGCTACCATACCCGGCTGCATGGCAGAGGGAGAGAAGCCCTACCGCCTCTACCGAGGTGGGCGGTCGAAAGGGAAGGTGCCGCTCGCAGGGCGCGGGGCGCTCGGGGAGCAGGCCCCGCGACCAGGAGACGGAGGCCAACGCAAGGGCGCTGCACCTGGTCGGCGCCGCCCCCGCTGGGGGCGCCGGATCGCCCTCCTCCTGCTGCTCCTCGTCACGCTGACGGTCGTCTGGGTCACCGCCAGCTACCTGGCATTTCGGAGTGGTGTGGAGGACGCGAACAAGCGGCTGCCGCGCAACGTCCGCGCCGCGCTCGCACCGCAGGACGGCTTGCTGGTCTCCGAGCCGACGCTGATCCTCCTGCTCGGCACCGACGGCGACCGGACGCCAGCACGGTCGGACGCACGTCGGTCCGACTCGATCCTGCTCGTCCGCACCGATCCAAAGCGTCATCGCCTGGCCTTCATGTCGATCCCGCGGGATCTTCGCGTCGACATCCCCGGCTACGGCCCGAACAAGATCAACGCTGCCTTCCAGCTCGGCGGCCCGCGGCTCGCCATGCGCACGGTCCGGGCGCTCACGGGTCTGCGCGCGAACCACGTTGCGATGGTCGACTTCGACGACTTCCGCAGCGTCATCGACGCGATCGGGGGAATCGACGTCACCGTGCCGAAGCCGATCCTGTCCAACCGCTTCGATTGCCCCTTCTCCACGCAGGCGCGCTGCGAGCGCTGGCAGGGCTGGCGGTTCGAGCCGGGCGAGCAGCACATGGACGGACACCGCGCCCTGATCTACTCGCGGATCCGGGAGAACCGGCTCGACCCGGCCGAGAACGACCTCACCCGAGGGGAACGGCAGCAGGAGGTCGTTGAGGCGATGACAGACCGGCTCGTGGGTGCGGGGACGTTCCTGCGGCTGCCGTTCGTCGGCGCCGATCTCGTCCAGCCGCTGACGACCGATCTCGATGCAGACGAGCTGGTGCAATTGGGCTGGGTCAAGTTCAGGGCGAATGGGACCCGAACGCTTCACTGTCGCCTGGGCGGGGAGCCGTCCGCGGTCGGCGGGCAGTCCGTACTGATCGGCAACGAGGAGAACACCGCGGTTCTCGCCATGTTCTCGGGCCGCTCGGCGCCGCAGCCGCCGCCGCCGGGGTCGGGCCCCTTCGGCGCGGGCTGCGTCGTCGGCTCTGCCCGCGAGCGCCTCGCCGGCCGGTGAGCGACCTCGGCCGGCTCGCTTCAGCCGGGGCTCAGATCGGCTCGTTGGCTGGGGGCCGGCTCGGAACGAGAGCCAGGCTCAGTGCAGGTCGGCTCCGCCCCTCAAGAACCTCCGCCCCTCAAGAACCTTCGCGCCTCAGGAACCGGAGTCGGCGGCGGCCGTCTTGCTCTCCGTCGAGCCCGAGGACTTGTCGGAGGACGAGCTCTCGCCACCGCTGCTCCCGTCCCCTGAGCTCGAGCCGTCTCCACCCTCCTTGCCGTCCTTGTCACGCTTCCGCGAGGCCCGGCCGTAGTCCGTCGAGTAGAAGCCGGAACCCTTGAAGTGAACCGCGACCGGGTACAGGAGCTTCTCGACGGGCGCCTTGCCGCACGCCTGGCAAGACTCGACCGGCGCGTCCGACATGCGCTGGAAGACCTCGAAGGTATGACCGTCGGGGCAGCGGTATTCGTAGATCGGCATGGCCAGGGAAGGCTAGCGACAATCCCGGCGAGATCATGAGCGAGAGCGCACAGCCAAGCGGGATCGAGACGCGTGAGCTGAGCCTCCCGGCGGCTCTCACGGCGCGCTGGCTCCCGCTCGGCGTCGCCACGGCGATGGCCGCTGCAGCGGGCTTCCTCGTCCACCAGCTCCTGGCGTGGCCGCCGCACGAGGACGAGACCCTCGCGCTCTTCGTCGGCCGGCACGACCTCGACGAGCTCTTCGCCATCGTCCTCGGCCAGCGAGGAGGAGCTCCGCTCCACTTCCTGCTTGCGTGGGCGGTCGCGCACCTGGATCTCGGCCTCGGCGGCCTCCGTGCGGTGTCCGCGGGTTTCGCTGTCGCCTCCCTGCCGCTCGTCGCCCTCCTCGGGCGGCGTCTCGCGGGCCGGCGGGAGGCGCTCGTGGCGACGGTGCTCGTCGCCGGCAGCTGGATGCTCCTCTTCCACGGCGTCTACGGCCGGATGTACAGCCTCTTCCTCTTCACGAGCACGCTGTCCTACCTCGCGCTCCTCCGCGCTCTCGATCGCGGTGGGCGGCGCTCCTGGACGCTCTGGGTCCTCGCGATGCTCGCGGTGGTCGCGACGCATCCCTACGGAGCGCTCGTACTCGGGAGCCAGGGGATCTTCGTGCTCGCAGCCCACCGAGACCGGCTGCGGGCTGCCGTCGTGCCGTTCGGTGCGGTGGCCCTTCTCGGCATGCCCTTCTGGCTCTCCACCCTCGTGCTCGCCGGGCGCTTCGACGTCGGTGTCGGAGGAGGGGGCTCGAAGCTCGGCAATCCGCTCGCCGTGCTGGAGTACCTCTGGCGCGTGGCAGGCGCCTTCACCGCAGGCTGGTGGCCCATCACGGTGCCCGTGCTCGTCCTCGTCGCGATTGGCCTGCGGCGCCTCCCCCGCTCCAGTGTCGTGCTCAGCGCCTGCGTCGTCGGCACCCCGACGGTCGCCTTCCTCGCGGCGAGGCTCGGCAATGCGACCTCGCCCGAGACCCGGCACCTCATCTTCGCGCTGCCGTTCTTCGCGCTCGCGCTGGCCGCCGGCTTCGTGCGGCTCGGTCGTGCGGCACCGGCGGCGCTCGCCGTTCTCCTCGTCGCGCAGGTGGCGTGGGCCTGGGAGCGAACGCCCGCGCTCTTCGAATGGGAGCCCCCGGTGCGGCAGGTGGCTCGTGCGGAGGCGTCGGCCTACCTCGCAAAGACGAGCCGTCCGGACGACCTGCTCTTCGGCTACGAGCCGCTCTACCTCGGCGCCTGGGAGCAGAACCGGGCCTTCCCGCTCGCCGTGCTTCCGCGCGCGGATGCTGCCCTCACGCTCTCAACCCTGCTGGAGCTCGAGCGGCCGCTCGGGCGCGGACTCTGGATCTTCGACGCCAGCGCCAACAACAACATCTCGCCGCGGCTCCACATCCGACTGCGGCACCCTCGGCCTGCCGCTGCCTTCCAGGTGCGCCGGTTCGGCCCCTTCCTCGTGCTACGGACGGTTGACCCCGTCGGGACGCAGGCCCACTACCTAGAGCGGGCGGGCCAGGCGATGCTCGTCGGGAAGTCGCTCTGGATCGGCGACGCCGACATCAACCTCGTGACGATCGAGCGCGCGGCGCGCGAGCTCCGCGGTTACGGCGTGACGCGCTCCCTCTCCACGAGCTCGCGGTAACACGGCGCCTCCTCGAACGCGGCGAGTCCGGACGACGTGCTGCGGCGGCGATCCTTCGGCTGCGGACGCAGCCGCCGCGCGGCGGCGATCGCCGCCGAGGCGCCGACAGCGGCACCGACGAGGAAGGAGCGCGTTCGTGAGCGGCGCGACTCGTCGTTCACGAAACGATCGTAGTCTCCGCAGATGATCGTCACGCTCGGTGACTTGCTGCTCGACGTGATCGTGCGTCTCGAGCAGCCGCTCGCCGAGGGTGCCGACGCGAACGCCGTCACCAGGCTCGGCGCCGGCGGGCAGGCGGCGAACGTGGCGGCGTGGGTCGCGGCGCTCGGGGGCGGCGCCCGGTTCGTGGGCAAGCGCGCGAGCGACGAGGCGGGCGGCGTCGCCGCGGCCGCGCTCGAGCGCTACGGCGTCGACGTCCGCGGGCCCGTCGTCCCGGGTAGGACGGGAACGGTCGTCTCGCTCGTCGGCAGTGACGGGAGCCGAACCATGGCCTCCGACCGCGGCGTGTCGCCGGAGCTCCGTGAGAGCGAGCTCGAACAGGCGTGGTTCGACGACTGCGATCACCTCCACCTCCCGGGCTACTCGCTGCTGCGCTCGCCGATCGACGAGGCGGCACTCGCCGCCGCAGCGATGGCTCCGCGCGTCAGCGTCGACCTCTCGTCCTGGAGCGCGATCCGCGACTTTGGGCAGCGCCGTTTCCGGGAGCGCCTGGAAGTCCTGGCGCCGGACGTGGTTTTCGCCAACGAGGACGAAGAGAGCATCCTCGGCGGCCGCCTCAGCGGCTGTATCTGGATCCTCAAGCGCGGGCCGCTCGGAGCCCGCTTCGACGGCGTCGACCTGCCCGCCCTCCCCGCCCGCGCAGTCGACACGACCGGCGCAGGCGACGCGCTCGCGGCCGGGTATCTGCTCGGCGGCCCGGCCCTCGCCCTCGAGGCGGCTGCGCGCTGCGTGGCACAGCTAGGGTCGATGCCGTGAGGGAGGTTGTCCGCGTCTCGGAGGAGGTGGGCCACGCGCTTGCAGACCGCCAACCGGTGGTCGCGCTCGAGACGACGCTCGTCGCGCACGGCTTCCCGCCGGGGGAAGGCGCGGCGGTCGGGCTGGAGAGCGAGCGCCGCGTGCGGGCGGCCGGCGCCGTTCCGGCCACGATCGGCGTGCTGGACGGAGAGCTGCGAATCGGCCTGTCGGAGGACGAGCTCGGCCGCTTCGGTCCCGACGCGCGCAAGGTGGGACCGCGCGACCTCGCCGCCGCGCTCGTCCAGGGTGCGGTCGGCGCGACGACGGTCGGCGGCACGCTCGCCGCCTGCCGGACCGCCGGCATCGGCTTCATGGGCACGGGTGGTCTCGGCGGCGCCCACCGCGGCTTCCCGAAGCCGCCGGACGTCTCGGCAGACCTGGGCGAGCTGCTTCGCACCGAGGCCCTGGTCGTCTCCTCTGGGGTGAAGTCCATTCTGGACGTGCCGGCAACGGGAGAGCTGCTCGAGACGCTCGGCGTACCCGTGCTCGGTTTCCGGACCGACGACCTGCCGCTCTTCTACGCAGCTCACGGCGGGCCGCCCGTGTCCGCCCGGGTGGAGTCGGCAGTGGAGGCCGCGCAGATCGCGCAGACGCACTGGCGGCTCGGACGGCACTCATCGATCCTGCTTGCACGGCCCGCCGACGAGAGTCTCGACGACGTCGAGCCGCTGATTCGACGTGCACTCAGCAGCGCGCACGAGCAGGGTGTGTCGGGTCAAGCCGTCACCCCCTTCGTCCTCTCCTATCTGCACCGTGAGTCGGGCGGGCGGACGCTCGCCGCCAACCGGCAGCTGATCGCCGACAACGCAGCACTGGCCGCGGAGGTGGCCGTCGCCTATGCCTCTCTATGACGCCGTCCAGGACCTGAACCTGATCGTGGAGCGGGTCGAGCTCGAGCACCTCGCACTCTCGCTGCAACACATGACGCGGCGAACGACCGTGATCCACCTCGTCGGCGGGGGCCACGAGGGTGTGGGCGAGGACGTCAGCTACGAGGAGGAGCTCCAGCTCGCGTTCACCGTGGACGCGTTGCCGGACCTGAGGGGCGAGCAGACACTGGACGCCTTCTCGGGCCTCGTTGCAGGCCAGCCCGGCTATCGGCAGTGGGGGCTCGAGTCCGCTGCGCTCGACCTTGCCCTGCGCCAAGGCGGCGTGTCGCTCGCCGAAGCGGTTCGTCGCGAGGCGCGGCCGGTTCGCTTCGTCGTCTCGCAGAGCGCGGTCGAAGAGCTGCGCGCCCTCTACCCGGAGCTGCGGTTCAAGCTGGACGCGAGCGACTCGTGGACGGACGAGGTCGTGGCCGTTCTGGCGCGAACGGGGGCGGTGGATGTCGTCGACCTGAAGGGGCTCTACGACGGCGAGTGGGTCGACGCGACGCCTTCCACAGAGCTCTACACGCGCGTCGCGGAGGGATTCCCGGACGCGTGGCTCGAGGACGCCCGTTTGACGGACGAGACGCGACCGGTGCTCGAGCGGCACCGCCACCGGCTGACCTGGGATTTCCCGATCCACTCGATCGGGGACGTCGAGGCACTGACGTTCCCGCCCGACTGCCTCAACTCGAAGCCGTCGCGCTTCGGGTCGGTTCGCAACCTCTTCGACTTCTACGACCTCTGCGCTGAGCGCGAGATCGCGATCTACGGCGGCGGTCAGTTCGAGCTCGGCCCCGGACGCAACCAGATCCAGCACCTCGCCTCCCTCTTCCACCCCGACGGGCCCAACGACGTCGCGCCGAAGGAGTACAACGAAGGCCCGGCCCGGGCGGGTCTCCCGCAGAGCCCGCTCCCACCCGCGCCGCGCCGGCCGGGCTTTCGCTAGACCGGGCGCCACGGACGAAGCGCGAAGCGCTCTTCGAGCAGCTGCCCCGCCCGCCACACAAGCTCCAGCTCCTGCGGCGAGAGATCCTCCAGCTTCGCCGCGACCGCCTCGATGCGCCACCGCCGTGCTTGCTTCAACCGCCGGCGCCCCGCCGCGGTGGCCTCGATCAACACCGCGCGGCCGTCGCTCGCGTGCGGCCGGCGACGTGCCAGGCCGTCGCGCTCGAGTCCATTGACGATCCCGGTCATCGTCGCCGAGCGGACCCCCTCGGCTGCCGCGAGCTCGCCGAGAGTGAGCGGGCCGCGGAAGACGACAACCGAGAGCGCTGAGAGGCGCGCCGGGCTCATCCCGGCCGACCGATCCTGCTCCCCGGTCCGCCGCAATAGATGGATCGCGGCGGAGTGAACGAGGTCGGCAACGTCTTGCACTCGTGGAGCCACTATGATAGGTAGCCTACCTACTTACTATGGACGGAAGGTGACATGAGCGACGCGCTGCAAGCGTTGTATGCGGGACAGCTCGAGAAGGCGGAGGGGCTCCTCGGCCGGGAGGTGGCGCTGTCGGTCTTCGAGTCCGCCGCGTTCGGACGCGTCGACCGGCTTCGCAGCCTCCTTCGTGAAGATCCGGCGCAGGCGAAGGCTCACTCCGACGACGGCTTCACCGCGCTACACCTGGCCGTGTTCGCGCAGCAGGCGGAGGCGGCACGCGTGCTGATCGACCACGGTGCGGACGTGAACACACGCTCTGTCGGCGAGACCGCGCGGGTGCCTCCGCTCGGCACCGCAGCGTTCGTCCGGTCGGTCCACATGGCGCGGCTGCTGCTCGACGCCGGCGCCGACGTCAACGGCCGCGGCGAGGGCGGCTTCACAGCCCTCCACTCGGCGGCGCAGAACGGCGACGAGGAGCTCGTCCGGCTCTTGCTCGAACGCGACGTCGACCCGGCTATCGCGCTGCCCGACGGCCGCCGGCCGGCAGACCTGGCAGCGGGGGAGCGGGTGCGCAGCCTGCTCGCCTGAGAACCCGATCTAGGACTCGAGCGCCGCGAGCAGCGTGTCGATCTCGATGAGCTCGAGCGACCTGAGCTTGGCGCTGCCGCGGGCGCCGAGCGCGAGCGAGACCTTGGCGATCGTCGCGGCGTCGGGCGCCTCCACGACGTTGACGAAGTCGTACTCGCCGAGGGTCGCCCACTGGTGGAGCACCTTTGCGCCGAGCTCCTCGACGTCGCGGTTGACCTCGCGCAGCCGAGCCGGGTTTGCCTTCAGGGTCTGCACCCCCTGCGCGGTGAGCGTCGTCAGCATCAGATAGGTCGGCATCGTTCCTCCGTCATCGCGTCGCGGGTCTCGATCGTACTCGGGCAGCCTGGTCGACGTAGAGGATCGCGGCGCCGAGGAACAGGATCGGCGACACGACGACATCCGCCAGCCCGAGCGCGGCACGCTCGCCCGCCTCGCCGAGATCCCTGAGCAACAGCACGAGCATGAACTTCACCAGGCCGAAGAGGATCACGAGCGTCGCCAGCGACGCCAGGGCGTGGAGGTAGTCCGCGCGTGCGAGCTGCAGCGTCCGGCGAAACGCGGCGGCGATCGGCGGGCGCTCGAGCACGAGCACCGGCACGACCAGTCCCACGAGCGCCAACCACGCAACAGCGGGAAGCACGAAGATGATGGAGAGGAACGCTGCCGGGACGAAGACGAGCGCGCCGACGGCAACCGCCTTCGCCGCGGTCGCCGCGGGCGGCCTCACGTCCCCCACGATCGCGCAGGCGCCGGCATAGGCCGCCGCCATCAGCGGAGCTCCTCCCGCGAGCACGAGCACCTGAACGAGGGTCGAGCGCCCCGCGGAGACCTGGTTGATCGCGGCCACCGAGAGCCCGAGCGCGAGCGAGGGCCAGAACCGTCGGCCGTAGAGCCGCAGGCTCTCCGCGACGAGCTGGCCAACGGTGCGCGTCTCCGGTGGGAGCGGCGGCGGCAACGGCTCCTGCCTCCTCACCGCAGGGCTCCCACGAGGCGGGGCAGCAGCTCGAGGAGGCGCGCGAAGGCGTCGTCGAAGCGCCAGCGCGCACGGTCCCGCTCGTCGATCTCGTTGGAGACGACGCGTGCCTCCACGGCCGGCACACCCACGAGCTCGGCCGCGCGGAGGACGGCGAACCCCTCCATCGCCTCCACGTCGACACCGCTCGATCCGCCCACGCGCGCAGTCGTCCCGATCGGCCGCACGGGCGCGTCGGGGAAAGCGGCTTGCAGCCGCTGGAGCAGCACGGCGTCTGGAAGCGCCCGCGCAGGCACGAGCAGCCCCTCAGCGTCGCAGTAGGTCGCCTCCGAGCCCAGGACGAGATCGAGCGGCGGGAGCCCCCGCGCTCCCGCGATCCCAACGTGCAGGATCGCGTCCGGCCGCTGCTCGACGAGCGCGCGTGCCGTCGAGGCTGCCGCCTCGACGGGGCCGATGCCGCACGCGAGCGTCCGCGCACCGTCGACCTGCGCCAGCTCACGCTCGGTCGCCGCGATCACAAGCACCTCGGCGGCCAAGTTACGGGTTGTTATTCGGGGTCGAGCTCGGCCGCGAGGCTCTCCGCCTCGTCGACGAGGACGCCGATCGCGTCGAGGCCGGCCGCCCAGAACCCGGCGTCGCCGATGTCGAAGCCGAGGCGAGAAGCCAACTCGGCTGGCGGTGCGGAGCCGCCTGCCCGCAAGAGATCGAAGTAGGGCTCGACGAGCGAATCGCCCTCCTCGAGGTAACGCCGGTAGATCGCGAGGGAGAAGAGGTAGCCGAACGAGTACGCGTAGACGTAGCCCGGGACGGCGATGAAGTGCGGCACGTAGCTCCACCAGATGCCGTAGTCGTCGGTGACCTCGACCGCGTCGCCCAGCAGGCGCCGCTGCTCGTCCGACCAGAGCTCGGAGATGCGCTCGACCGCGAGCTCTCCCTCGTCGCGCCGGCCTGTGTGGATCGCATCCTCGAACCGGTTCAGCGCGATCTGGCGGAAGACGGTCGCGATCGCGTCGTCGAGCCGGCCGACAAGCAGGTCGAGGCGGGCGCGGGGGTCGTCTTCGCGCTCCATCATCGTCTCGAACGTGAGCGCCTCGCCGAAGACGGACGCCGTCTCGGCGAGCGTCAGCGGCGTGCGGGCGTTCAACAGGCCGAGATCCTGCGCGAGGACGCCGTGGAGGCCGTGCCCGAGCTCGTGCGCGAGCGTGAGGACGCTCCGCCGCTCGCCCGCGTAGTTCATCAGCACATAGGGATGTGCATCCGGCACGAGCGTTGCGCAGAAGGCCCCTGGCGTCTTCCCCGGCCGGAGCGCGGCGTCGATCCAGCTGCGCTCGAAGAAGCGCCCGACCATGTCGCCGGCCGTCGGCGAGAAGCCCGCGAAAGACTCCACCACGATCTCGCGGGCGTCGTCCCACGCGATCGTCCCGCCAACCTCCTGGAGCGGCGCAAAGCGGTCGTAGTCGGCGAGCCGCGGCAGGCCGAGCAGGCGCGCCTTCAGCGCGTAGAAGCGCTGCGGGATGTCGTAGCGGGCCACGATCGAGTCGACGAGGCTCTGGGCTGCCTCGTCGGGGATCTCGTTTGCGAGGTTCCGCGCGGCGATCCAGGAGGAGTAGCCCCGCAGCCGATCCTCGATCGCGCGCTCGTTCAGGATCGTGTTGAGGATGTAACCGCGTGTCCGCAGGCCCGGGCGCAACGCCTCGGTCACCGCCTCCGCCACACGCCGGCGCTCGGCTTGCTCCGTCTCGCGCGAGAGCCGCGCAAGCGCCTCATCGAGGGACTGGTCGCGCCCGTCGAGCGGCACGGTGAGGTCGGACATGAGGTCGTTGAAGAGCCGCTCCCAGGCGTTGGTGCCCGTGACGCTCTTCTCGACGGAGATCTTCTCCTCCGGCTCCGACAGCAGATGCGGCCGATAGCGCCGCTCGGACCGAAGAACAGAGGCGAAGTGCTCGAGCGCGCCATCGGCCAGCAGCCGCTCGGCCGTCTCGTCGTCCACCTCGGCCCACTCGAGATCGAAGAAGAGCAGCCCGGTCTCGATCTGCGTGTTCCGCTCGCGCACCTTCTGGACGAGCGCGCCGCGGGTCTGGTCGGTCGCGTCGGCAGCGAGCCGGAGGCGCGCATAGCTCTCGACCCGGGTCGAGAGCGACTTGATCCGCTCGAGCTCCTCGACCGCCTCGTTCAGCTCGAGCGCGGCGAGCTGGCCAACCTTGCCGCGATAGCGCTCGCTGAACTTCGTCGCCGCGGCGGCGGCCTCGTCGAGATCAGACTCGAGCCGCGCGTCGTGTGGCCCCTCGTAGAGGTCGCCGAGGTCCCACTCCACGGCCTCGGCACCGGTGACCGTCGCACTCACGCGCGGGCGTCTGACGATGACAAAGGACGTCTCACGTCGGGAAACCTAACGATCCTCGATCCCGTACGGCGCGCCGTACTCGCCGAGCAGGTCGAGGAACGGCCTGGCGGGAACGCCTCCGGGCCGAGCACCCCCACGCCGTACCACTCCCCGTCGCGAGCAGCTCGAGCGCAACTACCGGATTCAGCGCGGTCTGCAGGACGACCGCCTGGTGCCCCCACTCCCGCATCGCGTGCTCGTTGTCGAGGACGTGGTAGAGGTACGTCGGTCGGGGCTGCCCATCGGTGCCGGTGCCCGCGATGAAGGTGCCGGCGCACGTCAGCCCGCACATGCGGTTGCCGAGCGTCGCCGGATCGGGCAGGGCGGCCGCACCCACGTCTCGCGGCGCCACCTCGACTCCCCGCACCTATATCGGCTGCGCCGAATCGAGACCCAGCTTGCGCAGTGTCTTCAGGACGTCGATGAACTCCTCGCCGAGGCCGTACTTGAAGGTGACGCGGCGGCAGTCGACGTAGCGCGGGATCAGCAGCACCTCCTCGTGCTCGACGTTCAAGCACTCGACAGAGCCGATGCCCTCCGGGGACTGGAACGTCTCGGTCTCGGAGAACGGCTCGGTCGTGTGCCAGCCACGTCCCCGCTCACAGATCACAGGCGGGTTGAGGCACTCCTCGATCGTCGTCCAGGTCGAGAAGGTAGGCGCGAACGTGTCGCCGTCGATGGTCAGATTCGCGCCGTCGCGCACGCCGACCTCGTCGAGCTCCGAGAAGAGCTCGTCGGACGCATAGCGCGCAAAGGCGTCGGAGAGGCCCGGCTCGACTCCAATGCCGACGAGGGCGAGCAACCCACGGTTTCGCCGTTCCTCGTCGCGGACGAACTGCCGGTCGCCGAGCCAGGTCGTGCGGTCGCTCCGGATACGGCTCCGAGAGGTTCATCGCCAGATCCAGGTGGGTACAGCCGGCCCCGAGCGGCAGCGAAGATCGGCGGGTTGAAGCGAGGATCGACTGCGTTCACGACCACGTCGACCTCGTGTGCCCGCACGGCCTCGACGATCGCCGACCCGTTGGAGGCGTCGATGCCGATGCCCGTGAAGCGCGGGTCACGCCGGTCCGCTCCGCGGCGAGCCGCGCGCGTGCTTCGCTCACGTCTGCGAAGACGACGCTCTCGAGCCGCGACGCTGTGCGACGGCGCCTAGGGCGGCGCCAAACCCACCGGCCCGATGGCAAGGATTCGCACGCACGCGAACCTACTGCCATAGTTGCGCCGATGGCGACCGGGATGCGGCCACGGGACGTCTACCAGCTCACTGGACCGAGCGATCCTCGTCTGCGGCCGGACGGGGAGGAAGTCGCGTTCGTGGTCTGGTGGATCGACGAGGAGGCCAACGAGTACCACCAGGCGATCTGGCTCGCGCCGGCCGACGGCTCGGCGCCGCCCCGCCGGTTCACGGCCGGGCCGAAGGACGCGCAGCCGCGCTGGTCGCCCGACGGCACGCAGCTTGCGTTCGTGTCCGGGCGCGACGGGGACAAGCGGCAGCTCTACGCGATGCCGGTTGCAGGCGGTGAGCCCAGGAAGCTGACCGACCTCAAGGAGGATGTCGGCGAGCCCGTCTGGTCGCCCGACGGCACGCAGATCGCGTTCAGCGCCCGCGTGCCGGACGAAGCGTACGAGGAGGAGGACGACAGGAAGCGGGCGCCGCGCCGATTCAAGCGACTTCTCTTCAAGCTCGACAACGTCGGCTGGACGGGCGACCGGCGCCGCCACCTCTTCGTGGTGGCTGCGGACGGATCAGGCGAACCGCGGCAGCTGACCGACGGCGACTTCGAGGACAGCCACCCCGCGTGGTCTCCCGACGGGGAGCGGATCGCGTTCGCCTCGGCGCGGGAGGAGAACTGGGACATCGACCTGATCGGGGACGTCTACACCGTTCCCCCGAGCGGAGGCGACCCCGAGCGTCTGACGCCTGGAGACAGCGAGTACGGGGCGCCCGCCTACTCACCGGACGGGAAGCTGATCGCGTGCAAGTGGACCCCGGGCGGCTTCGATTTCCCGCGCCATACGCAGATCGCCGTCATCGATGCCGCGACCGGCGCCGACCGGCGCGTCCTGACGGCCTCGCTCGACCGCACGTGCGACCCGTACCCGGAGCTGCGGGACCCGATCTGGGTCGACGGCCGCATCGTCTTCGCGATCGAGGATCGCGGCAGCATCCACCTGTACGCCGTGTCGCCGGAGGGCGGCGATCCCGAGCTGCTCCTCGGCGAGGAGCAGAGCCTCTCGGGCTACGACGCCGTTGGCGGCCGGCTCGCCTACGCAGCCTCGAAGGCGCCTGCACTCCCCGAGCTCTACGTCGACGGACGGAGGCTCACCGACCTTGGCGCGGGATTTGCCGCGGGCCGCGAGCTCGTGACGCCCGAGCGCTTCACCGCCATCTCCGCCGACGGATCGGAGGTCGAGGCGTGGCTCGTCCGCCCAGCCGGGTGGGAGGAGGGAACGCAGTACCCGATGTTGCTGAACATCCACGGCGGTCCCTTCACCCAGTACTCCGTCGGCTTCTTCGACGAGTTCCAGGTGTGGGCGGGCGGCGGCTACGCGGTGGTCTACGCCAACCCGCGGGGCTCCTCCGGTTACTCCGAGGAGTGGGGTCGCGCGATCCGCGGCCCGGGTGAGGAGCTCGGGCCAGGCTGGGGCACGGTCGACTACGAGGACGTCATGGCGGTCACCGACGAGGCCGTTCGCCGGTTCAGCTTCGTCGACAAGGATCGCCTCGGCGTGATCGGCGGCTCCTACGGCGGCTACATGACCTCCTGGATCGTCGGTCACTCGAACCGGTTCAAGGCTGCCTGCTCGGAGCGAGCCGTCAACAACCTGGTCTCGATGTACGGCTCGAGCGACGTCGGCTGGGTCTTCAAGGGCTACCACGGCGAGTTCGTCCACGATGACGTCGACACGTACCTCCGGATCTCCCCGTGGACGTACGCGCGGCAGATCGAGACGCCGCTACTGATCCTTCACTCCGAGAACGACCTGCGCTGCAACATCGAGCAGGCCGAGCAGCTCTTCACGACGTTGCGCCTGCTGAAGCGTGACGTTGAGCTCGTCCGCTTCCCGGCGGAGAGCCACGAGCTGACGCGATCGGGCAACCCGGCGCATCGCGTGGTGCGGTTCGAGCTGCTGCTTGACTGGTTCGACCGCTACCTGAAGTAGCAAGGAGTACGGCCCGCCGCACCTCCCGACACCGGCGCACCGCATACCCGTTGCGGCGAGCGCGCGATGCTGCAGCCATGCATCGAGCGACCTCCGCGGCCAGCCTTCCGCCACCGCCGGCCCGCCCCTCCGCGGGCCCGCGTGTCAGGCACCAGCGCCCCCTCCCCGCGTCTCTCCTCACCGTCGATATGGACCTGTCCCAGGGACTGTCCCTGGGACAGAATCCTTCTGGGACAGGATCCTTTTCGACCGCGCGGCAGCGCGACACGCGATACTCCGTCCATGCCCGGGTACGAAGTGCTCCGCGCTGACGAGGTCCGGTACGAGCCTCGCGGCGACGACAGCGGCCGGGAGGTGGCGCGCCTCTCCGAGCAGCTCACACGATCCCGTGCGAACCTCTGGCGCTATCCGCCCGGTGCACGCGGGCGGCGGCACGTCGACCCGGTGCAGGAGGAGGTCTTCGTCGTGCTCGACGGAACCCTGACGATCGACATCGGCGAGCCCCCGGTGCGGCACGAGCTGCCCCGGGGGAGCGTGGCCGTGATCCGGCCCGGCACCGCGATGCAGCTGCGGAACGTCCACGGCGAGCCGCTCTCGCTCTACATCTACGGTGCTCCGCCCGAGCGGGGCGAGGCGACCTTTCTGCCCGACGCCGACGCGTGAGCCCCTTCTCCGACGCCGCATCGATCCCGCCACAGCAGGTGTGGGAACGGATCCTCGCCCGCCCGGTTCACGGCGAGCGGCTGACGCTCGCGATCGTCGAGCTCGAGTCCGGCGCCGTCGTCGCCGAGCACAGCCACGACCACGAGCAGCTCGGAGTCGTCTTGCGCGGCTCCATGCGCTTCCGGATCGGCGACGAGGAGCGTGAGCTCGGCCCAGGCGGCACGTGGTCGATCCCCCCGAACACGCCCCACGCGGCCACCGCCGGCCCCGACGGGGCGAGCGTGATCGACGTCTTCGCTCCGGGACGCGCTGACTGGCGGGCGCTCGACAAGCAGGAGCCGCGCCCCGGCCGCTGGCCTTAAGGCCGGGGCGGGACGACCCACGCGCGGCTCTACTGCCGATGACGTCTGCGACAAATTAGAACGAAGGTGTTACTGACGCGCACCGGCGGATCTGGTAGCCGCTGCGCGGACGGTCTCTGAGACCGCTCGCGACGGCTAGGGCTTTCGCGGCCGGCTCGGCGGGCCACAGACGTCCGCTTCGGCCGCCTACACGACGACCGGTGTCATCGCCCGCTCGAACACGAGCTCGCCGTTCTGGGCATCGATCCGGATCGTGTCGCCCTCGACGAACTCGCCCTCGAGCAGCCGCGACGCCAGCGGGTTCTCGACGAGTCGCTGGATCGCCCGCTTCAGCGGACGGGCTCCGAAAGCAGGATCCCAGCCGGCCTCGGTTAGCGTCTCCTTGGCGGCCTCCGTCAGCTCCAGCGCGATTCGACGATCCGCGAGCCGCCCGCGCAGCCGCTCGAGCTGGAGCTCGGCGACATCGGCAAGCTCCACGCGCGAGAGCGGCTCGAACTCCACGATCTCGTCGATCCGGTTCAGGAACTCCGGGCGGAAGACGTCGTGCATCGCCTCGGCCGAGCGGACGTTCGAGGTCATGATCAGCACCGTGTTGCGGAAGTCGACCGTGCGGCCCTGGCCATCCGTCAACCGCCCGTCGTCGAGCACCTGCAGAAGCACGTCGAACACCTCGGCGTGCGCCTTCTCGATCTCGTCCAGGAGCACGACCGAGTAGGGACGGTGACGCACCGACTCGGTGAGCTGACCGCCCTCCTCGTAGCCGACGTACCCCGGCGGGGCACCGACAAGACGCGAGACGGTGTGCCGCTCTTGGTACTCCGACATGTCGAGCCGGATCATCGCGCGCTCGTCGTCGAACATGAACTCGGCAAGCGCCCGGGCGAGCTCGGTCTTGCCGACGCCCGTCGGCCCGAGGAAGACGAACGAGCCGATCGGCCGGTTCGGATCCTGCAGGCCGGCCCGCGCGCGCCGCAGCGCGTTCGAGACTGCCTCCACCGCGGGGTGCTGGCCGATCACGCGGCGGTGGAGCCGCTCTTCCATGTGGATCAGCTTCTCGGTCTCCCCTTCGAGGAGCCGCGCGACCGGGATGCCGGTCCACGATCCGACGACCGCTGCGACATCGTCCTCGTCGACCTCCTCCTTGACCATCGGCTCGGCGGGTCCAGACCGCTCGGAAAGCTCCTGCTCGAGCGCCGGCAGCTCTCCGTAGCGGATCTCCGCGACGCGCTGGAGGTCACCCGCGCGCTCGGCCCGTTCGGCCTCCATCCGCAGCTCGTCGATCCGCCGCGTTGCCTCCTTGACGCGGTCGAGCGCGCCCTTCTCCTCCTGCCACCGGGCCGCCAGTCCGTCGCGGCGCTCGCGCGCATCCGCGAGCTGGCGCTCGAGCGGCTCGCGCACCTCGTCCGACTCCTTCCCCGTCGCCGCGAGCTCGATCTCCAGCTGGCGCACGGCCCGGTCGGCCTGGTCGAGCTCGAGCGGCGAGCTGTCGATCTCCATCCGCAAGCGCGACGCCGCCTCGTCGATCAGGTCGATTGCCTTGTCCGGCAGCTGCCGGTCGGAGATGTAGCGGTCGGAGAGGACCGCCGCCGCCACGAGCGCAGCGTCGCGCACGCGCACGCCATGATGCGCCTCGTAGCGTTCTTTGAGGCCGCGCAGGATCGCGATCGTGTCGGCGACGGAAGGCTCGCCAACGAACACGGGCTGGAACCGCCGCTCGAGCGCCGCGTCCTTTTCGATGTGCTTCCGGTACTCGTCCAGCGTCGTCGCGCCGACGGCGCGGAGCTCTCCGCGCGCCAGCATGGGCTTCAGCAGCTGAGCGGCGTCCACGGCACCCTCGGCGGCGCCCGCACCGACGATCGTGTGTAGCTCGTCGATGAAAAGGACGATCTGACCGTCGGCGTTCCCGATCTCAGTCAGCACTGCCTTGAGCCGCTCCTCGAACTCGCCGCGGTACTTCGCCCCGGCGAGGAGCGCGCCGACATCGAGCCCCCAGACGCGCTTCCCCTTCAATCCCTCGGGCACGTCGCCGGCGACGATCCGCTGCGCGAGCCCTTCCGCGATCGCGGTCTTGCCGACGCCAGGCTCGCCAATCAGAACAGGGTTGTTTTTCGTGCGGCGCGAGAGCACCTGGATCACCCTGCGGATCTCCTCGTCGCGGCCGATGACCGGGTCGAGCTGGCCGCGCTCGGCCGCATCGGTGAGGTCGCGCCCGAACCTCGAGAGCGCCTGGTAGGTGCCCTCCGGATCCTGGCTCGTGACGCGCTGGCCGCCGCGGACGTCCCTGATCCGGGCGAGCAGTTCCTCGCGGGGAACGATGTCGAGCGCGAGCAGCAGGTGCTCGGTCGAGACGTACTCGTCCTCGAGCCGACGCGCCTCGTCCGAAGCTCGGTCGAGCACGCGCGAGAACGCGGCCCCGACCTGAGGCTGCCTCGATCCGCCCTGCACGGCAGGCTTGGCGCGCAACGACGCCTCCGTCTCGGCCCGCAACGTGGCCGCATCGGGGACGAGCTGCGGAGGCAGCTCCTGGTCGAGGAGCGCGACCAGCAGGTGCTCGGGATAGAGCTCCGGATTACCGGCGCGTCGCGCCAGCTCCTGCGCGGCGGCCACGGCCTCCTGTGACTTGATCGTGAGCTTGTTGAAATCCATGCGTCACTTCCTCGTGGCTGGTCGGTTCGGCTGGTAGAGGACGACTTCGCGCCGGTAGGAGCGGTGGACGGTCGAGATCTCGTGGCGCAGCTCGCGCTCGAGCCGCTCCATCCGTCGCTGCAGGCGCCGCAGCTCGTCCTCCAGCCGCAGCACGTGCTCGACGCCGGCGAGGTTGAGGCCGAGCTCCGTCGTCAGCCGCTGGATCACGCGCAGCCGCTCGAGGTCGGCCTCGGAGTAGAGGCGCGTGTTGCCCGCCGTGCGCTTGGGACGCACGAGCCCCTTCGCCTCGTACATGCGCAGGGTCTGCTGGTGCACACCGACGAGCTCGGCGGCGACGGAGATCATGTAGCGCGGTCGCTCGTCCATCAGCCGCCGACCTTCCGCAGCTCCTCGAGCAGCTCGCGCTCCTTCTTCGAGACCTTCGCCGGCACCGTCAACCGCAGGCGGGCGAGCAGGTCGCCCTTGCCGCCGCCTTTCAGCCTCGGGGCACCGCGGCCCTTGACGCGGAGGAGCTTCCCGTGCTGTGAGCCGGGCGGCACCTTCAGCGAGATCGCACCCTCGGGCGTCGGCACCTCGACGGAGGCACCGAGCGCGGCGTCGATATAGCTCACCGGCACGTCGACGATGAGGTCGGAGCCACGCCGCTCGTACGTGCTGGAGGGCGCCACCCGCGTCACCACCCAGAGGTCGCCGGCGGGGCCGCCGCCGCGGCCCGCCGCGCCGCGGCCCTTCAGCCGGATGCGCGTGCCGTCCCTCGCCCCGGCCGGGATCTTGACCGTGTAACGCCGCGTGGTGCGCTCGCGGCCGGAGCCGCGGCACGTCGTGCACGGATGCTCGACGACGGTGCCGTTCCCGCGGCAACGCGGGCAGGGCTGCGAGAGCGCGAACAGCCCGTGCGAGTCGGACGTGACTCCACGGCCGCCGCACTCGGGACACACGGTCGGAGCTGTGCCGGGCTCCGCGCCCGAGCCCCCGCATGTGTGGCAGGCGGTCTCGACCTCGACCGGCACGCGCACCTCCGCGCCCGCCAGCGAATCCTCGAAGGAGATCGAGACCTGCGCCTCGAGATCCGCGCCGCGCTCAGCCTGGGGCCCCCGCGCACCACCGCCGCGGCTGCCGAAGAGCCCGCCGAAGAGATCGCTGATGTCGAAGTCCGCGAACTGGGGCCCACCGCCCGGCGCGCCTCGTGGGGCACCCGTGCGGCCGTTCGCGTCACCGAACGTGTCGTATCCCTTGCGCTTCTCCGGGTCGGACAGCACGTCGTAGGCGCCCTGGATCTCCTTGAAGCGGGCCTCCGCGGCAGCATCGCCCCCATTCGCGTCAGGATGGTTCGCCCGCGCGAGCTTGCGGTAGGCCTTCTTGATCTCGTCGGCCGAGGCGTTCTTCGCCACGCCCAACGTGTCGTACGGGCTCGCCACGCTACTCCGCCACGATCACCCGAGCGGGCCGCACCACGCGGTCGCCCAGCTTGTAGCCCCTCTGCAACACCTGCAGCACCTCGCCCGTCGCAGCGCCCTCGCCCGGCTGGGTCAGGAGCGCCTCGTGCACATGCGGGTCGAAAGCACCCTCCGTCGCGATCTCCTGGAGGCCGTACCGCTCGACGAGATCCTGCAACGACCGATGCACGAGACGAACGCCCTCCTCGAGCTTCGCCTGCCCCTCGGAACCGCCATCGCGCTCGCCGGTGGCCTCGAGCGCCCGCTCGAGGTCGTCCAGCACCGGCAGGAGCTCGTTCAGGAGCCGTTCGTTCGCACGCTGAGCAAGAGATGCCTGGTCTCGCGCAATCCGCTTGCGGTAGTTGTCGAAGTCGGCGGCCAGCCGCAGGTAGGCGTCGTCCGCACGTGCCTGCGCCGGCTCGTCGGCCGGCTCGTCGGCCGGCTCGTCGACAGGGTGAGCCGGCTGAGTGGCCGGCTCACCCTGGACGATCTCACCCTGGGCGATCGCCTCGTCCTCGAGGCGCTGCTCGTCGGTCACGATCGGCTCGCCGTCTCTTCCTCGTCGACGACCTCATAGTCGGCCTCCTCGATCACTTCATCCTCGGTGGACGAGGCGCCGTCGCCGGAGGCGGCCTGCGACTGCGCTTGCGCGGATGCCTGCGCGTAGATCGCGTCGGCGAGCGCTCGCGACGCCTCGTTCAGCGCCTCGGTCTTCGACTGGATCTCCGCCACATCCGTCGACTCGAGCGCACCGCGGAGCTCCATGATCCGACCCTCGATCGTCGAGGCGTCTGCCTCCGCCAGCTTGTCACGGTGCTCCTTGAGGGAGCGCTCAGTCTGGTAGGCGAGATTCTCGGCGACGTTCCGGGTGTCGGCAAGCTCGCGCAGCCTGCGCGCCTCGTCGGCGTGCGACTCGGCGTCCGAGACCATCCGGCGCACCTCGTCCTCCGACAGGCCGGACCCGCCCTCGATCTTGATCTGCTGCTCGTTCCCCGTGCCGAGGTCCTTTGCGGTGACGTGGATGATCCCGTTCGCGTCGATGTCGAAGCCGACCTCGATCTGGGGCATGCCCCGCATCGCCGGCGGGATGCCGACGAGCTGAAACTTGCCGAGCGTCTTGTTGTACGTCGCCATCTCGGACTCGCCCTGGAGCACGTGGATCTCGACCGACGGCTGATTGTCCTCCGCGGTCGAGAAGGTCTCCGACTTCCGGGTCGGGATGGTGGTGTTGCGCTCGATCAGCTTCGTGAAGACGCCGCCCTTCGTCTCGATGCCGAGCGAGAGGGGCGTCACATCGAGCAGGAGCACGTCCTTGACCTCACCCTTCAGCACGCCGGCCTGGATCGCGGCGCCGACGGCGACGACTTCGTCCGGGTTGACGCCCTTGTGGGGCTCCTTCCCGAGCAGCTCCTTCACCTTCTCCTGCACGGCGGGCATGCGAGTCATGCCGCCGACGAGAACGACGTGCTCGATGTTCTTCGACTCGAGGCCCGCGTCCGCGAGTGCAGCCTTCGTCGGGCCGACGGTGCGCTCGACCAGGTCGGCGGTGATCTCGCCGAGCTTCGCGCGTGTCAGCTGCAGGTCGAGGTGCTTAGGGCCTTCGGCGGTCGCGGTGACGAAGGGAAGGTTGATCTGCGTCGTCATAGTCGAGCTGAGCTCGATCTTGGCCTTCTCGGCAGCCTCGTAGAGGCGCTGGAGCGCCATCTTGTCGGCCGCGAGGTCGATGCCCTGGTCGCGCTTGAACTCCGCCACCATCCAGTCGACGATCGCCTTGTCGAAGTTGTCGCCGCCGAGGTGGTTGTCGCCGTTCGTGGACTTGACCTCGAAAACACCGTCGCCCAGCTCGAGCACGGACACGTCGAACGTGCCGCCGCCGAGGTCGAAGACGAGGATCGTCTGATCCGCTGCGTCCTTGTCGAGCCCGTACGCGAGCGCGGCGGCAGTGGGCTCGTTGATGATGCGCAGGACGTTGAGTCCGGCAATCTTGCCGGCGTCCTTCGTGGCTTCGCGCTGGGCGTTGTTGAAGTAGGCGGGGACGGTGACGACCGCATCCGAGACGGGCTCGCCCAGGTAGGCCTCAGCGTCCGTCTTCAGCTTCTGCAGGATCATCGCGCTGATCTCGGGCGGGGCGTACTCCTTGCCCTCCACTTGTACGCGCGCATCGCCGTTGTCGCCCTTGGCGACCTCGTAGGGGACGATCGTCATCTCTTCAGAGACCTCGTCCCACTTACGGCCCATGAAGCGCTTGATCGAGAAGATCGTTGCCTGCGGGTTCGTCACCTGCTGACGGCGGGCCGGCGCCCCGACGAGCCGCTGGCCGTCCTTCGTGAACGCGACCACCGACGGCGTGGTGCGACCGCCTTCCGCGTTCGGGATCACGGTCGGCTCACCCCCCTCGAGCACGGCCATGCAGCTGTTGGTCGTCCCGAGGTCGATTCCGATTGTCTTCGCCATGTGTCTGCGGCTCCTTGATCTCGTAGCTGTTAATCAGAAAATCTTAGCCACAAGATATCAGATCACCGGCAGGTCGGCACCATGCAAGAGGTGTGATACTGCGCATGTGCTGCGCCAAGGCCCGATCTCGCTCTTCCTCCACGGGCTCGTCGAGTACGCGGCAGGTGTGCTCTTCGTCGTGGCACCGTTCCTCTTCGGCTTCGACTCAGGTGCCGCGAAGGCGGTCTCGATCGCGGTCGGCATCGTCATCCTTGCCGTCGCGGCCGGCACAGACTCTCCGACGGGCCTCTCGCGCTCGATTCCGATCAAGGGCCATGTCGCGCTCGACTTCGCCCTGGCCCTCTTCCTCGTCGCCGCTCCCTTTCTCTTCGGCTTCTCCGACGAGTCGACGCCAACAGCGTTCTTCGTCGCGCTCGGGATCGTGCACCTGCTCCTGACGATCGCGACGCGGTTCCTGCCGCCTGCGACCGCGCGCTAGCGAGCTGGCGCAGCACCGCGAGTACCCGCTGACGCGGGAACTCGTCGGGCAGAGACTCCCTCGACGTGCCGCCCGCAACCCAGGTCGTCTGATCAGCGGAAGACGCCGATCAGGGCGCCCCCGACGACGACGAGCGCAGCGCCGGCGAACAGGCGAGGCCCGACGAGCTCGTGTCTTCGGAGCAGGAGTGCCGAGAGCATCACGCCCCAGAGGGACTCGGTCGCAACGAGAGGCGAGACGACCGTCACGCGGCCGCGGTAGTAGGCCTCGAAGAGGCAGAGGTAGGAGAGCCCGAAAGCCACTCCGGCAGGCACGAAGGCCGTCAGGCCCTCCGTCGGCAGCGCGCGCCGGGTGAGAAGCAGGTAGAGGGCGACCACCAGGGCCCCTGCTGCGAGCGTCGCCACCGCGGCGAGGCCCGGCTCGACGTCCGTCTCGATCGACAGGTGGCGCACGAGGTTGTCGCGGACGGCGAAGACGATGGTGGCTAGCAGCGCGAGCACGAGCCCGATCCGCTTCACGTGCGCGGGCCGGCCCGGCTCGGAGACGAGGAGCATCGCGCCGACGACGATCAGGATCGCACCCGCTGCGAGTGCCGCCTGGAGCGGCTCGCCGAGGAACACGAGCGCCACGAGCACGGAGAAGAGCGGTGCGGTCCCGACCGTCACCGACGTCCTCGAGGGGCCTGCGTCGCGGACGGCCAGCGTGAAGAGGAGTTGCGAGAGGCCCGGCCCGAGCAGGCCAGCGAGCACGAAGGGCCAGGTGCCGACCAGCTCGACAGGCCCGGTCGCCGCGACAGGGAGCGTCACCGCGAGAGCCACGAGGATCGTCAGGAGCGCTCCGCCCTCGGCATCGGGTACCTGGGCGAGCGCGAACCGTAGGGCGACCGTCATGGCGCCGAACAAGGCG
Organism: Gaiellaceae bacterium; assembly: GCA_037721555.1. Classification (GTDB taxonomy): domain Bacteria; phylum Actinomycetota; class Thermoleophilia; order Gaiellales; family Gaiellaceae; genus Gaiellasilicea. The sequence continues at coordinate 91,677 of JBBJOI010000005.1, read as the reverse complement.
GCCGATGCCAGGGCGAACACGACCTCGTCCACGCCCCTGACCGTAACCCACTACGATGCCGAGCCTTGGGCTCTGGGCCTGTGGCCGATCCGCGGAACGCCGAGCTCGCGGCGCTCCTAGTCGACCGCTGCCTCGCGGTGCAGCCGGGCTGGCAGGTGACGGTGCGAGCCTCGCCGCTGGCGCGGCCACTCGTGGAGGAGGTTGCGCGGGCTATCGGACGCCGCGGCGCGTACTACCTACCTCGGATCAACTGGGGCTCCGAGCGGATCCGCGCCGATCTCGACTGGGCGCTCGAGGCTCCCCTCGAGCTGCTCGCCGAACTGCCGGCGATCGAGCTCCACCAGGTCGAGAACGAGGACGCCCGACTGACGATCAGGGCGCCCGAGAGCGTCCACACCGAGGCAACTCTGGACGAGGAGCGGCGGATGCTCCTCCAGAAGGCGGCCGAGCCGGCGAGCCGACGCGCACGCTCGCTCAAGGTCCGCTGGGCGGTCGCGCAATACCCGACCGAGGCCGCTGCGACGGACGCCGGCATGACATTGCCGGAGTTCGCCGACTTCGTCTACGGAGCCTGCCTGCTCGACTGGGACGCCGAGGAGGAGCGGATGCAAGCCATCAAGCAGCGCTTCGACCGCACCGAACGCGTCCGGATCGTCGGCGACGGCACCGACCTGACGCTTAGCATCGCGGGTCGCGACGGGGTCGTCTCGGCGGGCTTTCGCAACATGCCCGACGGCGAGGTGTTCTACAGCCCGGTCGAGGACTCGGCAGAGGGCTCGATCACCTTCTCGGAGTACCCGGCGGTGTATCTCGGCAACGACGTCGAGCGGGCACGTCTCGTCTTCCGCGAGGGGCGGGTCGTGGAGTCGAGCGCCGCTGTCGGAGAGGAATTCCTGCTGGGGGTGCTGCGCACGGATGACGGTGCGAGCCGGCTCGGCGAGCTCGGTCTCGGCTGCAATCCCGGGATCACCAGGTTCACGCGCAACGTGCTCTTCGACGAGAAGATCGCCGGCACCGTTCACCTGGCACTGGGCGCCAGCTACACCTACGCCGGCGGAACGAACGAGAGCGCTATTCACTGGGATCTCGTCAAGGACCTGCGGCGCGGCGGCGAGCTCTGGGCCGACGGCGAGCTCGTGCAGCGCGACGGCGCCTGGCTGATCTAGCACCGGCTGATCTAGACACCGCGGCCGACGAGCCGCCGGAGCGTCCTCCCCGCCTCCGGCTCTGCGACGACGATTCCGGTCATGATCACGGCGCACCCGGCCCAGCCGATCGCGCCGAGGCGGTCGCCGGCGAGCCAGAAGCCGAAGATCCCCGCGAAGACCGGTTCCAGCGCGAACGCGAGCGCGGTGCGTGTCGCAGACGTGCGCTGCTGCGCCCACGTCTGAACGAGGAAGCCGAGGGCGCTCGCGAAGATCCCTGTCACGAGGAGCGCGCCCCAGACGGTCCAGCCGCGCGGCAGCTCGATCTGGCCGAGGGCGATGGCGACGACTGCAAATCCGCCGAACGCCGCCAGCATTTCCGCCTGCGTGAATGCGACGGGGTCGTACCGTGGCGAATACCGTTCCATCAACACGATCTGGAGCGAGTAGGCGGCCGAGCCACCGAGCACGAGCGCGTCCCCGAGCGGGTCGCCGGCGCCGACGCCGGAGAGCAGCGCGAGACCGAGGGCGGCGAGCACGACGCCGATCCAGACCGCAGCCCCCACCCGCGTGCGGAAGAGCAGCAGTGCGAGCAGCGGCGTGAAGACGACGTAGAGGCCGGTGATGAAGCCCGCACTCGAGACGGTGGTGCGCTCCAGGCCGGCGGTCTGCAGGGCATACCCCACCGCGAGCAGCAGTCCGAGCGCGACGCCCGCCTGCCAGCCGGGCGCGCCGAGAGAGCGCAGCCGGCGCGCTGCGGGCACGGCGAGCACGATGCTCGCGATCGCGAAGCGCAGCGCCAGGAAGGCGAACAGGGGGTAGAGCGCGACAGCGTCCTTGACCTGGACGAACGTCAGCCCCCAGACGGCGGTGACGAGTACGAGCGCGGCAAGCGCGGGCACCGCGCGAGGCTACAGAGGCGCGCCTTCCAGGCGCGGACCGCGGAACCCGTTACGAAGCCGGCACACATCCGTCGCTCCGCACGTGCTAGCGCCGCGACCGACCGTCTTTGAGACCGTTGCGGCGGCGATACTGCTCCCGTGCGCGTCTGCCTGATGATCGAGGGCCAGGAGGGTGTCTCCTGGAGCGACTGGCTCGCCCTCGGACAAGCAGCGGAGGAGAGCGGGCTCGAGGGGCTCTTCCGCTCCGACCACTACTCCGGCCAGAGCGACGACGCCCGCGGCTCCCTCGACGCGTGGACGCAGATCGCCGCCCTCGCCGCCGTCACCGACCGGATCCGATTGGGCACCCTCGTCTCGCCGGTCACCTTCCGCCACCCTTCACTGCTGGCGAAAGCGGTGGCGACCGCCGACCACGTCTCCGAGGGGCGCGTCGAGCTCGGGATCGGAACGGGCTGGATGGAGCAGGAGCACACCGCGTACGGCTTCCCGTTCCCGCCCATGGCGGAGCGCCTGGAGCTCCTCGAAGAGCAGCTCGAGATCATCGTGCGGCAATGGACCGAGGAGAGCCTCGACTTCAGGGGCAGGCACTACCGGCTCGACGGACTGCGCTCGCGGCCGACGCCATTCCAGCAGCCCCGGCCGCCCGTGATCGTCGGCGGGTCGGCGCGGCCCCGCACCGCGCGGCTGGCCGCCCGCTTTGCAGACGAGTACAACACCGTCTACCCCTCTGATGAGGAGCTGCGCGAACGCCGCGCAAACGTCCTGAGGGCGTGCATCGATGCGGGACGCGAACCACTCACCTTCTCCGTGATGACGGGCTGCGTCGTCGGGCGCGACACGGCGGAGCTGCACGAGCGCGTCGAGCGGCTGCTCGCGAAGACCGGCCGAGAGGGCGACCCAGCCGAGTTCGTGCGGACGCAACGGGGTCGCCTGGTTCTCGGCACCGTCGAGCAGGTCAGAGACCGGCTCCGCGAGCTCGAGGCACTGGGCGTACAGCGGATCTTCCTGCAGCACCTCGTGCACGAGGACGTCGAGATGGTGCGACTCCTCGGCAACGAGGTCGCCCCTGCAGTTCGGGCCTGAAGAACGACGAAGGCGCCCCGTGAGAGGCGCCTCCGAACAGCTACAGCGCTCGCGCTAGACGCGCTTGTCGACCGCGTCCTTCGCGTCCTCGCCGGTCTCCTGGACCTTGTCCCAGGCGTCTGAGGCGGTGTCCTTCACCTTGCCCGTCGCGTCCTGGGCCTGGCCCTCCTTCTCACGATCCTCGTCGCCCGTCAGCTTGCCTTCGGCTTCCTTCATCTTGCCTTCGATGCGATCGCTGTCCACGAGTTTCCTCTCGTCGATGTCGGACAAGAGAATGCCCGCGCGACGCTACTCTCAATCCATGGCGGGCGACACTCTCGGACGGCCTCTGCGCGACCTCCGCATCTCCGTCACGGATCGCTGCAACTTCCGCTGCGTCTACTGCATGCCGAAGGAGGTCTTCGGGCGCGACTACCGCTTCCTCGAGCGCCGCGAGCTCCTCACCTTCGAGGAGCTAGAACGGCTCGCGCGGGTCTTCGTCCACGAGGGAGTGGAGAAGATCAGGATCACCGGCGGCGAGCCGCTGCTCCGGCGCGACCTCGAGCGGCTGATCGCGACGCTCGCAGCGCTCGACGTCGACCTGACGCTCACGACGAACGGCTCCCTGCTCGCGCGTAAGGCCAGGATCCTCGCCGACGCAGGGCTCCGCCGCGTCACCGTCAGTCTCGACTCGCTCGACGACGAGGCGTTCCGCGCGATGAACGACGTCGAGTTCCCCGTGCAGCGCGTGCTGGAAGGTATCGACGCCGCTGCCGCCGCCGGGCTCCCGGTGAAGGTGAACGCCGTGATCAAGCGCGGCGTCAACGAGGGCTCGATCCTGGAGCTCGCCCGACACTTCAAGGGCACGCCCCACGTCCTGCGCTTCATCGAGTACATGGACGTTGGGCACTCGAACGGCTGGCGGCTCGACGAGGTCGTCCCGGCTGCCGAGATCGTGCGCACGATCGACGAGGTGTTCTCGCTCGAGCGGGTCGAGCCAACCTATCGCGGCGAGGTCGCCCGGCGGTGGCGCTACCGGGACGGGACGGGAGAGATCGGCGTGATCGCCTCGGTGACGGAGCCGTTCTGCGGCAACTGCACACGAGCGCGGATCTCGGCCGAGGGAAAGCTCTACACCTGCCTCTTCTCGATCCGTGGACACGATCTGCGCGCACTCCTCCGGTCTGGCGCGTCAGACGACGACCTTCGCGATGCCGTCGGGGTCATCTGGTCAGGTCGCTCGGACCGCTACTCCGAAGTTCGCTCCGAACGGACGGTCGAGCTGCCGAAGGTCGAGATGAGCTACATCGGCGGCTGACCGCGCGGGGGAGGCCACGACCCCCCTGGGTAGAATCGTCCCTCCCATGGCGACCTACTCCGAAGCCGCTGCGCGCCGGCTGCCGCGCGGCTGGGGGCATCTTACGCTCCAGGTCGCTATCTGGCTCGGCTTCTACGCCGTCTACCAGGTTGCCCGCGGCGCTGCCGACCAGAGCGTCGACGAGGCCTTCGACAACGGGCGGCGGATCATCGATCTCCAGCGGAGTCTCGGCTCGATGATCGAGCTGCCGCTCCAGCACGTGGTCGAGGCCTCCTCGCTCCTGATTCAGGCGACGTCCTACACGTACTGGCTGTCGCAGTTCGCGGTCGTGGGGATCGCGCTCCTCTGGATCTACTTCCGCGCCCACGAGGGGTTCTTCAGGTTTCGTAACACCCTCATCCTCGCGAACCTGATGGGGCTCGTGGGCTACGTCCTGTTCCCAACCGCACCGCCGAGGATGTTCCCGGAGGCGGGCTTCACGGACACGCTCGCCCGCCACGCCACCATCACCCATGACTCGTCCATCGTCCAGTTCGCCTCCAATCCGTACGCGGCGATGCCGAGCCTCCATTCGGCAGACGCGCTGATCGTCGGCATCGTGATGGCCCTCGTCGTCCGTCGCGGCTGGGCGAAGGCTCTCTGGCTGGCCTGGCCGGTGTGGGTGTGGGTGAGCGTGATGGGCACCGGCAACCACTTCTGGCTCGACATCGCAGCCGGGATCGCGGTGGCCGCCGTCGCCGCGGCGGTCGTCTACCGACGCCGCCTCCTGCGCCCCCTCCGCATCACGAGATGAGCCTCAAGGCGGCGTACACCTCGGGAGCGCGCGGCCTCGCCTCCCGATCGATGAGCGGCCTCGCCCGGACGCGCCTGACGCCGAACATGCTCACGACCGCCGGCGTCACGCTCTGCGCCCTCGGCGGCGTGCTCGTCTATTTCGAGTACCGGAACGAGCTCCTCTGGTTCTGGCTCGGCGCGGCCGTCTTCGTCGTCGGCTCGGTGCTCGACATCCTCGATGGCGCACTCGCGCGAGCCGGCGGCAAGCAGACTGCGTTCGGCGCCTTCATCGACTCGACGACCGACCGCGCCTCCGAGGCCTTCATGCTCGGAGCGATTGCTCTCGTCTTCATGCGGGACGAGAACGAGGTCGCCCTCGGCTTGACGATCGCCGCGATCGCGGGCTCTTTTCTCGTCTCCTACACACGCGCACGAGCCGAAGCTCTCGGCCTGCGAGGTGACGTGGGGATCGGTTCCCGCGCCGAGCGTGTCGTCGTCATCTCGGCCGGGCTCGTCCTCGCGCCGTGGGGGGTGCTGCCATGGGCGATCGCCGTGCTCGCCGCGACCGCCTGGGTCACCGTCCTGCAGCGCGTCTTCCACGTCCGGCGCGAGCTGCGCGCGCTCCAAGAACTCGAATCGGAATGACGCTTCGTCGCCGTGCTGGGCGGGCGAGTGCGGCGCCCGGCGGCGCCCCGCGGCGGTGGCCCGCTCTTTGATTCGAGTCTCATCCGGCGACTCGAGCTGAGGTCGCTAGTTCTCGGCGCCGTCGACCGCGACGCCGACCGCGTTCGTGAAACCCCCTGCCGGCCTCACTACCGAGCTCGCGGAGTAAGAGCGTCCCGTCGGCCGCTGTAGCGAACGACGTTCGTCGACAGTTCCCTCGGTTGGAGTCGTCTGTTGGGTCGAGGTAACACCAGGAGGCTGGGTAGGCATCGGCCGTTTCGGTCACTGCCACATCCATCTCAGAGGACACGTCATCCTTGGCTCCAGGTTCGAGTCGAAACCTGATAAACTGATAGCAGTTTGTCTGCTAGCACTCCACTGCGAACGAGCGTCCTCATCCGCATGCCGCCCCCGCTCAAGCGAGCGGTGGTACGTGAGGTAGCCCGTCGCAGCTCGAACCTGAATGACGTCGTCGTCGGGCTGCTAGCAGACCGGTTCAGCGTTCCCTTCGAGCCTAGCGGCCGGCGTCGGAAGGCGATCGCCGGCGCAGCCGGCGCCGTCGTTCTGCGCATGCCGCCAGACCTCCGTCGCGAGCTCAAAAGTGCCGCTGGCAGGCGCAGGCAGAACGTCAACGATCTCGTGCTCCGCACACTGGCGGACGCGCTCGAGGTCCCCTTCTCTTCCAACAGAACTCGAAAGGAAACCATGGCTGGCAAGAACGGCTCGAGCAACGGCTCGTCGAACGGCCGCGGCCGGAGCAAGGACAAGGTTCGCGTCGCGATCGTCGGAGTCGGCAACTGCGCCAACTCGCTCCTGCAGGGCGTCGAGTACTACAAGGAGGCACCGGACGATCAGTTCGTACCGGGCCTGATGCACGTGAACCTGGGCGGCTACCACGTTCACGACATCGAGTTCACGGCCGCGTTCGACGTCACGACGGACAAGGTCGGCAAAGATCTCGCCGACGCAATCTGGGCGCACCCGAACGACACGATCAAGTTCGCCGAGGTGCCGAAGACGGGCATCCGCGTCGGTCGAGGCATGACCCACGACGGGCTCGGCAAGTACATCTCCGAGGTCGTCACGAAGGCGCCCGGCGAGACGGACGACATCGTCGGCATTCTCAAGGAGACCCGCACCGACGTCGTCGTCAGCTACCTCCCGGTCGGCTCCGAGATGGCCGCCAAGTGGTACGCCGAGCAGTGCCTGGAGGCGGGCGTCGCGCTCGTCAACTGCATGCCTGTCTTCATCGCGCGGGAGAACTACTGGCAGAAGCGCTTCCAGGAGAAGGGCCTCCCGATCATCGGCGACGACATCAAGTCGCAGGTCGGCGCGACGATCACGCATCGCGTCCTGACGAGCCTCTTCCGCGAGCGCGGCGTCAAGCTCGACAAGACGATGCAGCTGAACGTGGGCGGCAACTCCGACTTCCTGAACATGCTCGAGCGCAGCCGCCTCGAGTCGAAGAAGATCTCGAAGACGAACGCCGTCACCTCGATGCTCGACTACGACATGGGCGCAGAGAACGTCCACGTCGGCCCCTCGGACTACGTGCCCTGGCTCACCGACCGGAAGTGGGCGTTCATCCGCATGGAGGGCTCCTCGTTCGGCGACGTGCCCCTGAACATCGAGCTCAAGCTCGAGGTCTGGGATTCACCGAACTCGGCCGGGATCGTGATCGACGCCGTCCGGATGGCGAAGCTGGCACTGAACAACGGCATCGCGGGAGCGCTCGAAGGTCCCTCGAGCTACCTGATGAAGTCGCCGCCGGTCCAGATCGTCGACGACGAGGCGTACGACCTGACCGAGAAGTTCATCGCCCAGAACGCCGTCAAGCAGACGAAGGCAGCGACTGCCGCCGCCGTCTAGAGGCCGTTGCGGGGGCGTGCGCCGTAGCGCGCCGCCCCCGCAACCTCCCTCTCCGACTTCCCCAGGACAGTGACAGAGGCCATCGTCGGAGCCATCGTCCTCGCGTTCGGCGCGCTCCTCTTCGTGCTCCGCGACCGCCTCGGCGCGCAAGCGCGCGCGCAGGGACACGGCGTGACGCCGCTGGCCTACGGCGTCGTCGGCGCGATCCTCTTCGCCTTCGGCGCGTTCTACGCGCTCGGCGGGGTCGCCTAGCTCAGCTAAGGCTGGATCGCTCGTCGACCGCGACCTCGCGGACGGCCCGCTCCGCCGCCTGGAAGCCGATCTTCGAGTGCGTGGAGTCGCAGAAGGGCTTGTTCGTCGAGCCCCCGCACCGACAGAGCGCAACAGCCGTTCCCGGCGGCACCTCGAACTCGTTACCGTCGGCGTCGAGCAGCGTGAATGGGCCGCGGACGAGGTACGGCCCGTCCTCGCGAACCTTGATCGAGACGCCTTCCATGAGCTGACTCTACCCGGGGCTACACTCGAACGGTGACCCTTCGCATCTGCCTCGTGACGCCGTTCGCGTGGTCGCAGCCGCACGAGGTCAACGAGCACGTCGCCGGCATCGCACGCGAGCTCCGCAAGCTCGGGCACACCGTCACCGTCCTCGCTCCGTCGAGCCGTGCCGGCGACCTGCTCGCCGGGCGGCGCGCGTTGAACCGGAGCGAGGCGGCGGACGTGATCGCCGTCGGACCGAGCGTGCCGGTGTCGCGCCGCTCGAGCCTCGGCGTACCCGTGGGTGTCCGTGCGAACCTCACGCTGGCGCTGAGCCAGGGCGACTACGACGTCGTGCATGGCTTCGAGCCGGGTCTCCCGAGCATCTCCTACCTCGCCCTGCGCGACGCCCAGACGCTCGCCGTCGCGACCTTCTTCTCGCCCGAGCGGCTGACGTACCCGCCACGCAAGGCGGTGCGGGAGAAGCTGCTCGGCCGGATCGACGCCCTCCTTGCCGTTTCCGACGAGACGGCGGCGGCAGCGGCAGCGCGGTTCCCGGGGGACTACAAGGTGTTGTCGGCCGGGGTCGATCTCCAGCTCTTCCGCCCGATCGCCAAGCGCAACCTGATCGTCGTGGAGTTCCACACCGCGTCGCTGCCGGTCGCACGGGCGGCGCTGCGATCGCTCCGGGAGCTGCCCGACTGGGAGATCGTCCTCCTGCGGACGAAGCCGCTCTCGGCCCGGCCGGCGATACCGCTCGGCCTGCGCGAGCGCGTGCACGTGCGCTCCGGCCGCCTGCCGACGTCACGCGCGGAGCTCTTCGGGCAGGCAGCGATCTTCGCGCCCGCGCCGACCGGCTCACCCCGGCTCCTGCTCGAAGCTGCCGCGAGCGAGTCCGCCGTCGCGAACGCCTCGGGCCTCTTCGAGCAGCCCGAGCTGATGGCCGCCGCAATCGCCCGGCTCGCCAACGACGAACCCCTCCGGTGCCGACGAGCAGCCGCGGCCCGCTCGCAAGCGCGGGACTTCGCCGACGTCGCCCGCGAGCTCGACGAGCTCTACCGCGGTCTCGGGGTCCGCCGTCGCACCCCACGCCGGGAGCAGAACCCGCTGGCCGACCGGCCCTGGGTCGTCGCCGATCTCCATATGCACACGTCGTGGTCGCACGACTGCTCGATCGAGGTGGAGGAACTACTCGACCACGCTGAGGCGGAAGGGCTCGGCGCGATCGCGGTCACCGACCACAACGCCTTCGGCGGCGCGCTCGAGGCGGCTCGAGCGGCGCGCGGGCGAGACCTGATCGTGATTCCGGGCGAGGAGGTGAAGACGAGCGGCCAGGGCGAGGTGATCGGCCTCTTCCTCCAGAAGGAGATCCCTCGCGGGCTCTCGTTCGCCGACACGATTGCCGCGATCCGCGAGCAGGGCGGGCTCGTCTACCTCCCGCACCCCTTTGACCGGATGCACGCGATCGCCGATCCGGTGACGCTGCACCGGCATCTCGCGGAGGTCGACGTGTTCGAGGTCTACAACGCACGCCTGCTCTTCGAGACGTACAACGACGAGGCGCTCCGCTTCGCCCGGAAGTACAACCTCGTCGCCGGTGCCGGATCCGATGCTCATGTCCTGCAGGGGGTCGGTACAGGCGCACTGCGCATGCGTGCCTTCGACGGGCCGGAGGAGTTCATGATCTCGCTGCGGAGCGCGGAGGTGCTGCGGCGACCGAAGTCGCTCGCGCTGCTGCAGAGCCTCAAGTGGGTCGCGCAGGTCAAGGAAAAGGTGCGGTAGAGGAGAAAGATCCGTTGCGCAGGCTTCGCATCCGAGGGCGGATGCTCAGCGCGCGAGGACCCCCTAAAGAGGACAGAGCTGTGTCTGCCGTGCCCACCGACGAGATCTACGAGCGCTACCTCCAGAAGGCCATCTCCGAGATCAACGAGCTCGGGGACGAGATCGGGCGCGCCGGGGACGAGTCGCACGTTCCCGTGCTCGGATCCGGACACCCGCTCGCCGACGTCTTCCTGCTCAAGTACGAGCCGCAAGCCTCGGAGGTGCACGAGGGGGTCGCGTTCTACGGGCGCGCCGGCCAGGCGCTCCTGAAGTCGCTGCAGCGCCTACGCGTGGACCCGATGGCCGTGTACGGGACGAACTGCCTCAAGTTCTTGGGCCAGGATCCCGACGAGGCCGGCCCGTGGCTGAACCGCGAGCTGCACATCGTCCAGCCGAAGCTCCTCGTCGTTATGGGCCAGCGCGCGGTCGATTTCCTGAACGCGCTCGCATTCCCGCTCGCCGATGCCCTCCGGCCGGACGGCGAAGGGCTGCAACGGTTTACGGCGACGATCGAGACGCTCGTCGTCCCGGACATCGACGCCGCGCTCGACGAAGCGGCCGCCAAGACCGCGTTCTGGAATGCGTTCAAGGCTGTCGGCGCCTGGTACCAAGAGCTTCCGCCCTATTGAGCCGGCCGCGCTTCGCGGCTCTGGTAGCTCTCGCGATGCTCCTCGCCGTCTACACCGCAGCGGCCGGGCAGCTCTGGGACGCCGGCCTCAACTGGGATCTCGCGTTCCTGACGGTCGTGCTGATCCCCGCGTTCCTGCTCGTCCCCTGGCTCGCCCTACCGGTCGCGTTCCGCCGAGGCCTCTTGCTCGTCGCTCTCGCGCTCCTCGTGCTCGCGTTGCTCTTGCGGGCCGCAGAGCTCGACGTCCTCTTTAATCTCGCCAAACTCTTCGCGTTGACGGCCCTCGGCTTCTGGTTTCTCAGCTACTTCGAAGCGGTCTCCTGGACCGTGCTGATCGCCGTCGTGATCCCGTTCGTCGATGTGCTGTCGGTCTGGCGCGGCCCCACGGACTACATCGTCTCGGAGCAACCGAGCGTGTTCGACGACGTCTCGATTGCCTTCCGGATCCCGGGCGAGCAGGACAGCGCGAACATCGGGCCGCCCGACATCCTCTTCTTCTCGCTCTTCCTCGCGGCGGCGGCTCGTTTCGGCCTGCGCGTCGCGTGGACGTGGTTGGCGATGACAGCGCTCCTCGGCCTGACGCTCGTGTTGACCGCGACGACGGACGTTGCCGGCCTTCCCGCGCTGCCGGCGATCTGCGTCGGCTTCCTGCTGCCGAACGCTGACCTGCTCTGGCGCTCGCTCCGGCGCGGGTAGCTATGCGGTCGCGGCCAGGAGCGCCTCGGCCTCGCGGAGGTAGCGCTTCGCGCCGGCCGAGCGGTAGAAGGCGAGCGCCTTCGCGAGCTGCGCGTCCGCCTCGGCGCGGCGACCTTGCGCGACGAGCGCCTTCGCCGCTCGGAGCCGCACGTCGGCGGAAAAGGCAAGGTCGCCCATGTGCTCGAGCAGGTCGGCCGCATCCTCGAGCTGCCCCTCGAGAATCATGCGTGCCGCCTGCGTCCACCGCGTCTCGGGCCGTTCCGCGATCGCCGCGCCGACCTCGTCACCGAGATTGAGAGGGTCCGCGGCGAAGGCGAGCTCAACCATCACGCCACCCAGCGAGAGCAATTCCCGCGCAGCCGCCCGAGCCTCGGCGATGCGGCCGAGCCGCAGGTTGATACGCATGTGAACGCCGAGCGCGGGTCGCATCGCCTGGGGGTCCTTCACCTTGCGCCCGAGCTCCACAGCTCGGGCCGCGGCCGCGAGCGCTTCTTCCACTTCGTCGCGGGCGAAGAGGATGCGCGCACGGAGGCCGTGTGCATCTCCCTCGAGGTAGTGCGACGACCCGGCCTCACACTCGGCGATGAACGCATCGGCGGCACGAAGGGCCTCGTCCCAATTGCCGGCGTCGTGATCGGCCCAGACAACAACGCCGCTGATGTAGCGGCCGACGGTCGCGTTGCCGAGCCGATCGGCGACGTCCTTACCCTCACGCCACATCGCGGCGCCGCGGCGGAGCTCCCCTTGCGCGTAGAGAACGGCCCCCAAATTGTTGTACGCGCGTGCGGCGTCTGGATCGTTCGCGGCGACGGCGATCTCGATCGCCCGCTCGAGATCGGCGATCCCGCCCAGGTCACCCGAGTTGGCTCGCGCGGTCCCGAGAACGTTCAGCGCGAGCGGTCGCGACTCGTCGACCCCGAGCTCGTCCGCGAGCGCAAGGGCCTGTCTAGCAGCCTGGATCGCCTCCTCGTTCTCGTCGGCGAGCATCCGGTAGCGCCCGACCTGCGCGAGCACCCGAATGCCCGCCGGCGAGGCGTCTCGCCCGCGCACGAGCTCCTGCGCCCGCTCGAGGTGCTCACGCGACTGATCCCGCTCCCCCCGGAACCACCACGCCTCGGCGAGGAGGAGGCTCGCCTCGGCCGCGGTCTCAGGATCACCGGCAGCGAGGAGGGCGTCCCGGGCTCCCTCGAGGGTCTGGATCCGGCGCTCGTCCGAGGTGAGGTGGAAGACGGCGCCGAGCCGGAAGAGCACGCGCGGCCGCTCACGCTCGTCGACACCGAGCTCGAGCGCCTCACCGTAGAAACGTGCCGCAGGCTGGAAGGCGTTGAGCGCGAACGCGCGGTCGCCGGCCCGCTGCAGCGCGGTCGCGGCCGGTCTCGCGAATTCAGCCGGATCGGCGCCCGCGGCCCGGGCCAGCTCGAGCGCGGACAGGTAGTGGTGCGCGAGCAGGTCGGCGTGGTCCTCGGGGCGGCCGAGCGACTCGATCCATTCCGCGGCGGCACGGTGCCGGTCGGCCCGGGCGGCGCGCGGGATGGCGCCATAGGCGACGTCGCGGACGAGGACGTGACGGAAGGCGTACTCGCTCTCCCCGGCGACGGAGCTGCGCCGCTCGCGCCGAACGAGCTCGCGCCGCTCGAGCGCGTGCAGCCGCTCCTCGACCGCGAAGCGCTCCCGACTGCCGATCGCGGTGAGGGCGCCCGACCAGAAGACCTTCCCGACCACGGCGGCGTCCTGCAGCAAGCCCTTGTCCTCGGGGTCGAGGCCGTCGAGGCGCGCCGCGATGATCCCCTGCACCGACTCCGGCAGCTCGGTCCGACCGTGACCGCGCTCGGCGACCATCCGCACGAACTCCTCCGCGTACAGTGGGTTTCCACCAGCGCGCTCGAGCAGCGCCGACTGCACCTCCGCCGGGAGCACCGACTGCTCGAGCAAGGCGTGCACGAGCCGCGCGGTCTCCTCGTCCGAGAGCGGCGACAGCGACACCGTCGTCGCGTTCGCCTTGCCTCCACCCCAGGCCGGCCGGCGCGCCAGCAGCTCGGGGCGCGCGCTCGCGACCACGAGCACCTGCACGTCTGTCAGCCAGTCGACGAGGTGGTCGACGAAGTCGAGCAGCCCGTCGTCGGCCCAGTGCAGGTCCTCGAAGACCAGCACGAGCGGCCGCTCTTCCGCGAGCGCCTCGAAGAAGCGGCGCCAGGCGGCGAACGCCTCCCCACGACGGTCCCCGGAGAGATCGTCCGCGGCCATGCCCGCGAGGGGACGCAGGTGCGATTCGACCCAGCGCGCCTCGGCCTCGTCGACCAATAACCGCCCGACCGCTTCCCCGAGCTTCCTGCCCGCCTCGTCAGGCGCATCCGTCTCGAGGATCCCCGCGTGGGCCTTCACCATCTCGCCGAGCGCCCAGTAGCTGACGCCCTCGCCGTAGGACAGCGACCGGCCCTGCCGCCACGTCGTGAGGACGTTGCCCTTTTCAATGGCTGCGAAGAGCTCGGCCAGCAGGCGGCTCTTGCCGATCCCCGGCACGCCCACGAGCGTGACGAGCTGGGCGGCGCGCTCGCCCCGGGCGCGCGCGAGCGCCGCGACCAGCAGCTCGACCTCCTGCTGCCGCCCGACGAGCGGGCTGCCCGAGGGCGCCGCGAGGTCGACCCCGAAACGCGAGCGGGCCTGCACCGCCTCCCACACGGCGATCGGCTCGCTCTTGCCCTTCGCCGTCACCGGCTCCGCCTCCCGGTACTCGATCGCCCGCTCCGTCGCCCGGAACGTCTGCTCCCCCACCAGGATCCCGTTCACCGGCGCCGCCGACTGCAACCGCGCCGCCGTGTTCACCACATCCCCCGCCACCATCCCCTCACCCTCCACCGGCCGAGCACCGAGCGACACCAGCGCCTCCCCGGTGTGCACCGCGACCCGCACCTGGACCGCCCCCTCCTCGGCCGCCCAGTCCCGGATCGCCAGCGCCGCCCGCACCCCCCGCTCCGGATCGTCCTCATGCGCCACCGGCGCCCCGAACACCGCCATCACCGCATCCCCGATGAACTTCTCCACCGTCCCCCCAAACCGCTCCAACTCCGACCGCAACCGCGCATAGAACGGCGCCAGAATCGCCCGCACATCCTCCGGATCCAACGTCTCCGCCCGCGCCGTCGAACCCACCAGATCCGCAAACAGCACCGTCACCACCTTCCGCTCCTCGCGCGCTGGCTCCGCGGTGAGCGCCGCTCCGCAACCGGCACAGAAGCGCGCGTCGTCAGCGGCCTCGCAACCACACTGCGCACAAACGGGCATCACCCGATCATGGCAGGGTGGCACGGCCGTGTCGCGCTCGCCAAGTAACAGACTGTTACTTGGCGATCTCGAGCAGCGATACCGTCTCGACGTGCGGGGTGTGCGGGAACATGTCGACCGCCCGCGCCCGGATCAGCTCGTAGCCGAACTCGGCCCGCAGCACCTTTACGTCCGAGGCGAGCGTCGTTGGATTGCAGGAGACGTAGACGATGCGGGAAGCGCCGAGCGCACCCGTTCGCTTCAGGGCCTTCCCGGCGAGGCCCGCCCGCGGCGGGTCGACGACGACGACGTCCGGCTTCCCGGCGCGCCCCTCGAGCTCCTCGAGCGACTGGCCGACGTTTCCTGCGAAGAACGCCGTGTTCCCGATCCCGTTCAGGTCGGCGTTCTCGAGCGCGCAGGCGACCGACTCCTCCGAGATCTCGACCCCCCACACGCTGAGCGCGTCCGCTGCGAGGGCGAGCCCGATCGTGCCCGTGCCGCAGTAGAGGTCGTAGACGGTCTCGCTGCCGGTCAGCGCCGCGTACTCACGCGCGAGCCCGTAGAGGACTTCCGCCATCTCCGTGTTCGTCTGCAAGAAGGCGTTCGGACGGAGGCGGAAGCGGAGGCCGAGGAGCTCCTCCTCAATCGCGTCTTCACCCCAGAGCAGCGTCGACGGCAGATTCGTTACTTCCGCGGGCGTGTCGTTGATCGCCCAATGGATCGAGCGGACTTCGGGGAAGCGGCGCAGCACCTCGACGAAGTACCCGGTCTCGAACCGCTCGCCGGGGCCGGTTACAAGCATCACGAGCGCCTGCCCGGTGTTGCGGCCCTCCCGCACGACGAGGTGGCGGAGGTAGCCGCTCTGGTCTGCCTGGTCGTAGGCGGGCAGTCCCTCCTCGCGTGCCCAGTCGCGGACGGCATTTCGGATCCCGTTGCCGACGTCGGTCGTCAGCCAGCACCGCTCGATCTCGAGCACCTCGTCCCAGCGGCCTGCCTTGTGGAAGCCGAGCGTCGGGCCGGCGGATGTCTGCGTGAACGAATACTCCATCTTGTTGCGATAGAAGAAGGCCGACGAGGCCGGCACGATCGGCTCCAGCGGGGGGTCGGTAATGCCGCCGATCCGTGTCAGCGCGTCGCGCAGCTGCGCTTCCTTCGCCGCTGCCTGCACCGCATAGTCGAGGTCCTGGAAGCGACAGCCGCCGCAGGCGGGGTAATGGACGCAGGGCGCGTCCACGCGCTGCTCGGACGGCCGGATCACCTCCGTCGCCAGCGCCTCGGCGAAGCCGCGCTTGACCTTCGTCACCCGGGCGCGCACCGTGTCGCCCGGCAGACCCCGCCGGACGAAGACGACGAAGCCGTTCAGCCGCGCGACGCCGTTCCCGCCGTAGGCGAGCGAGTCGATCGTGAGCTCGAGCTCGTCATCCCTGCGAACCGGCGCGGCCATCGCCGCAGGGTACGTCAGGTGATGTCACGACGGCGTGTGCGCTCGGTACCGAGACCGCCGAGGAGGGCGACCCAGCCGAGCGAGACGCCGACAGCGGGCCAGTACGACAGGAGGTCGCCGCCGCTGCTCCCGTCGGCGCCGTCGAGAGCCTGGAACGGCTGGTAGGAGGCAAGCCCGTCGTTGTCGAGCAGGCCGAAGAGCCCGATCAGCAGCGTCTCGCCCAGGAAGATCCAGATCAGCGTCCCGACGAGCGCGGCAACCTGGCTCTGCACGAGCGTCCCAATCGCCACACCCATGAACGCCCACAAGATCGCGGACAAGAGCACCTGGGCCGCCCGCTTTCCGATCTCGCCCTCGCCGAGCTGAAGGTCGGCGTCGACGAGCGTGAGCCACGGCAGGGCGACCGCGGCGACGACCGCGAACGCGAGCAGGGCCAACAGGACGGCAACGAGGACTCCCGCAACCGCCTTCGCGGCAATCACGCGCTCACGGTGCGGTGCGACGAGGAACGTCGGGGTCACCGTGCCGTGGCGGAACTCGGTGGTGACGATCGTGATCCCGAGGATGATCGCGAGTAGCGCTGCGAAACCGGCCGTGTCGACGAGGCCGACCTGGAAGTCGAGCCCGCCGCGCTCGCCGTCGGCGGTGGAGCCGATCTCGGCGGCCACGGCGAGCCCCGTCAGCAGCGAGACGACGACGAGGTACGCGTACCACCCGCGCGTCGTACGGATCTTGAGGAGCTCCGACCGGATGAGCGCCGTCACTCGGTCGTCTCGCCGCCGGTCAGCTCGAGGAAGACCTCCTCGAGCGTCGCGCTTTCGACGGTCAGCTCGTGGAGGACGATTCCGTTCGCGGCTGCGAGCTCCCCGACCCGCTCTGGGTGCACGTCGACGAGCAGGGCCCCGCCGGCGCCTTCGGAGACGGTCACCCGTTCGGCGACGAGGAGCTCGCGCAGTCGTTCGGCTCCGGGCGTCCGCACGCGCGTTGCTCCCTTGGCGCCGGCGAGCACGTCGGAGATCGCCGCCTGCTGGACGAGGCTGCCGCGGTGGATGATGACGACGCGATCAGCCGTCTGGGCTACCTCTGCCAGCACATGGCTAGAGACGAGAACCGTACGTCCCTCCGCAGCAAGCGACCGCAGGAGGTCCCGCAGCCAACGGATACCCGCCGGATCGAGGCCGTTCGCCGGCTCATCGAGCACGAGCACCTCCGGATCGCCCAGCAGTGCTGCTGCCAGACCCAGGCGTTGACGCATGCCGAGCGAGTAGCCCTTCACCCTGCGCTTCGCGCCCGAGCTCAGCTCCACGAGCGCGAGCACCTCCTCCACCCGCGAGCGCGGAATACCCGCTGCGGCCGCGAGCACGCGCAGGTGATTGCGGCCCGACCTGCCCGGATGAACCTCGCTGGCCTCCAGCACTGCACCAACCCGGTGCAGCGGGCGCTCGAGCTCGCGGTAGGGGACGCCGAGGACGGTCGTGCTCCCCGCGTCGGGGTGCACGAGGCCGAGCACAGAGCGGAGCGTGGTCGACTTGCCGGCTCCGTTCGGCCCGAGAAAGCCCGTGATCGTCCCAGCCTCGACCCGGAAGCTCAGGTTTGCGACCGCCTGCGTCTTCCCGAAGCGCTTGCTGAGCTCGACGACCTCGATCAACGCAGCGCCGTGACGTACACCGTGCGGCGCCGTGGCCCATCGAACTCGCAGAGGAAAATGCCTTGCCAGGTGCCCAGCGCGAGCTTGCCGTCCTGCACGGGGACGAGCACGTCCGAGCCCATGAAGGCGGCTCGGATGTGGGTCGGCGCGTTCTCCTCCCCCTCCTCGACGTGCTGCCACGACCAGTCGGAGGAGACGATCCGCTCCAGGGCGACCTCGAAGTCTCGGGCGACGGCCGGATCGGCGTGCTCGTTGATCGTCAGCCCGGCCGTCGTATGCGGCACGTAGACGAGGACGGCGGAAACCTCCTTCAGATCGGGCACCGCTTCGCGGACGTGCCGCGTGATGTCCACGAGCTGGCTGCGGCGTTCCGTCTGCACCCTGAACTCCCGCACGGCGCGTATCCTAGGCCCCCCATGAGCGACGCAGCATTCTCAGACCGCGAGCTCGACCTCTACCGCGCCGGCGCCGACCGCTTCATCGCCGAGCTCGACGAGGAGTACTACCTCCATTACGCGGGCCTGAAGCCGGACTTCGACCTCCGTCCGATCTACGAGCGGCACGCCGACCTGACCGACCTCGGGAACGTCAAGCGGGTCGGCGAGACCGTCAGCGGCCGCGAGAACCGTGAGCTCTGGCGCTTCGGTTGCGAGGGCTATCTCGGCCAGCTGACGCGCGAGCACGAAGAGAAGATCGCCGAGCTCGAGACGAAGCTCGAGACGCCGCACGAGGGCGCTACGGTCGGCTACCGGATGCTGCCGCCGACGATCGCGAACGCGTCTGACCGGTTGACCCGGTCGCGGCTCGAGGAGGCGCGCAACGCCCTCACGGAGGAACACCTCAACCCGCTCTACCTCGATGCCGCCCGCGTGACCCAGAGCGCAGTACCGGAACTCGACTCCTCGAGCTACTTCGAGCTCTACCGCGACCGCTTCGGCATCGATCTCGATGGATTGGCCGCGCAGTGCCGTGAGTTCCTCGACTCGACCGAGCGCCTCTACGAGGAGTCGATGGACCGAGCCCTGCGCGAGCATGTCGGCGTGGGCATCGCCGAGGCGGAACGGCATGACATCCGCCGGCTCTTCCGCGGCTCGAGCTGGGACAAGGCCTTTCCGGCAGACCGGATGGTGCCCGCCCTGCGCGGCACGCTGGCCGACCTCGGGATCGATCTCGACGCACAGGCGAACGTCCATCTCGACGTCGAGGAACGTCCGACGAAGAGCCCGCGCGCCTTCTGTGCGCCGATCGAGATCCCCGACCGGGTGATGCTCGTCATCCAGCCCCAGGGCGGGCCCGACGACTGGTACGCGCTCTTCCACGAGGCGGGACACACCGAGCACTTCGCCTTCACCTCCCCGGATCTGAAGATGGAGGAGAAGCGGCTCGGAGACAACGCAGTCACCGAGGGCTGGGCGATGGTGTTCGACCACCTGATCGGCGATCGCGCCTGGCTGACGCGGATGCTCGACTTCCCGCGGCCGGAGAAGTTCGCCGCCGAGGATGCCGTGAACCTGCTCTTCTACGTGCGCCGCTATTCAGCGAAGCTGCTCTACGAGATCGAGTTCCACGCGGCGGCCGACCCCACTTCGATGCGCAGCCGCTACGTCGAGCTCCTCGGCGACGCGCTCAAGGTGGAACCGAGCGACACGGACTATCTGGCCGACATCGACTCCGGCTACTACGTCACGTCGTATCTGCGCGCGTGGGCGTTCGCCGCGCAGATGACGACCTTCCTCCGGCAGGAGTTCGGTACCGACTGGTTCCGGCGTCGTGAGGCCGGCGGGCTACTGCGCGAGCTGTGGTCGCTCGGCCAGAAGCCGACCGCCGACGAGCTGCTGGCCGACGTCACAGGCTCGCCGATCGAGCTGGAGGCCGTGGCTGAGGAGATCCGCGCCGGCCTGCCCGCGTTCCGCTGAGGAGCTCGTCTGAGAGCCGCCGCCGAGACACCCGCCGCTGGGCAGAGATCTGGGCCAAGGCCTGGCCGCGCGCGACATCGATGCGATCGCTGCTCTCTACGCGGAGGAGCGGTTTACGGTGCCGTTCCGTTCCGTTTCGAGAGGCGGATCTCGCCTTACCGGTGTGCAGCGATACCTGCGCGAGACCTTCGCAACTGAGGGAGCCCGTTGAGTGTGGGTTCCAAAAACCGATCGTCGGCGGCACCGCGCGGCGGTCGAGTGGTGGGCGACGTGGCTCGAGAACGATGAGCGCCTGACGATGACCGGCACGACCGTCCTGCGCTTCCGCGACGAAGGCCTGATCGTCGACCACCGCGACCTCTGGAGCGTAGTCGCAGGGCGCGAGGAGCCGTACGACGGCTGGTAAGACCCGCGAGAGATTCGGTGCAGTCTCGTCACAGTTCCGTCACGCGCGTGGTGCTAGCCCTCCAACGGAGCGTCTCTGAGACTCCGTCCCGCTTGTCAGCTGAGCCGGCACGGAGTTGTGACACTCCCGTTACGACCGCCTTGCTAGCGCCTCTACCGATCGTCTCTGAGACCGCCCACCGGGCCGGGTTCAGCGTCCTGGTGTCAAGCTCGTCCTCCACCACCGACACATCGGCTGTGAAGCAGAGAGGAAAGACCTGTAGAGACGATGAGGTCAGCGGGAAGGAGCGTCTGCGCAGACTTGCTTCGCAGATCGTGCTCTTTCACGCGCCTAGAGTGCTCCGCCCGCCGCCGGCGGAGCGCCTGCCTCAAGCTCAGAGGCGCCGCCTGCTTCCCGCGCCAGATAGTCCTCGATCAGCATCACGTTGTCGCGAGAGCGCTCGATGACCGCATGGAGCGCCGACATCGAGGAAATCTCCTCGCGCTGCTCTTGCAGGAACCAGAGGAGAAACTGCTCGCCGACGAAGTCCCGCTCGTCGCGGGCGAGCTGCGTCAGGTCGGCGATCTGCTGAGTCACGCGCTTCTCCTGGTCGAGCGCGACACGAACCGGCTCGACCACGTCGCTGAAGCTCGACCGTGGCCGCTCCACTCCTGGCACCATCACCTCCTCGCCGGCATCGAGCAGGTACTGGACGATCATCATCGCGTGATTTCGCTCCTCCACCGCCTGGCGATAGAAGTGAGCCGCAAGCTGCGGCAGGGTCAGCGCGTCGTAGTAGACCGCAATCGCGACGTACTGTTGCGAGGCACCGAACTCGTGCCCGATCTGCTCGTTCAACCCTTGCGGGAAGCGGCCCATCGGCCCCGACTCTACTTGCGGGCCGGCGCGCCCGCTCGGGTGCGCCGGCCCGTGGTTCTGCCTACGACGAGGCGGCGTTGCCGTCGATTGTCCCGTGGTCGGCCGGCGCGTCTTCCTCCGCCGATCTGAATTCGGCGAGGCTTCTTCACCGCTGGTTTGGCGATGCGGATCTCCAGCACGCCGTCGCGACAGTCGGCCTTCACGGATTCCTCCTCCACACCCTGCGGCACCCCGACAGCACGGCTGAAGCTGCCATAGCGCCGCTCGAAGCGGTAGAAGCCGCGCCGCGACCGCTCGCTGGAGAGCTCTCGCTCCCGGAGACCGTGAGTGTGTCGTCGTGCAGATCGATGGAGATCTTGTTCCGCGGAATACCAGGAAGGTCGAACGCGTAGACGAGCTCGTTCTCGGTCTCCCAGACGTCTAGCATCACGACGTGCTGCCCCTTCGTGACAACGTGCCGACGCGGTCGCGGCCGCTCGTCACCTACGCGCTCATCGTGACGAACGTGCTCGTGTGGGTTCTGTACGAGCTCCCCAACCTCGAGCGTGCGGTGAACGAGCTCGCCTACCACCCGTGCGAGGTCGAGAACAGTTGCGTGCAGGTGGGGCAGGACTGGCCCGTGACGGCGATCACGTCGATGTTCATGCACGGCGACTGGCTCCACCTGCTCGGCAACATGCTGTTCCTCTGGATCTTCGGGAACAACGTCGAGGACGCGATGGGCCGCCTGCGGTTCCTCGTCTTCTACCTCCTCGCCGGGCTTGCGGCGACCGGGCTCCAGACCGCGATCACGCTCGGCAGCTCCTCGGATATCGCCGGTCAGATCCCGAACCTCGGGGCCAGCGGCGCCATCTCTGGCGTCCTCGGCGCCTACCTCCTGCTCCTGCCGCGCGCGCGCGTGCTGACGGTGATCTTCTTCGTCCTGCGAGAGATCCCGGCCTGGATCTTCCTCGGCGTTTACTTCCTCCTCCAGCTCTACGACGCGAACTTCCAGCTTCGCCACCCGCCGGAGGGCGGCGGGGTGGCCGTATTCGCCCACGTCGGCGGATTCGTCTTCGGCATGTTGACCGTCTATCTCTTCCGGACGCGCGGACCTCTGCGGCCCGCCTACTAGGTAGGCCCTGGTGAGCTCGTTCGAGGAGCACGTGAGGGCGGCGCTCGACTCGCTGCCGGCCGAGATCGCGCGCGGCCTCCGCAACGTCGCCATCGTCATCGAGGACGAGCACCCCGAGGACCCCGACCTCTTCGGCCTCTACGAGGGCATCCCCCTCACCGAACGCGGAAGTGGTGGCTTCGCCGAGCTGCCGGACTGCATCACCATCTACCGATTGCCGCTCGAGGACGCGTTCCCCGACCCCCGCGTGCTCGAGGACGAGATCCGAATCACAGTCCTCCACGAGCTTGCACACCTCTTCGGTCTCGACGAGGACCGGATCGCCGAGCTCGGCTACGACTAGTGGTCACGCTTCTGAATGCGATCGCAATCGTGGCCGCCGTGGTCGGAGCGGGAGCCATTGTTGTGTTTCTGTTCAGCCGCGACGAATAGGGAATCGGTAGCCGCGCGCGCTCGTTCTCAGGGTCATGAGAACGATTGCGGACATCCATACGGAGATCGAGCTCCTGAGTGAGGGGCGTACAGAGCTGTGGAACCTGCTCTCCCGGGGTCGCACCGAGGCGCTGGTGAGCGAGATCAAGGGAATCGACGAGCGGCTGCAAGGGTTGTGGGATGAGCATCGCGCGGAGCGCGCGCGCATCCGGTTCGGTGAGCGGGAGGAGATCGTCCGCCGCGCCCGTGCCGAGGAGCGCCTGGAGCGAGCGGCCTAGTTCCGAAGGCTGAAGTACCATCCGGTTCGGCATGAGCCGGCTCTGGAATCCGACAGGCCAGGGAGACGAGCACTCCGACCTCGAGTTGGAGCGCGAGGCGCTGCGCCGGCAACGTCTGGAGGCCTCCCGCGAGTTGGAAACCCTAAAACTGACGCTCGCCGAGCGAGTCGCCGATGTGCAGGCCCGAGAACGCGAGCTCGAGCAGACGCTCGCCCGCGTCGAGCGGCGCGAGCAGGAGCAGGAGGCAACCGGCTCGCGCAAACAACGCTTGGAGGCCGTGCGCATCCGGCTTGCGGAGGCGCGCGAGGTGCGGGCCGGGCGAGTGGAGGAGCGTGATCAGGCCGCCTTCGATGCCCTGAAGCTGGAGCTCGAGGAGCGACGGCAGGCGGCGGCGGAGCTCGAGCGAACGCTCGGGGAACGAGAAGCCGAGCTGGCCGAGCGCGAGCGGGAGATCGAACAACAGAGCGCGGAGCTCCAGGCCTCAACCGAGCCGCCATCGGCCGATCAGGAGGAGCAACTCGCGAAGGTGAGGGAGCTCGCGACCCGCGAGGCACGTGTGCAGGAGAGCGAGGCGCGCGTGCAGGAGAGTGAAGTCCGCGTGCAGGAGAGTGAAGTCCGCGTGCAGGAGAGCGAGGCGCGCATGCAGGAGCGCGAGGTGGCGGTCGAGGCACGGGAGGCAGACGCCGCTGCCGCGAGGATCGAACTCGACGCCGAGCGGGTCCAAGAGCTCGACGCGCGCGAGACGGTGCTGACGATCCGGGAAGAGACCCTCGCCGCCGCCGAGGCGGCTTTGGCGGAGCGCCAGCGCCGGCTCGACGAGACCCCGCCGGCGCCGGTTCTGCCGCCAGAGGCTCACCAGGCTCCCCATCCGCAGGATGCCCATCAACCCCAGGAGCTCGCGCGCATCGAGACGAAACTGGACGAGCTGCGCGAGGCGGAGCGAGCCTTCACCCGCACGCATGCAGAGCTCGCCGCTCGCAGCGACGTTCTGGCCGAGCGCGAGTCGGAGCTTGCGCTCCGCGAGCGGGCGGTGGCGGCTCGAGAAGCGCCGCGGGCCCCGGAGCTCGAGGAGCTGGAGGTTCGGATCCGCCGGCTCGAGCAGCGCTCCCGCGGCCGCACCGGTACCGCGCAGACCTTCAGCAGCGGCCTCAAAGCGCTCGAGCAACGCGGCCTGCGTCGCAGCGACTGACCGAACGAGGCTCTACACTGAGGCCCAGTTCGGGGCGTTAGCTCAGTTGGGAGAGCACCAGCTTTGCAAGCTGGGGGTCGCCGGTTCGAGCCCGGCACGCTCCATCCCCTGAAAGCCCTGTTAACGCAGGGCTTTTTCTGTCTCTGGCCCCGTGGCACTCACGGGTGCAGGAAGCGGAATCTGCTCGCCAGTGCCCATCAGTGCCCATTCAACCGCCTGATCGTAGGCGCGACGCTCCGCCACGGTCAGGCGCTCCCGCCGCTTCGTGACGCCGGTGTAGACCCGCATCGTGAACGTCGGGTCGGTGTGGCCCAGCTGGGAGGCGGTGTAGGCCGGTCGTCACCGATCGCGCATCGCAGCGTCGCGAACGTGCGGCGCAGGCCATGCAGGCCCACCTCGCTGTTCGGCTCGATCCCCTCCTTCACCAGCTGCGTGTTGGCCCTCTCGACCGCCTTCACCAGCAGCCGCCGCCGCACGTTCTGGCGGCAGTCGCGGCCGCCCTTCGCGGTCGGGAACACCGGGTCGGTCGGCTGCTTGAAGGGCACCGATCGAGCCATAGGGCCAGCTCTTCCCGCAGGGCTGGGGTGAGATCGACGACACGCCGTCCTGCCTCCGTCTTCGAGCGGAGAACGGTGAGCGTGCCCCGAGCGAGGTTGACGTGGCGGCGTTCGAGTCCGAGGCACTCGCCGATCCGAAGCCCCGCTCCCGCGAGCGTCGCCCAGCAACGGCCGCCCTCGCCCGAGCAGCAGCCCCCTCTGCGGCCTTGAGCAGTGCCGGTAGCTGCTTGGGCTGCACGTAGCCTCGGCGTTGCGTGTCGGCCCCTTCAAGACCGCTCACCTTCGTCACGCTCTCGGCAACAGCAACCGAGGCCCGGCCCGATGGCCGGGCCTCGTTTTCTCGCGACATGCTCTACCGGAAGCTCACGACCAAGTCGCGCTGACCCTGCGTCGCCTGCTGCGTCTGCGTCTGCGTCTGCTGCCGCAGCGCCTGCGCCTGATCCGGCGGGTTCGGGACACCGGGGAACAGATCGTCACCGATCGTCGGAATGAACCTCGGCGGGACGCGGACCTGCGTGGCCTGCTCGAAGTCGAAGGCCAAGCCGATTAGCTCCGGCTCCGACCAGCGGCCACCGATGAAGGTGACGCCGATCGGTAGACGGGCGGCATGGCCACGTCGTCCATAGAAAACTGGCTGTCGGGGGATGAAACCGGCCGGAACGGTGATGTCGGCGTAGCCCGAGACGGCCGCGGCACTCGACGAACCGACAAAGTACTCGAAGTGGCCGTCGAGGTCGCCCTCGTTCGGGTTCGAGTTCGTCGGCCAGGCAGGGCCGTTGGTGAGTGCGATGATCGCGTCGAGGTCGTTCGTCTCCATGAGCTGGTCGATCGCTTCCTGGACCGGCGGCGTCACGCCTGCCCGGATGTTGGGGCAGGCCTGGTCGCGGCCGTTGGTCGCGTCGGCGAGCTCGAAGATGAGGTTGTTCCAGGGGCCCTCCAGCTCGGGATGGGCCTCGTTGAAGGCGATCAGCTCGGCGAGCGTCTGCGGATACACCTGGCCGGTCACCGGGTTGGTCCCGCTGACGTAGGTCTGGAGGTATGTCGCGATGTCGGTCTTGAACTCACAGAGGAGCGCTGGGAACTCGCCGGCGGTCGCCGACAGGTCGATGTCCATCCCCTCGACGACGGTTGCGCCTTCCTCCTCGAGAGCTTCGACTGCATCGTCGAGGATCGGCTCGATGACCGGGCCGGTCAGGTTGGGGTCGAAGGTTCCGGCGCGCCAGACGCCGATGCGGGCGCCCTCGAGCGCCTCGTCGTCCAGGAACTGGGTGTAGTCGGAGAGGGCGTTGCCGGCCTGAGCGGCCGTCGCCGGGTCGTCCGGGTCGACCCCGGTGGCGGCGCCGAGGAGCACCGCAGCGTCGGTCACGTTGCGGGCCATCGGGCCGGCCGTGTCCTGGTCGGCGCTGATCGGGACGACGCCTGCGCGGCTCCACAACCCAAGTGTCGGCTTGATCCCGACGATGCCGTTGGCGCCGGACGGGCAGACGATCGAGCCGTCCGTCTCCGTGCCGACGGCTGCGACCGCGAGATCGGCAGCCGCGACGACGCCGGAGCCGGAGCTCGAGCCGCACGGGTTGCGATCGAGCACGTAGGGCATGTTCGTCTGGCCGCCGATGCCGCTCCAGCCGCTCGACGACGGGGCGGACCGGAAGTTGGCCCACTCGGACAGGTTGGCCTTGCCGATGATGATCGCGCCGGCCGCCTTCAGCCGCGCCGCGATGAACGCGTCGTCGGGGGTGCTCCCGGCGAGTGCCCAGGAGCCGGCCGTCGTCGGCATACCGGTGGTGTTGATGTTGTCCTTGACGATGATCGGAATCCCGAGCAGCGGGCGGTCGTCGCCACCGCGTCGCGCCAGGTCGGCAGCTTGTGCGTCGGCGAGGGCCGTCGGGCTGACCGTGATCACCGCGTTGAGAATCGGGTTGAGCTGGTGGATGCGGCGGAGATAGAAGTTCGTCAGCGTGACGGAGCTCAATCGGTGCTTGTCCATCAACTTCTGGAGCTCCGGGATCGTCGTCTCGTCGACGTCGATCAAGGCGACCATGGTGTTCGTCGGGTCGTCCGCGTGGCCGAACTGCGCCGCGGCGCTGGATACCCCGAGCAGGAGGGCCAGCAGGGCGGTTAGAACGAGGGATGGGCCAAGTCGGCTGCTCATCGCGTGACCTCCACGGGTCGGTGGGGTTGCCGGGATCGCACGCTTGGGCCTGCGATTTCGATGAACTTAACGGTTCCGGCTTCACTTCGAAACCCTTGCGTACGCGACTGCGAATCTTCTTCTAGCGCACACACGTAAACTCAGTCTGGCACTTGGAGATTTCGCCGCGGCGCCTCCCAAGGGCGCGAACTGCTGTGTCGCCGGGCACTCTTTGCGGGGTGGGTTCCGTGGCAGCGCCGATCCTCACTGGCCGGGAATGCGCTGCGCTGCTTAAGCCTAAGCGGTTCACTTCGGAGCCACGCCCACTTTCTTCACCCAGAAGGGGAGGACGACTCCGAGGCGACGAGCCGCGACCGTGATCTCCGTGCGCCAGTGCTTCTGCCGCTCCGTCGTGCCCACGAAGGCGCGCGTGCAGCTATCGACGGAAACCTTCGGATTACCGCCGTTCTCGACCACGGTGCCGACCTTCCGGGTGCACTTCACCTCGGTCGTGATGCTGTTCTTGAAGCCTGCGTGCAGCTCCCGTAGATCGGCTGGCGCAGTGACCTTTCCCATCCGCGCGCCGAGCGTCGTCAGCTCGCTGTCTGCTCGCGCGAGCGTGCGCACCATGCCTGCCGTCGTCTCCGCGTCGTCCAGCTCCCAGGCGATAGGAGCCACCTGCACGGCACGCAAGCGTTGCCCTTCCAGGTCACATACTTCGGCGCGACCGCGCCGACCTTGGTCAGGTAGGTGCGCAGCTCCCCGCCGGTAAGGCTCATCTCATGGCGTCCGCCTGCGGCAGTCGGCACGAGAGCGCCCGCCTTTCGGCTCCGTGCGAACATGCGTTCGTGACGGCGCAGGCGTCCCCTCACGTCCGGTACCGTCGTGCGATCGAGGCCCGCAGCATCCCGCTCGCCGAGCTCACCGCCCGCGAGATGCGCCACTTGACGCTCGAGGACGCGCTCGAGCTCGTGATCCTCTACGCAGAGAAGAAAGATGCGAAGTTCGAGCGTGCGGCCTGCCGTTGGCTCGGTCGGTTGGCGGTCGAGCGGGAGCGGTTGACGCTGGCGAAGGCGGAACTGGCGGCTGTAGCGCTACATGCCCTCGCGGATGCGCCGACGATTGCCTCCGCGACGCTTCGGTCGATCGTCGACGGATCTACCAGGTCATCCGCGGCTGTTAGCTGAGGCGGTCCTCGACCGCCTCCCAGAGACCGGCGTGCGGAGTCGGTGGCGAGTCCGGCAGACGCGGGTCAGCCTCCGGACGAGCCGTTACCCGTCCGCTGTCCGCCTCCAAGCACTTGAAGCCCCTTTTGCAAGTCCGCTCGATCCATGACCGGAAGCATTTCGACGTTCGCCTTCACCCCGCGAAAGAGAGGCTCGGAAATCGAGGGGATGTCCGAGGGGTCCTTCAGGTCGAAGATGATGAACGCGGTTCTGACTCCCCCTTCAGGGCCGAAATACGCAGCCTCAGGCTGCAGCCGCTCCATCGTCTCCTCAAGGAGCTTCGGCAGCGACCCATCCTGAATCGCACGGCTCGCAGCCTCCGTGTCCATCTTGACCTTCAACATCATCCGCATATGCGCTCCTCTCATCGGCGCCGCTGACGTTTGCCAGGCATCCACGCGCAGGGACTGTTGCAGCCGACCCTACAAGGCAAGGAAGTAGTGTGCGAGCGGCTCATCAACCACGGGCTCAACCAACAACCCACGCCTCACCCTCGCTGAATCGTGCTGCTCGCCCTCGAGGTGAAGCCGTCCTACGGCGACGGCGATCTCATCACGAGATGCCGCCGCAGGCACACAACTCGCGCACGGCTTCTCCATCAGACGGTGCGCGGAAGGAGCCCCACTCCGCGCGCCCCACGATTGCGCCTTGAGTCGCTCGCTCCCAAATGCGGGCGCCCCCGATCGTATTGCGGGCGCCGGCCTGCAAGGGCGCGCCCGCCTAATCATGTGGTGCGACCATCTTCGTGCTGTTCATCCTGCTCGTCTACTGCTGCTTGCGAGGGCCTAGGGTTGGGCTCCGCCCCAAAGCTTCTTCCCCAAAATCGCCTAGCGTTTCTTAGGGAGCGCCAGCGCCTACCCCCTCGCAGGGCGCCCCGCAAAAACGATCAGTCGTCGTTCCGGTCGAGCCACCGCTTCACTAGGACGCTAACTAAATCCGATCGAGCGCCAGCGGCCAGGGAAGCAGATGTGGAGCGACCTGCGTAAGTTCTGATTCAGGCCGTATGCATCGTTCACAGCGATTACCGCGTTGTTGTTCTGGTAGTACCGGAAAGCTAGGATTCTGTTAACGCGCCATCCCTTGTCGGCTCGCCGCATTCTCGTTGCGAGGCGGATCGCAGCGCGGGGCGACGCATGGATCGCCGCCGAGATAGGGCGATACACGTTGCCGAGCTTGAAGCTTGCGCCTATCCAACCCCTCAGCGCAGTGTTGAACGCTTCCAGGTGCGGCTCGGGCGCGTAAGGGGAGGATGGGCCTGACCCGCGCTGGTAATCAAGCTTCGTCAGCCCGCCTCGCTCTTTCCACTGGACATGACCCATAGCGGGAATCCGGCGTAGGCAATCCACTCGACCTTTGACGGTGTAGAGGGTCGCTCTAACTTCTCTATCCGTCGTTTGCCGTGAGAGTTGACCGCTCGCGGTTACTGGAAGCAAGCAGCTCAGCAGCAGAATCAGGGCGACGAGGCCGAGCGGCGGGATCGCCGCGCCGCCTGCTCTCTTGAAGTTGCGAACGCTACACCGATTCAGGTTCATGCTGCTGGTGGGTTCGCCTAGGCTTCATCGCTGGGTTTCGCTCATTATCGTGCTCCTTCGGTCGTTGGGTTTCAAGGACGATAGGGCTTGATGGCGGACGCGGCTTCGTGGCCCAATCCTGGCCCAAACGTCTGAGAATCTGCTTCTGCAGCCAAGCCGTTCCACCATGGTGGAACGCCCGCAAACCCGCATGGTTGCGTCCGTTCAGGGTCGTTCGTCGTCGAGCGTCGTTGCCCCGTGCTCAGCTTTGCAAGCTGGGGGTCGCCGGTTCGAGCCCGGCACGCTCAACACGAAAGGCCCTGGAAATGGGGCCTTCTGTTTTCTACGCTGACGCGAAACTTGGCGGAATCCGGTTCTGGAACGGTGACGCAGACTCTCGCTCGTCTTCCCGGAACGCCGGCGAGCTGCTTCGGTCAAGCTTCGCGAAGGGACCGCGGCGTAGGATCCGCCCGTGAGCGTGGTAGCGATTGCTGCGGCGTACGGCGCGGTAGTCGCCACGTTCGCCTTCATCCTCGCGGGCCTGAGCCTCGGGTGGAACATCGTCAACGCCATACGGGAGGCGCGGGCGCGTCGCTCCCCGGACGTTCACGGTGTCCTCACCGTTGACCCGGCCGGAAACGTCTCCGCCTTAGAGTTCGGGAACAGCGGCCCCGGGATGGCACGCCACCTGTTCTACCTTCTCGTCGAGCACGGCACCGTCTACCAAGGTGCGATCCCGTCGCCCTTCCTCGTGCATGACGAACGTCAGAAGGTCGTTGTCCTTCCATTCGCAACGAACACTGCGAGAAGCACCTTCGTCTGGGCTTACATGGACTCCGATCACAACGTGCACGCACGAAGTAATCACGGGGCTCGTTACGTCTACAAGCACCCGGCGCGTGTGGAAATCGGTGAGACGTTCCAGCGGTTCTACCCCCACCTCACGCTGCCTGAGCGTCCCCCATTCCCGCTCCTCGGTGAACTCTGAAGACCACCGATTCGCTAGGGACGGCGTGACCTAGTCCGGTCGACGCGGCGCGTCACCCAGGAGTTCCAGAACGAGCTGAGCACGATCAGGCCGCGCAGGAAGATCCGCGAGCAGCGCCGCGAACACCTGGAGGTCAGCGACCCGCACCGGCCGCTCGTCCGCGATCCGGCCGAGGAGCCGGGCGGCCGCTCGAGGGAACTTCGGGTCGTCGGTTGCCGCGTACAGCTCCACCAAGGCGACGGCTCCTTCGAGGGAGGCGTCCCATCTCTCGAGCGGCGAGCTCGGCGAGCACGACGCTCCGGCGCTCGACCGCCTGGCGGAACCGTGTGGATGCGGAGCCCTGCGACGTCACAGCGAACGGATGTTCGCATGGCCACCGTGCGAAGGACTGAACGGGTCGCTGTTCCCGCCGGTCTACTGCGTCCAGGTGTAAGCCCGCATGAAGCGGCGTCCGTTCCAACGATAAAGCGTGTCCCGCGTTCCGCTTGGGCAGCACTGAGCGTCTCCGCGGCGGTACACCGGAAGTATCTCTAGGACGTCCGGCCCGAGGCGGAGCAACCTAGGCGAGTAGGCGCGTCGCCGGTCGAGGGCAAGGGTCCAACGCCCACGCGTCTCGCGGAAGATCGCCCAACCCAGCACTCCGGCCGAACCCGGTGTCGCGGCGGAAGCGATCATCTCCGTCGACCCGTCACGCGTGAGGTCGGCGCATATGACTTGCGCCGCGCCGACTGAACCGTGGGCGATCCCGACGCGCTCCAACTCAACCCGGGCTTGTTGCCGCGAGCACACAGCTGTGGCTGCCCTTCGCGCAGCGTCTCCGACCTGAGCGGAGGTTTGCTCTGTGCGCATTGCGCCGAGTACGAGCGCTACCGCCACGAGCAGCACCGTCAGAGGCAACCGCGTCAAGCGTTCTCACCGTAGATATGCAACGGCCACGTTGCCACCACATGGCTCCGCACCCACCACTTAACGACGTACCTCCCTTCCGGGATGAACTCGGTGACGGCGATGCGCTTCAACGGCCAGGCGCTGCCCGTCCAGCACTTGAACGTGCTGCCCTTCTTCGTCAGGCACACCCGGAACGGGACGGGCTT
This sequence comes from Gaiellaceae bacterium, assembly GCA_037721555.1. GTDB lineage: Bacteria > Actinomycetota > Thermoleophilia > Gaiellales > Gaiellaceae > Gaiellasilicea. The sequence goes on along the minus strand of JBBJOI010000005.1, from coordinate 60,272 downwards.
CCTGTCGCTGAAGTTAACACCGATTCGGAAGCCAGTCGCGTGCGCGTACACCCGATGTGTTGGCACCCAGATCGGAGTCGACGAGAGATGCATCTCGGCCTCAACCCAGCCAGTGAAGTCGTGCGGATCATGCGAAGCCTGCGCGGGCTGCGCGAGAAAACTCAACACAACCGCGACGGTGAGAACAGCTTTCCTGGTCACCCCTGCACAGTGCCGCCGTGCGGCTGAAACGTCAACGGTCTGTTGGCCACAGGGGGGGTGCCGGTAGGTCTGGGCTTGGCCGAGGTGACCGCGATCACGTTTACCCCTTCTTCTTCCAGCCCGGAAAGTCCGGCCAATAGGAGATCTCCTTGCCGTCCTTGTCCACGGCGACGTGCCCGCAATGCCACCACTCTTCCTCGGCCACAACGGGCGGCTCCTGGGCCTGCTCGTCGGGCTGCTCGTCCTCTTGGGTGGGCGCTTTGGTAACCCACCCCCTCACCCGACGACGTGAGTGCGGGTTCTCCAAGCGGCGACCGCTCCGGTGCTAGCCCGTGCTGACCTCTCCCGTGTAGCGGGCGCCGCACCCTTTCCCCCGAAGCTCGATGACGTCGGCAGCCGTGCGTGGCGTTCGGAAGTCACGGTCGACGAGTCGGAGAGTAACGGCTGTTCCCGGCCGGCACGTGGCGTTGGCGGAGCGAGCGACGGTTCCGGTAAGCATGACGCCGCTGCTGGCCGCGGCCGCGACGACTTTGGCTGAGGTCACATGCACTGCGACACTGCTCGCCATGTTCCGACCGAGGCTGACCGTGCCGCGGACGGCCGTACGGCCGATGAGTGTGCGTGCGGAGGGCGAATACTCGAGCGACAACGCGCCCTTGATCGGCGAGCGCGGCGCGGTTGCGACGAGGCGGACGGCGAGCACGCGCCCGACCCGGACGCGAGCGCTCGCGCTGACGCTGATGGTGCCGCTGCCTGCGAGCGTGGAGATCGCGCTGCCGACGAAGGAAAGCCGCTTGGCCTTGGATCCCGTGGTCGATCTCACCGCGACGGACACTACGGCGCCGGGCGCGAGCGTCCGAGGCTGCGCCCACCTGACAAGGCCGGCGCTCACCGTCGGAGGGCCAAGCGCGCCCGTTGCCGACACGAAAGAGGTGCCGGCCGGCAATCGGAGCGTGAGCGCATCAAGGGTCGCCGGTGCCCCACTCTTGTTTGCCAGCCCGAGCCTGACCGTTATCGTCTTTCCGGTCAGCGTGAAAGGGAGCCCGGCCTGAACGACGAGCGGCGTGAGGGAGCCTTCGATGAGTGATACGACCGGCGTGACGAGGTCGGCGCTCCCGCTGTCGCGCGCCGCGCCACCGGGGGCCCCGAGCGACGCCATCCCCGCGTAGCACCCCAGGGCGGCCTCCGCCTGGCCCGGCTGGCGCACCATGACAAGCGTGCGCCCGGCGGCGTGCATCTGCTGCAGCACGTCGGTCGTCTTGAGTCCGTGCGTGTCCGGCGCAGTGTCGCGGCAGCCGCGAATGCCGACTGCTCCCGCGCCGTGGGGCTCTGCGTCGCCGAGCACGACCACGATCTTGCGGCTGCTGGGCCGCCAGCCAAGCGAACCATCCACGCTCCGCTGGAAGACGAGGTTGTACGCCTCTGAGGACACATTTCCCGGCTCGGACGTTGTCACCGACCTCAGGCGTCCGATTGCCGCCCGCGCCGCATTGACGTCACCGGTGAAGCGCTGCAGCACCTCGTACTCCGGGGCAGGATAACCGGGGTCACGGAACGCAACCACGGCGAATCGGGCGTCGGAATTCAGATTACGTACCGCGTCGATGATCCTCTCGGCGTCCTTCTGGGCCTGCGCGATCGTAGGCCCCATGCTTCCGGTGCTGTCGAAAGCGAATTGAATGTCGAGCGCCACGGGCGCGTCGCCAGATGCGCCAGCGCCCGCACCGCCGGCTCCTGCAGCCACAAGCAGGAGCGCGCTCAAAAGAACTCCGATCCGCACCATCGTCCCCCCAGACGTTTCTCTCGACAACATTACGACCCAGACACACCTTGGGATAGAAACGGGAGTTGCGCGTAAAGATTCTGTATGCACTTCAAGCGAGTCCTGCATCCCGTCGATTGGAGCGAACTCGGTTCCTGAAATCTTGCGCGCGGGCTCACTCCACGCGAGGAGCCACTCGACGGCTGTAGCGGGGTCAACCAACGTTGCCTCGCCCCGAAGGCGAGTCGAAGGGTGCGAGTTGTTCGGGCTGGGGAGCCCCTCCCGACCCCCGCCACGCCCGGGCGCCCGCGCACTCGAGACGGAGGGCATCCCCGCCACCCCCGCCCGAGGACAGGACGGCAGGTCCTTTCTGACAGCCCGCCCCATGCGCGCGGTGGAAACGGAGACCACCCTTTGCACAGGTGATGGCCGCGAGTTTCTCCGCCCCCTCCGTCTGGCGCGCCTGCGTGGGGCGCCCGTTGTCGTTCGCCAACCGGCCCAGACGCAGGTGGCGCGGGAATGTTTCGCGGAGACGACCGCACTAGCGTGGCCCGGCGGGGCGGCGCGTGATAGCGCGAGGTGAGCACGGCCTAGCGCTCGTCGCGATTCCAGCGAGCGTCAAGTGCAGTCGGAGGTAACTGCCTCGACGAGGGCGTCAAGGTACTTCAGCCACTCGAGTCCCAGCTCCAGTCCCGCCGTCGCCTTTCGCCGCACGAGGTCGGATGACGACGGGCCGTGCACTCACCGCAATCGATGGCCGTCTCCCCCGAACGGGTCGCGCGCCGCCCACTCCTCGGCGACCGCAAGGAACTCGCGGCCCCACTCCCGCGCACCCACCTTCAGCAGCAGGAGCCCGGTCGAGACCCGCTCGACGAAGCCCCACTCCCAGATCGGCACCGGATCCACGTCCGTGAGGCGGCTCAGGAGCAGGCAGCGCTCTCGACCGAGCTCACAGGCGTCCCCTGCCAGCAGCTCCCCAGCCCACTCCCGCATCGGGATTGCCAGATCGTAGGCACGTTCGGCGACCAGCCCGTCCGGATCGACGAACTTGTAGTGATCCCCGGCCGCCCGCACCTCGGGGACGAGCAGCGTGTTGGCGGCATGCGCGTCGCCGTGGACGAGCACGGCGCTCGCCGGGTCGAATGCAGCCCCACGGCTGTCGGCAAACGACAGTGCTCGCGCGACCACGCGGGAGGAACAGGGATGGTCGAGCTCCGCCCAGGTCGTGCCGATGAATCCGGCGAGAGACGCGGCCTTGTCTGCGCCGGTCGGCAGCAGGAACTCGGCGGGGACGGGCACCCACGCCTCCCTGAGCGTCGCGCAGATGGCGCCCATCTGCGCCTCGACGGGCAGGCCCTGCGAGCTCAACCTCGGACCCAGCCGCTCCAGCAGCAGCGCGTTTCGAACGACGTCGTGTCGGAGCAGGATCGCGTAGCCTCGACCGCCGGCGAGCTCGAGCGTCCGGATCTCGTTGACGACGCCATCATCCGAGGGAATGGCCAGCTTGAGGACGGCCTCAACACCATCCCGCGTCTCCGCCTCGGCCACGAACCCCTCCGTGCCACCCGGCAACGTGGTGCCGAGCGTCAAGCCCCAGTCGAAGGCAATTGCCTCGACGAGGAGGTCAAGGCGCTTCAGCCACTCGAGCCCCAGCTCCCCTCGCGCCGTCGCCTTTCGCCGCACGAGGTCGGGGATGTCGACACGCCGTGCGCTCACCGCGCTCGAAGACGGCCGGCGCTCTAGGTGTATGCCCGCTGCTTCGCGGGCCGTTCGTCGAGCCTCGCGAGATAAGCGAGCACTCGGTCGTCGTCGGGCAGCAGGTCGAACTTCCGCGCGCTCTCGAGGACGCCGCCGACGACGACGTCCGCGATCGTGAACTCGCCCCCGACGAGATACGCGCCCTCCCCGAGAGCTGCGGCGAGTGCGTTCCAGGCCTTCCCGAGCCGTTGCTCCGCCTTCGCGGTGACCTCGGCGTCGCCGCCCCGACGAGCCATGTACGCCCCGACGACCCCAGGCTCGAGCTCCGTCATCGCAAAGAACGCCCACTGGTACACCTGGCCCCGCGCGAACGCTCCCGGCGCCGGGATCAGGCCGCTCTCGGGATGTGAATCGGCGACGTGCAGACACAGCGCCGCGGACTCGAACAGCAGGCCGTCGGCCGTCTCGAGCACGGGCACGCGCCCCAGCGGATGCCGTCGCGCATGCTCCTCCAGCCGGCCCTCCTCGCGCGTCATGACCACCCACTCGTACGGCGCCCCCGTCTCCTCGAGCGCCCAACGGACCCTCGAAGGGCGGCCCGCACCCTCACGCTGATAGAGGCGCTGCATCGACCGAGACTACTCGCACCCGGCGTTGAAGAAGATGCCCACGGAACACGGCGCGTGCCGTCAGGAACGATCCGACGTGGGAGCGCCGCGGAGCCACCGTCCTCTGCGTGTCCGTCTGGGCGTGACCGCAGGCGGTTTGGCGACGGCAGCACGCCGCTCGTGTCGAGTCGCTACGAAGCCCCCCTCAGCAGTTCGCCATCCGGGCGTATCATCGATTGCATGCGAGCGGTCGTTCTCGCCCTCGCTGGGGTTGCGATTCTCGCCGCTTCCACGGCCAGCAGCGCTGGCACAACCGAGCAAGTCCAGCGCTGCGCGAAGTGGACAGTGTCCGCCCGCTTCGGGGGACAGGCACAGTGCCTGCGTGAGCAGCAGGGCTGCAAGCCGAGCCGCGCGCGCCAGTACAAGCGGTGGGGATTCGATTGTCAACAGGGCACGCTTCGTGTCCGGTGGGCGTACCTGCGGCAGCGCCCGCTCGTGAGCCGGCTCCCGGCCGGCGCGACCTGCCCTCTGACGACCGAGACGCGGCAGGTCGATTCCTACGTGGGGCTCGGCCGGGGCCCTGCCTTCCCGTTGGGCTCGCACGCGCTCGTGACGGTCGAGCTTCCACCGCGGGCCGAGTACGGGCCCGAGTGGGGCGCCGTCAAGCGCGTGTGGCTCGTCGATGCGCGCTACTCCGGCCGCATCCTCGTCCGCGGGGCGCAACTCGACGGCGACGACGAGGTGCGCTTCGTGGACGGCCGTCCAGGCTTCACGCCGCAGAAGCGGTTGAACCCGGTCCGCGAGTTTCAGCTCGAGGGTGGCGGTGGAGCCCCTTCGCTCACGCGCCTGCGTGCGCCCGGCTGTTACGCCTACCAGGTGGACGGCCGGACCTTTTCCTACCTCGTCGTCTTCGAGGCACGCCTCGAAGCCGGCTGAGCAAGCCGAACATCACCGACCGGCGATCGCGAGAATCGTGTCGCCGAGTGTCTGGCAGACGTCGTCCTTCGAAAGGAACGCCGCCGCACCCGCCTCGAGGGCCGCGGCTCGGCTGAGGCCGTCCGTGTGGCCGCTGACGGCAATCACGCACGGCGGCGGATCGAGCGCGCGCAGGCGGCGCGTGGCGGCCACACCGTCGAGCACCGGCATCGACATGTCCATCAGGACGACGTCCACCGCGGCAGACCTCGCGAGGAGGAGCGCCTCGCGGCCGGTCTTCGCCGTCGCGACCACCTCCAGCCGCTCGTCGTCAGCGAGCATCGCCCGCAGCGCCTCGATGAAAACGGGGTGATCGTCGACGATCAGCACCCGTACAGGCCGTGTGTGCAGGGCCTCTCCCATTTGGCGCGGACTATGGCAGCTATGGCAAAGAGCGTCCAGGACTGTCGCGATCCGTTGCGGGACGCTCCAGATCCTTCGGCGCCTCCAGTGCGCGTCGAACGTCCTCGCGCGGGTCGACTCCGGCCATCGTCTCCCGCACCTCGCGGGCGGAACGGCCGAGCGAGCGAGCGATCGCAGGCATCTGCTTCGAGCCGAACAGGAGCAGGACGACGACCGCCAGGGCGATCAGCTCCCAGTGGCTCGTCACGGGGGCAGGGTACTCTGCGGGGATGCTCCGACGCCTCCTCGCAGGGCTTTCCCTGGCGTTTCTGCTGACCGCCTGCGGCACCGAGGAGTCCGCTCCGCCGACGCCTCCTCCCGCAGCCACGACGGGCACCCTCTCCGGCGAGACGGTCGACGGCGAGACCGTCTCGCTCGCGGACTTCCGCGGCAAGCCCGTCTTCGTCAACGTCTGGTCGTCCTGGTGAAGCACGTGCCAGAGCGAGGCGGTCGCCTACGCGAGGTTCGTCGAGTCCCATCCACAGTACGAGTACCTCGGACTGGACGTCGTCGACACGCCTGACACCGCGCGCGAGTTCCTCGAGCGGTACGGGTGGGAGTGGCCCCAGATCCAGGATCCGGAGCGGACGCTCGCACGCTCGATCGGGGCGGAGTATCAGCCCCACGTGATCCTGTTCGACGCACAGGGCGAGGTCGCCGGCAGGTTCGAGGGGGGCGGCACCGAGGCGGACTGGGAGCGGCTCGCGGCGCGGCTCCCCGGCTGACGGATCCGAAGATCCGCCACGGGGATGACCCGGATCGGCGTCGCGGCCGATGACTTCGGCGACACGACCACCTAAGCCTTCTTCCCATGAAGCGCTTGCTCTTCCTCACCTTGATCGCCTTCGGGTTACTACTCCTCGCGCTCACCGGCTGGGCCGTCCAGGGCGTCCGCTGGTCGCTCACCGGCTCGAGCCGTCGACGCACGCGCCTCGCCACTGCATGATGCAGTCATGAGCAGGGCGTTATCCGAGGAGTCGCTCTCGGGCTCGTGGCTGTCGTCGCGGCTCGGGATCGGCACGCACCGGCTCGACGCGATGCGGCGCGCCGGCGAGCTGCTGGGTGTTCGCCGCACCGGCGGACACGACTACCTCTACCCCGCCTGGCAGTTCGCGCCTGACGGGAAGCCGTTGCCGATCGTCTCCCGGCTCGTCGCGGCGGGACGCGGAGCCGGCCTGAGCGACGACCGCCTCTACGCGGTGCTTACGAGCCGTGCGGGCATCTCGGGCGACGGTCGACTCGTCGATGCGCTGCGCGATGGGCGGTACGACCACGTGCTGTCGGTCGTTCGCGCAGGAGGATAGATGAGCCTCCTCAGCCTCAACGCCGTCCGCAAGTCGTTCGGCAGCCGCACCGTGCTCGAAGGGCTCGAGTTCGCGGTCGAGCCACGCGCCCGGGTGGGTGTCGTCGGCGCCAACGGCTCCGGCAAGTCAACGCTCTTGCGGCTCCTGGCCGCGATCGAGGAGCCCGACGACGGCACGGTGGTGCGCCGCCGCGGCACCACCGTCTCCTTCCTGCCGCAGCATCCGCTGGGCAACGACCGCACGCCTCTCGAGACCGTTCGCGCCGCTCGGCCCGACATCACGCACCTCGACCACGAGCTCGAGCGGGTCGCTATGGAGCTCGGCTCGCCCGAGCTCGCTGCCGATCTCGATCGGATGGCCCGCATCTTGCGGCTGCAGGAGGAGCTCGTCGAGCGCTGGGAGGCGGCGGGCGGATCCAGCCTCGACGGCCGCGCGCGCGCGATGCTCATCGATGTCGGCCTCGAGGAGCCCGACTTGCTGCTCCCGACGAGCGCTCTCTCTGGTGGGCAGCGGAAGCTGATCGCCCTCGCCGCCTGCCTCGCCCAGGAGCCCGACGTGCTCCTGCTCGACGAGCCTGAAGCGCACCTGGACGCCGTCGGCCGATCGCTGCTCGAGCGCCTCCTCGCGAGCTTCGACGGGGCCGCCGTCGTGGTCTCTCACGACCGCTACCTCCTCGACGAGACCGTGAGCCAGATCGCCTCGCTCGACCGCGGGCGAATTCGGCTCTGGCGGGGGAACTACTCCGCGTACACGCTTGCGCGCGCGCTCGAGCTCGAGCGCCAGCAGCAGGCCTACGTCACGCAGCAGAAGGAGATCGAGCGCCTCGAAGCGGCGATCCGGCGCTTCGAGGACTGGGCGCACCGGGTTGTCGACGAGCGTCACATCAAGCAGGCGCGGAACAAGCAGCGTCAGATCGACCGCATGGACAAGATCGACCGGCCGGTGCTCGAGCGTCGCAAGATTGCGCTTCGGCTCCACCCGCACGTGCGCGGCGGCCAGCGCGTCTTCGAGCTCCGGCACGTTGGGGTCCAGTTCGACGAGGACGTCGTGCTCGCTGAAGTCGAGTTGACCGTGATGCACGGCGAGCGCATCGGGTTCGTCGGCCCGAACGGCGCCGGCAAGAGCGTCTTGCTGAAGACGATCGTCGGCGAGCTCGAGCCGACAGAGGGCGAGGTCTGGGTCGGCCCGTCGATCCGGATCGGCTACCTCGCACAGGATCAGGAGACGCTCGACCCAGAGGCGAGCCCACTGGAGACGGTGCGGCTCTCACACCGCTGCTCGGAGGGCGAGGCGGTCTCGCTGCTGATGAAGTTCCTGTTCCCGTACGAGCAGGTGCGGCGGCCGAACAAGCTCCTCTCCGGAGGTGAGCGCACCCGCTTGCAGCTGCTGCTGCTGATGCTGGCTCAACCGAACCTGCTGGTGCTCGACGAGCCCACGAACCACCTCGACATCGAGTCGGTGGAGGCGCTCGAGGCCGCCTTGGAGGCATTCGACGGAACCGTCTGCGCGATCTCGCACGACCGGTACTTCCTAGACCGCGTGACCGACCGGATCGTGGAGGTCGACGACGGCGACGCGGTCGCCTACGAGGGCGGCTACTCGGAGTGGTTCGAGCGCCGCGGGGCTGCAGCGCTGCGAGCCGACGTGCGTTGACTGGCCCTCCTCACGGGTGTACCGTCGGCCCGCCGGCCGGAAGGGGAGCCGGCCCGGGTCGAAAAACCAGTAAGGAGACCGACGATGCCGTCGCCGCTGCGCCGCTCCCTCCTGCTCGCGCTGCTCACGCTCTTCCTCGTCCCGTCGCTCGCGCACGCCGCGGGTGCCGTTCGGCCGACGTTCGACCTGACGACTCCGTCTGGCGCACCGTTCCCGAGCGACCTGTTCACCGACCCAGACCCGAGCCAGCTGACGGGGCGCCAGGTCGATCTCCCGAAGCCCAACTGCGCCGTCCGCCCGTCGGACTGTGCGGATGTCGACGTCCTGAACGAGCTGGACGGCTTCAACCTTCAGCCGCGGATCTCGATCCCGTTCACGGGTGAGATTGATCCGTCGAGCGTCTCGAGCGCGAACGTCTTCCTCGTCCGGCTGCCCGACGGCGCGGTGACGGGGATCAACCAGATCATCTGGGAACCCGAGACCGACACCCTCCACGTCGAGTCGGATCAGCTGCTCGACCAGCACACCCGTTACCTGCTCGTCATCACGAACGGCATCCGGGACGCCGAGGGAAGCCAGATCATCTCCGGTATGCGTCGCGTCCAGCCCTTCGGCTTCTCGTTCTTCAATCGGAGGTACCTCGCCGAGTTGAACGAGGCGCTCGCGAACTCACTCCCGTCGGGCGTCTCCCGCGGAACCGTTGTCGCCGCCAGCCTCTTCACGACCCTGAGCGCAACCGCACTCCTCGAGCAGGTGCGGACGCAGGTCAAGGCATCGACTCCGGCTGCGGCCAGCTTCCTGTTGGGCCCCGGCGGCAGGCGCACCGTCTTCAGCCTCGCCGACGTGACGAGCATCGTCTTCAACCGGCAGGTGCGAACGGCGGCAACGCCGACGGCGCCCGCCTTCTCCCCCTCGGCCCTGCCGACGCCTGCTCTCTCGCTCTACGCCGGGTCGGTCGGCACGATCGCGTTCGGCGCCTTCAGCTCTCCGGACTACGAGACGCCGGCGAAAGTGATCCCGGCCGTCGGAAGCAAGACCGGCGTGCCGACGGTGCAAGGCGTCAACCGCGTGCAGTTCAACCTCTTCCTTCCGACCGGAACCGCGCCCGCCGGCGGCTGGCCGGTGGCGATCTTCGGGCACGGCTTCGGCGACAACATGCACTCGAGCCCGTACGTCGTCGCGTCCTCGATGGCGCGGCGGGGAATCGCGACGATCGCGATCAACGTCGTCGGCCATGGAGGCGGCGAGCTCGGCACGCTGACCGTGAGTCGTGCAGGCGGCGCGCCGGTGACGCTCTCTGCGGGCGGTCGGGGCATCGACCAGGACGCCAACGGCGCGATCGACTCGACCGAAGGCGTCAACGCGGCCCCGCCGAAAACGCTCGTCGGTTCACGTGACGGGCTCCGCCAGACCGTGATCGACCTGATGCAGCTCGTGCGGGAGATCGAGGTCGGGATGGACGTGGACGGGAACGGCACGAGCGACCTCGACGCCGCCCGGGTCTCGTACTTCGGCCAGTCGTTCGGCGGGATCTACGGCACGAAGTTCCTCGCGATCGAGCCTAACGTCCGCCTCGGCGTTCCGAACGTGCCGGGCGGAGCGATCATCGAGATCGTGCGCCTCTCGCCGGTCTTCCGACCGCTCCTGTGGCTGAGCCTCGTCGGCCGAACGCCGCAGCTCGCGAACCTGCCGGGCCTGTTCGCCTTCGACGAGAACATCCCGCTCCGGAACCAGCCGCCGCTCGTGAACACCGTGCCCGGCTCGGGGCCGATTCAGGAGCTGATCGAGAACACGGAGTGGGCCTCGCAGAGCGGGAATCCGGTCGCCTACGCGCCTCATCTCCGCAAGGCACCGCTTGCGGGCGTGCCGCAGAAGTCGATCATTCTCCAGTTCGCGCGGGGCGACCAGACGGTGCCGAACCCGACCACCTCCGCGATCATCCGCGCAGGAGATCTGCAGGGTCAGACGACACTCTTCCGGAACGACCTCGCCTACGCGGCCAACCCGGCCTTCCCGAAGAACCCGCACACGTTCCTGACCCGGATCGCCGGCGTTGCGCCTCCGGTGATCCAGGTCGCGCTCGCGGCACAGGAGCAGATCGCCCTGTTCTTCGCGTCGGGCGGCACGATCGTGATCGATCCCGACGGGCCGGGACCGCTCTTCGAAACGCCGATGGTCGGGCCGCCGCCCGAGGACCTGGCCTATATCCCGTAGCCATGGCGACGGGGGGCCTTGTGGTTCTGAGCCACAAGGCCCCCCGTTTCGGTTTGCGTCTCCCGGGCGATGAAGCAGTCATGACCACCGACGAGGAGCACGAGCTGGGCGAGGGCACCGGTAGGCAGGGCCCGTGGGCGGAGCCGGACGAGGAGCACCGCGCAGACAAGCAGCAGGGCGATCCATCGGTGCTCGACGTGGAAGGCGACCCTCGCGGCGGCCTTCAGAGCGACGAGTACCGCAACGCCGACCCGCGCGAGCTCGTCACCGAAGGAGATGTGACGATGAGCGGTCCCGGTGGCGCGCCGCAGGAGGATCTCTCACCCGACGAGCGCCGGGAGCGCGACCGAACGTAGCTCGTGCGAGAGCTGCTCACCCAGCTCGAGCAGGTCAACGCAGATCTCGGCCCCCCGCTCGCGTACCTGGCAGGTCGGCAGATCGTGCTCGACGAGCCCCCAGTGCGCGCCGCTGTGCGGCGGGCGGAGCTCCTGCTCGCAACGGGGGGCGACCCACGCCGGGAGCTCGAGCTCGACGGCAGCGCCGTCAGGGCGGTTGCGGCCGACCTCGACGAACCTCTGGCGCGGGCGGAGCTGCTGCGAGGGCTGGAGCGGCTCCACGGCGAGTCGGAGGGACTCCCCGCCGTGGCTGCCGCCCTCTCTCGGCTCCGCGAGGAGCCGGAGCTTGCGTGGCAGGCCTACGCCTGCGCGTTGCTCGCTGACGCACTGGACGCCGACTGAGGCGGGCCAACGGGCGGTGACGTCTCCGGCTCCTCGAGCTCTGGCACGCGCTCGAGCGAGCGCACCGGCGAGAAGAGGAGCGGCAGGACGGCGAGGGAGGCGCCGATTGCGCCGACGAAGAGCGTCGGCCGCAGCCCGACCGTCGAGGCGAGTGCGCCGCCGACGAGCCCGCCCAATGGGATCACGCCCCAGACGAGGAAGCGACGCGACGCGTTCATTCGCCCGAGCAGCCGGTCGGGCGTGATCGCCTGCATCAGGCTGATCGCCGTCACGTTGTAGAGGACGACAGCGAAGCCGACGATCAGCCCGGAGCCGACGATGAATGGCACGGCGAAGTCGCGCGGCGCAAGCGGTATGAGCAACATCCCCGGCGCCGAAAGAGCCATCGAAGCGACGATCGTGCGCCCGACGCCGAGCGCCGACTCAACCCGTTTCGCGAGGAGCGCGCCGGCGAGGAAGCCGATGTTCCCGAGCGCCAGTGCGAGGCCGATCGCCGCCGCAGTGAGCCCAAGCTCGCGCACGGCGTAGACGAGGAGGATCGCGCCGCCGACATTGCCGAAGAAGTTGAAGATCGCAACAGAGGCGGCCATTCCGCGGATGTACGGGTGACGAATGACGTAGCTGAGCCCCTCCCGGAGCTCCGACACGAGCGAGCGACGATTCTCCACGACCGGCTCCGGCTCGAAGGTGCGGATCCGGCCGATGAGCAACGCCGAGACGACGAAGCTGATCGCATCGGCGACCACCGCCACGGGCGCCGTCAGGATTCCGATCAGCAGACCGGCTGCGCCGGGACCGCCGAGCTGCGCAGCCGAGCGGCTGACCTCGAGCTTGGAGTTGCCCTCGGTCAGCTCCTCACGGGCTACGAGCGCGGGCAGATACGACTGATACGCGACATCGAAGAGGACGGTGCCGATCCCAACGACGAATCCGACGGCGTAGAGCTGCCAGATCGTGAGCGAATCGAGCCAGTAGGCGATTGGGATCGAGGCGAGGGCGACTGCCCGCAAGATGTCGGAGGCGACGAGGATCGGTCTGCGGCGAAGTCGGTCGACCCACACTCCGGCAGGCAGCGAGAGCAGGAGGAAGGGCAGGAACTCGACCACGCCGAGCAGTGCCACGCGAAAGGCGCTCTCCCCGAGGACGAGGATCGCGACAAGCGGTAGCGCCAGCTGGCTGATCTGCGAGCCGAACTGGCTGACGGTCTGCGACGACCACAGCCAGACGAAGTCGCGGTGCCGCCAGAGCCCGCCCGGAAGCCTCATGTCAGGCCAGACCTCGGCTCAGCATGATGGCGAGGTTCCTCATGCCGTACCGAGCTCTACGACCTCGGCTGCGCGGACGATGCCGATATCGCCACTGACAGTCTTGATCTGCAGGCTCGCCTCGGCTCCACTCGGCTCGCCGGAGGGCCCATCCTTGACGTCGAACTCCGACCTGATCTCGCCGCTCGTCGAGGTCGCATCGATGCGCAGCCGCGTGCCGGGACGGACGCCCAGACGTACATCACCGGAGACCGAGTGGAGCTTGATGCTCCCCTGCCTGATCGCGTCGACCCGCTGGTCGCCCGAGACGGTCTTCGCCTCGACGTCCGACTGCCCGTCCTCAAGCGCGAAGTCGCCGGAGACGAGCTTCGCCGTCACCGGGCCGCCAACGGTTCCGAGCGTGACATCACCCGACACCGTCTGCAACCGGGCCTCGACGCCGACAGCCGTCGCGCGGACGTCCCCGCTCGCCGACTGCACCCTCAATCGGGCGACGGCCTCGACCGAGACGTCGCCGGATGCCGTCTTGATCTCCGCGTCGCCGAGGCGACCGATCGCAAGAACATCGGCAGAGGCCGTGAAGCATTCGAGCTCTGCTCCCTCCGGGCAACGAATCCTGATACCGACCTGCGGCGTCCGGCCAAACGAGATCCAGGCGGGTCCGACACCGAAGCCCTTGCCACCGGTGCCGACCTCGACGGTCACCTCACTACCGCTCTGCTCGATCGTGGCCCGCTCGATCGCCTCCCTCGTCGCGTCGTCGTCCCGGAGAGCGTCCAGCTCGACGGTGGTCTCGGCTGTGTCTGCGGTCTCGATCCGAATTGCGCCCGCGGCGTTGCGGATGCGCAGCCTCGGCTCCTGGAGGGTCTCAAACACGTGCATGGCGGGACTCCTTTCGGTGCGAAGGACGCACGATGCGCTCGTCGTGGCGCGGCGGAGCGAGATCGGGCACCAGCAGAACGCCGGCTCCGTAGGAAATGGGGTACAGGCGGGACATGAGCTCTCTCCTTTCAGCTGTCCGCATAGCCGCTCAGACGGCGGCCGGTGCGAACAGAACGGGTTCGCGGCTCGAGCCCGCGCTGGAGCGCGCGCACGATCCACGTGTTGACGGAGGCGCCCTCAGCGGTTGCGGCGACCTCGATCTGCGCCTTTACGACATCGGGCAGGCGCAGCGTGATGCGGGCAGAGAAGGCGTCGTCAGAGCCCGTGGGCTGAGCCGGCTCCTGCTCCTCCTCCTCGACGTAGACCAGTTCGGGCTCACGGCCGACGAGGCGGACCTCGACGCGGCCCGGAACCTGAGCTGTCAACGAGAGCGAGAGCTCGCCGAGCAGGTCGAGCAGGCGCAGATGCAGGGCGGACTCGATCGCCTGACTCAGCCGCTGCCCGGCTTCACGCGACACCTCGTCGCCTGCGACCGCGGCGGCCGCGGCGAGATCGTACTGGAGTGCCTGAACGTACGCTTGAATCTCCATGACCCCATAGTGACATCATTATGATGTCATGTCAAGCTCGTTGTGATGTCGTAATGACAGCAGGTTTCGCCCACCCCTTTATGGCGCAGGTCAAGGAAAAACCGGAAGGAAGACACATGAGGGCAGTTGTCTGGCACGGCACTGAGGACGTTCGGGTGGACAACGTTCCCGACCCGACGATCCAGGAGCCCACGGACGCGATCGTCAGAATCACGTCGACCGCGATCTGCGGCTCCGACCTGCACCTCTACCGCGTGCTGACGATGTACATGGAGGAGGGCGACATCCTCGGACACGAGCCGATGGGGATCGTCGAGGAGGTCGGTTCCGAGGTGACGCACATCAAGCCGGGCGATCGGGTCGTCATCCCGTTCAACATCGCCTGCGGTCAGTGCTTCATGTGCGAGCACGACCTGCAGTCGCAGTGCGAGACGACGCAGGTCCGCGACCAGAACAAGGGCGCCGCCCTGTTCGGTTTCTCGAAGCTGTACGGCCAGGTGCCGGGCGGCCAGGCGGAGTTCCTGCGCGTGCCTCAGGCGCAGTACGGCCCGATCAAGGTGCCGGACGGCTCGCCGGACGAGCGCTTTCTCTTTCTCTCCGACGTGATCCCGACCGCCTGGCAGGCGGTGCGTTACGCCGACATGCCACAGGGTGGAACGCTTGCCGTCTACGGCCTCGGCCCGATCGGCCAGTTCTCCGTCCGCGTCGCGAAGCAGCTCGGGGTCGAGCGAGTGATCGGGGTCGATCTCGTCCCCGAGCGGCTCGAGCTCGCACGCCGTTACGGCGCAGAGACGGTCGAATGGACGAACGACGGGGATCCGGCGCTCGAGATCATGGATCTGACCGATGGTCGGGGCGCAGATTCGGTCATCGACGCCGTCGGAACCGAGGCCCACGGGGCGCCAATTCAGGAGCTCGTGCAAAAGATGGCCAGCAGGACGCCCTCCGTGATCGCGACGAAGCTGATGGAGAAGGTCGGCAGCGACCGCACCTCAGCGCTGCACATGGCGATCTCGACGGTGCGCCGCGGCGGGACGCTCTCGCTGATCGGGGTCTACGGCGGCTCGGCCACACCGATGCCGATGATGGAGCTCTTCGACAAGCAGGTGCAGGTGCGGATGGGGCAAGCGAACGTGAAGGCGTGGATCGACGAGATCATGCCGCTCGTCACCGACGATGCCGATCCGCTCGGGACCGAGGACTTCGCGACGCACAAGCTCCCGCTCGACGAGGCCCCCGGCGCCTACGAGATGTTCCAGAAGAAAGAGGACGGCGCGATCAAGGTCGTGCTGACTCCCTAGACCGCCTGCGCCAACGGTGCGGCTCGTCGCGAGGGTGCGGCGAGCCGCAGCCGCTGTAGTTTCCTGTTTGACGCCGCACATAAAACTGCGCCGCCGCACGTGTCCGCTGGTGGTTCTCGTCCTTATCGGCGCTCCGGCACGAGCCACAGGCCGGGCCTCGCCTTCCGGGTGCCGTCCGTACGTCGAGGCCGGTACGCAGCCGTCCTCTGGTGCGCGACCTGTCGGTACCCGTACCTCCTCGCCGCCTTCGCAGGTGGAATCCCCGACGACGCGGGCATCCGGTCCTCGCGAGGGCTGCTGCGTGTCGTGCGCTAGAACCCTCTTCAAACAGCCCACCGCCTGCCGGAGTGGCCGGCCCCGCTCGACTGCTATCGTCGGAACCTGTCGCACGACGCCGGGAGGAGGGCTGCAATGACCATAGCTTCGAGCCGCCCCTCGGGCGCCGCCTCTGCGCCTGCCGGCGTCATGCCGCGTTAGCGCCCCCGGCGCTCCGTCGAAAACGTCCCGTCCACCCGCGCCGCCGTCCCCGGCCGCGCGAGAGAGAGCATCGCCCGTGAACGTCGTCGATCCAACCGATCTCCCGCTGCGGCCAACCCTCGGCCGGCTCTTCCCGCTGTGGTGGGAGCAGCGACGGCTGGTCGCGATCGGCCTTGTCTGCGCGCTCGCTTTCACCGGCCTCTCGATCGCGATCCCGATCCTGATCCAGCGGACGATCGACGAGTCGATCCTCGGGCCGCACGACGGCCGGCTGCTGCCGTACCTCCTCGTCATCATTGCGCTCGCCGCGATCCGGTTCGGTGTCAACTTCACCCGCCGCTTCGCGACCGCGCGCGTCGGGGTCGCCGTGGAGGCGCGGCTGCGGGGAATGCTCTACCACGCGTACCTCCGCTACCCGCGCGCCTTCTTCGACCGTCACGCGACCGGCGAGGTGATCTCACGCGCCACGAACGACATCTACCCCGTCCGCTACTTCATCGGCTGGGGCGTCGTCCAGGGGATCCAGAGCGCGATGATGATCTCTGCGGCCGCGGTCGTCCTCGTCGTCGTCAACCCGCGGCTGGCACTGCTCTCGGCGGTGGCGATGCCGGCGATCGCGGTTCTGACCTGGTTCTTCGCACACCGCCTCTTCCCGATCTCACGGCTCGTGCAGGCGAAGAAGGGGCACCTGACCGAAGCGTCGGACGAAGCCGTGGTAGGGATCGAGATGGTGCAGGCGTTCGGGCGCGAGGACGACGTCCGAACGCGCTTCCTCGGCCGCGCGGAGGCGGTGCGCCACGAGACGATGCGCCAGGCGACCGTCGAGGCGTACTTCCTGCCGGGGCTGCTCTTCCTGCCGACACTCGGGATCGGAGCAGTCCTCTTCTTCGGCGGCCGAGAGGCTGTCGCGGGGAACCTGACGATCGGCGAGTTCATGCTCTTCATCACGCTGCTGCTGCAACTCGTGTGGCCGCTCGAGGCGCTTGGCTGGATCATCAACCTCGGCCAGCGCGCGGTCGCGTCGGCCGGTCGCAGCTTCGCCTGGCTCGAGGGCATCGAGCCGCTACCGGAGCCGGACGAGCCGCGCTCGCTCGGCGCGGCTCCGCTCGACGTCCGTTTCGAGCGGGTTCACTTCGCCTACGGCACAGGCACAGAGGTGCTGCGGGGCGTCGACCTGGCGGTGCACCAGGGGGAGATCGTCGCCGTCTGCGGCCCTACCGGGTCCGGGAAGACGACGCTGCTCAACCTGTTGCCGCGCTTCTACGACCCCACGAGCGGCCGGGTGCTGTTGGGGGGGGTGGACACGCGCGACGTGAAGGTCGCCGAGTTGCGGCGAGCCGTCGCGATCGTCACTCAACGGCCGGTGCTCTTCTCCGTTCTCCTGCGGGAGAATCTATTGTCGGCTCGACCTGACGCGGACTGGGACGAGGTGCTCGCGGCTTGTGAGGCGGCAGGCGTCTCGACCTTCGTCGACGATCTGCCTGACGGGTACGACACGCTGATCGGCGAGCGGGGCGTGAACCTGTCGGGCGGTCAGCGCCAGCGTGTCGCGCTCGCGCGCGCGCTGCTCGCCGGCGCGCGGGTGCTCGTGCTGGACGATCCCATGTCTGCCGTCGACACCGAGACCGAGCGCCTGCTCGTCGAGAACCTCCGGCCCGCAGTCGCGGGCCGCACCGTGCTGATCGCGACCCAACGGCTGTCCACGATCGGTGTCGCCGACCGGGCGATCGTGCTGCAGGACGGGCTGATCGTCGAGCAGGGTCGTCCGAACGAGCTGATCGCTGCAGGCGGCCTCTTCACCGCGCTCTTCGGAGACGAGTCTCTTGCCGCATAACCGTCACACCGGCCTGACACGCCTCATCCCCTACGCGACCGCACGGAAGCGGACGGTTGCCGTGATCGGCGTGCTCGCCACATTGTCGGCTGCCGCGCCCGTTGCCGGCTGGCACCTCGTCGAGGACGCGATCAACAACGGCATCCGCGACGGCAACGAGCGTCGACTGCTCGTCGTCGTCGTCGCTTACGTGGCCATCAACGCAGCAGCGTGGGTGCTGGGGACGGCGGCGTGGCTCGGGCTCGCGAGCCTCGGGCAGCGGATCGTGCTCGAGCTTCGGCGCGACCTCTTCGAGCACCTCACCTCGCTCTCGCTGCGCTACTTCTCCAAGCAGAAGGCCGGCTGGATCATCTCGCGGCTGACGAACGACGTGGATGCACTCTCCGACGTGCTCAACCAGGGCTTGACCACGCTCGTCGTGAACACGCTCACCTTCCTCGCCGCGATCGCCGGGCTCTTCTTGCTCGACTGGCGCCTGGGACTCGTCGCGCTCTGCGTGCTCCCGCCTGGCATCGTGCTCACGCGCTGGTTCCAGCGCGTCTCACATGTCGCGGCTTCGGACGTGCGAACGCGGATCGCCACCGTCACCGCACAGCTCGCCGAGTCGGTCGCGGGCATGGCCGTGATCCAGGCCTTCAACCGCGAGCGCGCCTTCCAGGCGGAGTTCGACGGCCTGAACGAGGAGAACCGCCTGGCGAACGTGCGGGTGCAGAAGCTCTACTCCGTCTTCTTCCCGGCGATCGAGCTGCTCGGCGCCATCGCAACCGCCGCCGTCATCTTTGCAGGAGCCCGTTTCATCGGCTCAGGCTCGATGGAGATCGGCACGCTGATCCCGGCTGTCGGCCTGCTCGCGCTCGTCTTCCAGCCGCTCCAGGAACTGTCGGAGCTCTACGGCCAGGTGCAGGCGGCCAATGCGGCGATGGACAAGATCAGCTCCGTCCTCGACGCAGAGATCGACATCGCCGACCCGCCGCACGCGCGCCAACTCGGCCGTATCGACGGCCGCCTCGAGCTCGACCGGGTCACGTTCGCCTATGGGAGCGAGCCGGTCCTGCACTCGATCGAGCTCTCGGTGCCGCCGGGCGGGTGCATCGCGCTCGTCGGCGAGTCGGGCGGCGGCAAGTCGACGATGGCGAAGCTGATCGCGCGCTTCTACGACCCCGACGAGGGTGCTGTGCGGGTCGACGGAACCGACCTCCGCGAGATCGAGTTGCGCAGCTACCGACGCCAGCTCGGCGTCGTGCTCCAGGATCCATTCCTGTTCAGCGGCACGATTGCCGACAACATCCGCTTCGCGAAGCCAGATGCCTCGGACGAGGAGGTCGCGGCCGCAGCGGACGCCATCGGCGTCGACCGGGTGGCGGCGCGCCTCGAGGGCGGCCTGCAGCACGTGGTGCGTGAGGGTGGCTCCGGCCTCTCGGCCGGGGAGCGTCAGCTGATCTCGATCGCGCGAGCCCTGCTCGCCGACCCGCGCATCCTGATCCTCGACGAGGCGACCTCGAACATCGACCGGCCGAGCGAGATCCTGATCGAGCGGGCGTTCGACCGGCTGCTCGCCGGACGGACGTCCATCATCATCGCGCACCGACTGGCTACCGTCCGCCGCGCCGACGAGATCCTCGTCGTCGAGCACGGCCGGATCGTTCAGCGTGGGAGCGAGCACGAGCTGCTCGCGGAGGAGGGGTCGTTCCGCCGGCTCGCAAGGAGCCTGCACAACGATCGAATGAACGGAGACGGACGGCCGGCAGTTCCCGCGCGCCAGACGCCGGCAGCCTGATCGGCCCGAGAGGTTCGCCGCACGCGAGCGGGTACAGGGATCATGGCCGCGATGGAGTCGCAGCCGCGTTCTTTCCCGACCGCCTCTCGGTCGAGAGCCTGCGCGAGTCGGCGCGATCGTGCACGGCCTGCCCGCTGCACCTGACCGGCACCCAGACGGTTGTCGGCGAAGGCCCCGTCGACGCGAGGATGGTGCTCGCCGGCGAGCAACCAGGCGACCGTGAGGATCGCGAAGGGCGACCGTTCCTCGGGCCGGCCGAACGGCTACTCGACGAGGCGGGTACCGATCGGGAGCGCCTACGTCACCAACGTCGTGACGCTCGCGACGGTCCACCCTTCATCCATCCTCCGTGCTCCCGACGAGGATGCGCGACGGAGAGCATGCCCTCCCCGTTCGCGACTTGCTCGTCGCGGCCGAAGCTCTCGCGGCGCTGAACCTCCAGAGAACACGCCACGTCACCCACGTCCCCGAAGAGGAGCCGAGGCCGTCAGTCGCCCCAATCGAAGTCTCTCGACCGGCTCCAGAGAACGCTGTCCTCGCCTGACGGGGAGACACCAGCGTGCTCGAGCGGACGCTCGCCGGGCCAGTTGAGCATCGAGGCGTCAATCGCGGGCTCGCCCTCCATCGTCTCCTCGAGGCGCGCCTGCTCCTCGGTCTTGAACAGAGGGTGGTTGTCGAACGGATCCTCGATGCAGTAGCCGTCGATCGGCATCTGCGGCTCGAGCTCCGCGTTCTGGCGCTTGAGCTCGAGGTGATCCTGGATCACACGGGCGAAGAGCGAAGGGGTCTCGACCGGCATAGGTCCTCCGTCGTTCGGGGGCGGGGTTCAGCAGGCGTGGGAGTGTAGCGCAGCCCGCCAAGAGTTTTGCCTTGAACGCGGCCGCTTCAGGGCCGCGCGCCGACGGTGCGCCCACCGACGGAGACACGGTTCTTGCCAGAACGCTTGGCGCGATAAAGAGCCTCGTCGGCAGTTCTCACCAGTTCGTCGGCCAGCACGGGTCCAGCCGACGCCGCCGTCCCGAAGCTGGCCGTGACGCGTAGCTGCTCGCCGCCGAGTGACACGATCGTCCGGTCGGCGAGTGCGAGACGCAGTCGATCCGCCACCTGCGCCGTTCCGTCGATGTCGCTGCCTGGGAGAACAACCGCGAACTCCTCGCCCCCCCAACGGGCGGCGACGTCGATCTCACGCAACGTCCCACGCAGGGTGTCCGCGACCGCGCGCAGCACGAGGTCGCCGGTCGGATGGCCATGGCAGTCGTTGATCGACTTGAAGTCGTCGAGATCGATGAGGATCAACCCGACGTGTCCCCCCAACCGGTCGGCTCGCGCCAGCTCGTTCACGAGCGCATCCTCACCCTGCCGCCGGTTCGCTAGGCCTGTGAGGACGTCCACCAGGGCCTGTCGCTCGACGATCTGGTGCAGACGTGCGTTCTCCAGCGCGACAACGGCCTGGGCAGCAAGAGACGCGGCCGTAACCGTCGCCTCGGCATCGAACGCCCGCCCGAAGAGGAGGAGCGTGCCAAAGCTGTCGCGGCCCGCCGTCAGCTCGAACTCGAGCCGCCGCGGGCCTGCTCCCGCGTCACCAACCGTGATCAGCGAACCGTCCTCCGCACGAAGCACGCCTCCCTCTGCGTGCGTCGCCTCGACTGCCGACTCGACGATCACGTGCCGCAGCTGGTCCGGGTTGAGCGTCACTCCCAGTGCCTGGCCGAACCTGCCGTTTGCGTTGCGGAGGCGCCGCCGCTCGTCCTCCAGATCGCTCAGACGCGCCTCGAGCTCGGCCGCCATCTGGTTGAACGCTCGGCCGAGGGCCGCGAACTCGTCTCGGCCTCGCACCGGCACCCGCTCCCGCAGGTTTCCGGCCGCGATCGAGTTCGCCGCCTCCGCCAGGCGGCCGAGCAGATTGACGATCGATCGCGCGGCGAAGTAGGCGACGAGGCCGATCAGCAGGATCGACGCCACGAGAGCGCCGAGCAGGCGTGCATGGACTGCGTCCCGCTCCGCGTCAATTGCCGAGGTGGGTGCTAGCGCGACGAGGGTGATCGGCCGCTCGAGATCGAGTCGGACTCCGACTGCCCGAAAGCTGCGACCCGCGATCGACGCGGTCGAAGCCGCGCCGGCAGACAGGTCGAGTGCTCCACGTAGCGATGCGCTCGACCCTGCGCGAATCCGGCCGCCGGAGACGACGGCGAACTCGTCCGGCGTGCCGAGACCTGAGCGCTTGTGGAGCCACCGGATGAGGGGCCCGCCGAGAGCCGTTGCCGCGACGAGCGACGCGGTGCGATCCTTCGCCCCGACGAGCGCGATGCTGGTCTCGGCGACGAGCGGGCCCGTCCGCCCAACGTGGAAGCCGTCGGGCGTCTCAACCCGCAGCCCGGGTGTCGTGCGCAGGAGGCGCAGCAGCGCCCGGCGGTCGCGGCGGGCAAGCGCGCGCTGGAAGTCGGGGCGGCCCGCGAGCTCGAGCGCCATCCGCTCCGCCTTCCGCTGCTCGTCCTCGAACGCGGCGACGGCAGCACGTAGCCCGGCTTCGAGCCGGGCGTCGACGCCGCTTGTCACGCCGCGATCCGCAACGGCGCTGAAGCTCCAGTACGCCGTGGCTAGCGCGAGGAGCGACAGGGCCAGGAACTTGCCGACCAGCTTGACCTTGAAGCTCCCCAACATCCCCTTCAGTGTCCCCCCCGTCCTGCCGATACCTACGGCGTACACATCTTTCGGCAGTGAGGGGGATTTGCATGAGGGGGATGGCGACGCGCGTGTCGACCGCGGCGTTGGTGTGCGCCTGCGCGGTGGGCGCAATCACGATTCCGCTCGTCGTCCTCGGCGTTCCGGCACCCGCGCCACTCACGATCGGTGCGCCCGCGTCTCCTCCCGTCAGCGTCGTTGAGCTACCGGCACTGCCTCAGCGCGTTCCGGATCGAGGCATGGCCGACGTTCCTGTGCACGCCGATCTGGCCGCCGGAGCCCCCACGCGAGCCGTGCGCCTCCCCTCGTCCCCGCTCCCTGCCCCCGCCGTCTCCACGACACCGCCGGTCGGCTCGCCTACCGCGCCCGGTCGGCACTTTGTCGCCGCGCCCACTGCGACCACCGCGCCCACCGCGCCCGAAACGGCCGATGCAGCTCCGGCGGCTCCATCGGTTCCGGCGGCTCCGGCGGTTCCGGCGGCTCCCGTGGCACCTACTGCACCCACCGCACCGACGGCACCGGGTACGGCTCCCCCCTTCGAGCCAACCGCTGCCGGACCAGCTCCACCGGCCGAGCCGACGGCTCCCCCCGCATCGGCCCCGACATCCGCGCCGGCACCCCAATCAGCCGAGCCGCCAGCTGACGCTGCCCCGGCCGCCGCGCCTCCGGCTCCGCCGCAGTCCGACTCACAACGGCCGACCGGGACAACGCCCCCACCCGTCGCGACCCCGGCCGAGGTCGTCGTCGCCCCCGGCACCGCCTCGACGCAGGGGTCGTGGTCGCCCGACCGCCGCAGTGCGAGGCGAGCGCAGTTGGCCCGCGAGCTCGAGGGGCGGGCCAAGACGCTGGAGGAGGCGCTCCTCGCACCCCTCGAGACCCAGCCTGTCGCAGTCCTGTCAATAGCTGCCAACTCGCAGAGGGAGCGAGTCGACGAGGCCGTAACGGCCGAGCGGGTCGAGCCGGTAGCGGACGACCACGCGGAGCCGACCGAGCCTCTCGACGAGGTTCCATCCGTTTCCGGGTCGGGCCGCTGTGCGAGGATAATGACATGCCCCGGATTCGCCCGACCGATCCGCTCGGCGTCGCGCTGACCGCCTACGAGCTGTGGCGCCGGCTGTCGCCCAAGCAGCGGCAGCGGCTGCTCGAGGCGACACGGAAGCACGGCCCGCGCGTGGCACAGGCCTTGCTCGAGCGCCGCCGCGCGCGGCGCTAGCCGGGAGCCGAGTCGCCTCGGCCGAGCGCTTCGCGCGCGATCCGATCCTGCTCGAGCAGGTGCGCCGTTGGGTAGCCCTCACTCGGGCTCGCACGCCAAGGACGACCGACGTAGTGGACGCGGACGCCGTCCGGCACTGCGCCTTCGAGGCGGTGCCTGATCGTCCGCCACGCGCCCATGTTCTGCGGCTCCTCCTGGGCCCAAACGAGCTCCTCCAGGTTCGGGTAGGAGGCCGTCAGCTCCCGAACCGAATCGACCGGGAACGGGTAGAGCTGCTCGAGCCGGGCAAACCCGACCGACGTCGCGCCCGCCCGCTCCTCGTGCCCGACGAGGTCGTAGTAGAGCTTGCCCGAGCAGAGCACGAGGCGGCGGATCGCTGCACGATCGCCCTCGGCATCGTCCAGCACCGGCTGAAAACGGCCCTCGGCGAGGTCGCTCAATCTCGAGGAAGCCTGTTTCAGGCGCAGGAGGCCCTTCGGCGTCATCACGACGAGCGGACGCGCTGTGGCGTCGAGCGCCTGGCGGCGCACCAGGTGGAAGTACTGGGCCGCAGTCGTGCAGTTAGCAATGCGGATGTTCTCCTGTGCGGCGAGCTGCAGGAACCGCTCGAGCCGCGCGCTCGAGTGCTCGGGACCGTTGCCCTCGTAGCCGTGCGGAAGCAGCAACGTCAGCCGGGAGGTCTGCCCCCACTTCGACAGGCCAGCCACGATGAACTGGTCGACGACGATCTGCGCGCCGTTCACGAAATCGCCGAACTGCGCTTCCCAGAGGACGAGCGAGTCCGGGGCCGCCACCGAGTAGCCGTACTCGAACCCGAGAGCGGCGAACTCCGACAAGGGCGAGTTGTAGAGCTCGAACGAGGCCTCAGCCTCCGGCAGGTGCTGGAGCGGCGCGTGCGTCTCCCCCGTCTCGAGGTCGTGCAGCATCGCGTGCCGGTGCGAGAACGTGCCACGCTCGGTGTCCTGCCCGGAGAGGCGGATCGGGATTCCGTCGACGAGGAGGCTCGCGCAGGCGAGCGCCTCGGCCTGACCCCAGTCGATGCCGCCTTCTCGGATTGTCTCCCGACGCCGCTCCAGCTGGCGTGCGAGCTTTGGGTTGACGTGGAAGCCCTCGGGTACGACGAGCAGCTGCTCGTTCAGCGCCTCGAGCCGCTCTGCCGGCACCGCCGTTGCGACGGCGCCGCCCGTGTCCGCGGGGATTCCGCCCTCCTTCGACACTTTCGGCTGGGCGATCGAGACCTTCAGGCGTTCGTGGGCGGCTCGCAGGGCGACCTGAGTCTCCTCGAAGAGCGAGGCAACCTCCTGCTCACTGACGACACCGTCGTCCACGAGGACCGCCGCATACTGCTCCCGGGCCGTCGGGTGCCCGGCGATCTGGGCAACCATCAGCGGTTGGGTGTAGGCCGCCTCGTCCTGCTCGTTGTGACCGAAGCGGCGGTACCCGACGAGATCGACGACGACGTCGAGTGCGAACTCCTGCCGGTACGCCATCGCCAGGCGGACGGCCGCGGTCGCCGCCTCGGGATCGTCAGCGTTCACGTGGATGATCGGGATGTCGAAGCCCTTCGCGAGATCGCTGGAGTAGCGGGTCGAGCGGCCCTCGCGCGGGTCTGTGGTGAAGCCGATCTGGTTGTTGGTGATCAGATGCAGCGTGCCGCCGGTGGAGTAGCCCTCGAGGCTCGACAGGTTGAGCGTCTCAGCGACCACACCCTGGCCAGCGAACGACGCGTCGCCGTGGATCAGGATCGGCAGCGCAACCGACGGATCGTGCAGGCCCGCACCGCTCGAGCGGTCGGTTTGCTCGGCGCGTGCCCAGCCGACGATGACAGGATCGACGGCCTCGAGGTGACTTGGGTTGGGAGTGATCGTGATCGTGACCTCGCCCGAAGGCAGCGTGCGTGTGCCGGTGGCGGCCAGGTGGTACTTGACGTCACCGGTACCGCCCTCCGGATCAACGACCACAGCGTCCACCGTTCGCTCGCCTTCGAACTCGCGCAAGATCGACTCGTACGAGCGGCCGACCGTGTGAGCCAGGACGTTTAGTCGGCCTCGGTGCGCCATCCCGATCACGATCTCGTGGGCGCCTGCCTCGGCGGCGATCGCGATCGCCTCATCGAGCATCGGGACCATCGCATCGAGGCCCTCGAGCGAGAACTGCTTCTGGCCGAGGAAGCTGCGGCGAAGGTACTGCTCGAACCCCTCCGCCTGCGAGATGCGGCCGAGAAGAGTCTTGCGCTCGTCGGCGGTGAGCGGCTGCCGGTAGCGGCCGGATTCGATCGCCTGCCGAAGCCAGACGCGCTCCGCGTGATTGGAGAGGTGCTCGATCTCGTAGGCGATCGTGCCGCAGTAGACGTCGCGCAGCGCAGGCAACGCCTCACGCAGGGTCTCGCCGGGAACGTGGACGCGCAGGACGGAGGCGGGGATGCGCGCCTGCAGGTCGGGGGTCAGCGGCGGGATCAGCCGAGCCTCGTCGAGCGCTGGATCGCTCAGCGGCTCTGATCCAAGCGGATCAAGCCTCGCCGCGAGATGCCCGTGCATGCGGTGGGCCTTGACGAGCGCCATCGCTGCGGCAACTCCGCCCAGGAGGGTTGTGTCGCCCTCCGACGCGGGCGCGGGGGCCGGGGCAGGCGTCACCGCCGGTACGGGCGACTCCGCGCGTCCCGCCTCTGCCGGCACAGTCGCGGTCGCGGCGGCCACGTGCCCGTTCCCCCCGGTCGCCTCGAGCAGGCGCTGGAAACCGGGATGGCTCGCGACGAGCGCACTCGCGCCGCTCTCGAACAGCCGCTGCCACTCCTCAGGAACCCCGTCCGGATCCTCCAGGTACTCCTCCAAGAGGAGCTGGGCGTACCCGGAGTTGAGGCCGTCGACGTCGTGCGAGCTCATGAGCCTCGATCTACCAATCGCACTAGTAGAGCGGGTTCTCGGTCAGGACTGCCACTGTCATGCCGAGCAGGAAGCAGACGGCGCCCACGGCAACGGCGAGGGCTGCGAGCCTGTTGTACCGCTCCGTCATCCGGGCGGCGACGAGTGCGAGCAGGATCGCGATCGGGATGATGCGCGCCGGCCGATACGCGACGCCGAGGAGGCTCGCGAACAAGGAGGCGGCGGCGACGAAGCCCGCAACCGCCTCGCGCGCACCCCCGGTCGTCGACGGGGTCGCGCTCACCGGGATCTCGAGCCGGCAGCCGCGCGAGAGGACGCCGCGCTGCGGACGGGCCGCCCGCCGCCCCGGAGCGGCCGAACCGGGCGGAGCGTGCGCCGCCGCCAGTCGCAGGACGGAGGCGGCTCGAGCAGGGCTAGGCGTTCAGCTCCATCGAGTGGTTGTGGCTCGGCGCGGATTGCCCACCAGACGATCGCGCACATGTAGACCACCGGGATCTTCAGGATCACCAGCATAAAGACGACCTCCCAGATCACGCTCGGAGTGTAGACGAGGGGCTGCGGGACATCACGATCGATGCCCCGCAGCCTTCTCCGATCCGAATAGCGTTCGATCCGCTCAGCGCCTCAAGGTGGGTTCGCCCCCACCGAGCTCGAAGAGCACGAAGCTCAGCGCGACAGCGAGCAGCAACAGCACGATCACCGCCACGATGAACACGACCAGGAGGCGCTTGCCGCGGGTCATGCGCTAGTTCGAATCGGTCATAGAGGTGCTGCCGTAGGAGTTGAACGCCGGCTGCATCCAGATCGAGTCGTTGAGGTGGTACCACCATGGGGTCACGCACGAGAAGTCAGCCTCGTGATGGACAACGACCCAGGAGTAGCCGGCGCCTCCGCTGATGCGCCAGTCTCGCTCGTTGCTCCCTGAGCAGACCCCGTCGACGCGTGCGGACGTGTTGCTGGTGCGGTAGGTGATGTCACCCCCGTACTGGTAGCACCAGTAGGTGTGACCGACGATCCAGCGTCGGTAGGGGAAGGTGCCTCGGCCGTTCTCCCACTCGACACTGCTACATCTGACGCTGGCTTCCGATTCAGCCGCGGCCAGGTCGATGCGCTCGCCGTTCGCTTGACTGCTACCCGACACCCGGGCGAGTGCCTCCGGCAGGGTGAGCCCCTCTGTCTCGGCGGCGACGGCAGCCACCTCCTCCACGGCTACCTGGCGCTGTCTCAGAAGGCGGACGTAACCAGGGGCGTCGAAGAGTCGTCTGGCCTGTTCAGACGTCTCGATCGGTCTTGGCTCCGGCGATCGTCCCGCCACTGCCGCGGCAGGCATGAGGGCGACGAGAACGAAAAGAGCGAGCGCAAGCTGCGTTACCTTGATGTGCACATGAAACCTCCTGTTCGAAGTCCTCTCAGACGCTAGAGAGACACCTCGAACAGATGGGAAACGCATCTGTGCCGAAACTGCCACAACTGCGGGACTTCTGCTAGTGGCCGTTGGAGATAGGTGTTAGGGAGCCGCGGGCAGCGGGAAAGAACCCAGACATGGGTCGCGAGACGCTTGTCCCCCTGCTCGAAAGCGGCGAGGAGGCCGGTTGCCTCAACCTGTCCGAGTTCAGCGCGGCAGTCCAAGAGCTCGAGCTGGAGGACGAGGAACTCGAGGCGCTCTATGGCGAGCTGGACGAGCGGAACATCAGCCTCAGTGACGACTGCGGGCGGAGTGGCGCGAACGAGGCCAGCTACGTCAACGGCGACCTCGCGGCTGCGACGACCGACTCGCTGCAGCTCTTCCTGAACGAGGCCGGCCGCTACCCGTTGTTGACGGCGGCGGAAGAGGTCGAGCTTGCAAAGCGGGTCGAGGGCGGCGACCGGCAGGCAAAAGACCGGATGATCAACTCGAACCTCCGCCTCGTCGTCTCGATCGCCAAGCGCTATCAGGGGCACGGCCTCTCGCTGCTCGACCTGATCCAGGAGGGAGTGATCGGCCTCATCCGCGCAGTTGAGAAGTTCGACTGGCGCCGCGGGTACAAGTTCTCCACCTACGCGACGTGGTGGATCCGACAGGCGGTGCAGCGCGGCGTCGCGAACAAGTCGCGGACGATCCGGATCCCGGTGCACATCGCCGAGCGCGAGCAGCGGATCGGACGGGCGGAGCGCGAGCTGATGGCGAAGCTGGGCCGAGCTCCCACGGACGAGGAGATCGCGCAGACGGCGAAGATCTCGCTGAAGCACCTGCGCGAGGTTCGGGAGGCTGCCCGCGCGGTCACGAGCCTCGACAAGCCGCTCGGGAATGACAACGACGCCTCGATCGGCGACCTCGTCGGTGCCACGCAGGGCGGTGTCGAGGAAGAGCTCGAGGTGAGCCTCACCGAGGAGACGCTCGGGCGCGCCCTCGAGGCGATCCCCGAGCGCGAGCGGGAAGTGCTGCGCCTCCGTTATGGCCTCGCCGGTCAGGACCCGACCTCGCTCGAAGAGATCGGACGGCGCCTCGGGCTGACGCGCGAGCGTGTGCGGCAGATCGAATCGCGCGCACTCGAGCGGCTCGCCGTCTCGCGCGAGATCGAAGCCTTGCGCAGCGCTGCCTGACGACGAATCGGCTGCGCTCACCGCGCCTTGACCAACGCAACACCCTCGAACCGCCGCGCAGGATCGCAACCCTGGTCGGCGAACTCTCCTGGCGTCGTCGGCGCACACCCCACCGCGGCTGGGGCCCTAACACCGTCCACATCGGGCGGGGATACGGTGCCAACTGGTCAGAGCAAAAGGAGACTCCCCTGTGAAACGACTCGCCCGGATCCTGCCCCTCGTCTGCTTCGCGGGCCTGCTCGTCCCTGCGCTCGCCACTGCGGCACCGCGTATGTACGTCGGCTTCCACGACGACCCGAATTTCCGGTACGAGGAGAACCGCCAAGCGGTTCTCGATCAGGCACGCGACGCAAGGACGACCATCGTTCGAACCCTTGTCACGTGGGCGACGATCGCTCCGTCGCGGCCCCTCGATCCGACAGACCCGTTCGACCCCAAGTACAAGTTCGACGACCTCGACGAGCTCGTCCGGAACACGCAGCAGCGCGGGATGGAGGTGCTGATCACGATCTGGGGCACGCCCAGGTGGGCGAACGGCGGCAGAACGCCCAACTTCCTGCCGACGAACCCGAGCGACATGACGGCCTTTGCACGGGCGGTCGCGGACCGTTACTCCGGTCGGCATGAGGGCTATCCGTTCGTGCGCTTCTACTCCGTCTGGAACGAGTCGAATCTGCAGCTCTTCCTCGCTCCCCAGTTCGATCCCAGGGGACGTTCCGTTGGGCCCCGCAACTACGCGCGGCTCTACGCCGCCGCCTACGCGGGGATCAAGGGCGCCAACGGTCGTGCGAAGGTCGCGATCGGAGAGACCTCATCCCACGGCCGCGACCGTGACGTCCCGGGCGTCTCCGACACCCACTCGCCCGGCCGGTTCGCTCAGCTCGTCGCCGCGGCCAACCCCCGGCTCAAGTTCGATGCGTGGGCTCACCATCCCTATCCGACGCCGCAGTCTCTGAAGCCGACGCAGAAGGTACGTTGGCCGAACGTGACGCTCTCCTCGATGGGGCGGTTCGAGGAGGCTGTCGACAGCTGGTTCAAGCGTAAGGGAACCAGGATGTGGATCACGGAATACGGCCATGAGGTACGGCAGGACGGCGAGCCGAAGGGTGTGTCGCGCGCGCAGCAGGCCGCCTACGCCACGCAGGCTCTGGCGCTGGCGAAGGCCGACCTGCGCGTGGACATGTTCGTCTGGTTCGTCTTCCGTGACCATGTGACGAGCGAGTGGCAGAGCGGCCTCTTGACACGTGCAGGCGCACCCAAGGCGTCGCTTGCCAAGTGGCGCGCGGCGGCGCTGTCGGTGGATGCACGCAACGCGATTTTCACGCTCCGAGGAGGCACATCGAGCCCGAGTCTTTCTGTGCCACTGCGCGAGTACGCAACGAGTACCGACGTGGGCGCCGACGTCGGCATCACCTACCGCGTCCGCCTGCGCGGGAAGGTGGTCGCGATCGGTCAGCCGGCGACGGTCCTCGGTAGCGATGCCGTGGTGCGCTTCACGCTCACCGGCTTCCGGCCCGCTCGCAAGACGACCTACACGGTCGAGATCGAGGCGAACACCGCCAACCTCGATCCCGTAGGTCGCACGCTCACGCTGATCACGACCTAAAACTCGTTTCAGACTGACGCTTTGCCGGCGGGGTGTGCTGGGTGGTGCGAGCACAATGGGCGTCGCTTCGCTCGGCAGAGCCTCGATAGCAGCGCTATCGAGGCGACCGAGGACGCCGCGATCGTGCCGCACAGCACACCCCGACCGCTCGAGGCTTCATTTTGAAGCGAGTTCCTAGTGCACTGGCGAAGCGCTCGACGCGTACGATCGCCGGATGGCCGCGATCGTGCGCGTCGGCACCTGCTCATGGGCTGACGAGACGCTGACCAAGGTCTGGTACCCACCGGGAGTCCGATCGGGCGAGGCGCGGCTACGTCACTACGCGCAGCGCTTCGACACGGTCGAGGCAAACTCGACCTATTACCGGCTGCCCGACGCGGAGCTTGTCGGCAACTGGGCAGAACGCACACCCGTCGGCTTCACGATGCACGTCAAGGCCTTCGGGCTGATGACCCGCCACCCCGTCAAGGTCGACGTGATCCCCGAGGATCTTCGCGATGAGATGCCGGTGGACGAGCGGGGCCGCGTCGACCGTCCGTCACGAGAGCTGCGTGGCGAGATCTTCCGCCGCTTCTCGAGAGCGCTAGAGCCGCTGCGGTCGACGTCCAAGCTCGGCGGGATCCTGCTCCAGTTCCCGCCGTACGTCGTCCTCAAGCCCGCGTCGCTCGAGTACATCGAGTGGGCCCAGGAGCAGCTGCCCGGTGACGAGTTGCTCGTCGAGTTCCGCCACCGCAGCTGGCTCGACGAGGAGAATCGCGCCCAGACGCTCGCGTTCCTCGAGAGTCGCGGCCTGAGCTACGTCGTCGTCGACGCCCCGAAGACGGAGGCGAAGAACCTTGTC
Organism: Gaiellaceae bacterium; assembly: GCA_037721555.1. Classification (GTDB taxonomy): domain Bacteria; phylum Actinomycetota; class Thermoleophilia; order Gaiellales; family Gaiellaceae; genus Gaiellasilicea. The sequence goes on along the minus strand of JBBJOI010000005.1, from coordinate 28,785 downwards.
CCGACCGTCGAGGCGCGTACGTCGCCGACGGCCTACATCCGCTTTCACGGGCGCAATGCGTCGACCTGGAACAAGCGAACGGGAAGTGCCGCCGAGCGCTTCGACCACCTCTATACCCGCGAGGAGCTACGGGAGTGGGTGGAGCCGCTGCGCGAGCTCGCCCTCGACGCAGAGAGCGTCTACGCGATGTTCAACAACAATGGGCGCTCCCCGACGCCGCCGGACCTGGACGAGCTACTCGCCGGGATCGACGCGACCGAGGTGGCGGGCGATCCCGGCAAGGGCTACGTGGCGCAGGCGCCCGCCAACGCGCTGATGCTGCGACAGCTGCTCGCGGAGGCAGGCGTAGCGGTCTCGGAGCCGCCAGAGCCCGTGGCATCACTCCGCTAGGAGCCAGTGCACCCGTCCACTAGAGCTTGACGAGTGTCTTGCCGCGGTTCGCCCCGCCGAGCATCCCGATGAACGCTTCGGGCGCGTTCTCGAGCCCATCGGTCACGTCCTCCCGGTAGACCAGCCGGCCTTCGGTCAGCCAGCGCCCGAGTCGCGCGAGGCCCTCATCGAAGCGGTGGGCGTAGTCGGAGACGAGGAATCCCTCCAACCGCGCGCGCAAGACGATCAGGAAGCCCAGGTTGCGCGTCGCGACCTCCGGCTCGGTCAGGTTGTACTGAGAGATCTGTCCGCAGATCGCGACGCGCGCTCCGAACGCGAGCCGGCGGAAGACCGTCTCCGAGAGCGCTCCGCCGACGTTGTCGAAGTACACGTCTACGCCCTGCGGGCACGTTTCCTTGAGCCGAGCGTTGACGTCTTCGGCCTTGTAGTCGATGCCAGAGTCGAACCCGTAGAGCTCCGTCAACTCGGCCACCTTCTCGGGCCCCCCGGCGATGCCGACGGCACGACAGCCGGCAATCTTCGCGAGTTGACCGACGACCTGGCCCACGGCCCCGGCTGCCCCCGAGACCACGACGGTGTCGCCTGGCTTCGGTTGCGCCACGTCGAAGAGCCCGAAGTAGGCCGTCAAGCCGGTCGTACCGAGCACGTGGAGGTAGGCCTGCGGCGGCGCGACTGACGTGTCGATCCTGCGGAGCGCACCGCCCCGGACGGCCGCGTACTCCTGCCACCCGAGCTGGCCGACGACCTCGTCGCCCGGTGCGAAGCGCCCATCCTCGCTCTCGGCCACCTCGCCGACGACCTGGCCCGTCATGACTTCACCGATCCCGGTCGGCTTCGCGTACGAGCGCGTCTCGCTCATGCGCCCGCGCATGTAGGGGTCGAGCGAGAGCCACCGCGCTCGCACCAGCACCTCACCCGCAGTCGGCTCAGGGATCGGGGTCTCCACCAACGCGAAGTCGCCCGGTTGGGGGAACCCACGGGGCCGGGCGGCGAGCGTCACCTGCCGGTTCACACGGCGGAGCCTCTCACATCTCGCGATCCCTCTAACGGCGTGGGACCGATTTCAGCCGCGCGTAAGAGACGAACGGCCACAATGAGCGCTATGGCAACTGTCCTTGTGGTCGACGACGAGCCGATCGTCCGCGACGTCGTCGTCCGGTACCTGGAGCGCGAGGGCCACCGCACGCTCGAGGCCGGCGACGGCGACGACGCGCGCCGCCTCCTCGAGGACGGCCGGCCCGACCTCGTGGTGCTCGACGTGATGCTGCCGGGGATGGACGGGCTCGAGCTGTGCCGATGGATCCGCGCGCGGTCGGAGCTGCCCGTGATCCTCCTGACGGCACGGGGTGAGGAAGCCGACCGGATCGTCGGGCTCGAGCTCGGTGCGGACGACTACGTGACGAAGCCGTTCTCGCCGCGCGAGCTCGCGGCCCGCGTGCGCACGGTGCTGAGACGCACGGCGCCGCCGGCCGAGACCGAAGCGAGGCTCTCGTTCGAGGGGCTCGATCTCCACGCCGGCACGCGCGAGGTTCGCCGCGAGGGCGAGGAGCTGAAGCTGACTGCGAAGGAGTTCGACCTGCTCTGGTTCCTCGCCAGCCACCCTCGCCAGGTCTTCTCACGCGACCAGCTGATGAGTCGCGTCTGGGGCTACGAGGCGGCGCTCGACACCGGCACCGTCACCGTTCACGTGCGACGGCTGCGGGAGAAGATCGAGGAGCGGCCGTCGCATCCACGCTTCCTGCAGACGGTTTGGGGCGTGGGCTACAGGTTCGTCGGGTGATCGGTCTCGCGCTGCTGGTCGCGGCCGCCACGCTCGCCGTCGGCCTCGGACTCGCGCTCGTCCTGAGGCGGCTTCCGACGGTGAGGCTCCAGCTCATCGGGCTGGCGCTCGTGGCCGTGCTGCTTCCGCTCGGGGCGGTCGTGCTCTCGGGGCTCGTGATGTTTCAGTCGGGGCACGACCTGACGATCCTCGCTGTCGCCGCCGGCTCTGCTTGTGCTGCGATCGCCGCTGCTCTCTACGTGGGCAACGGCGTCAGCGCCTCCCTCGGACGGCTCGCGAACACATCGCGCGAGCTTTCGCTGGGCGACCTCTCCGTGCGGACGCCCGAAGAAGGCCCGCGCGAGCTGCGGGCGCTCGCCGGCTCGTTCAACGAGATGGGAGGAAGCATCGAGCGACTCTTCGACGCGCGCCGCGAGCTCGTCGCCTGGGCGAGCCACGACCTCCGTACGCCGCTCGCGAACATGCAGGCGATGCTGGAGGCGATCGAGGACGGCGTCGTCGCGGCTGACGAGTACGTCCCGGCGCTGCGCGACCAGGTTCGCGCGCTGACCGGCCTCGTCGACGACCTGTTCGAGCTCGCGCGGATCGACAGCGGCACGCTCACGCTCGAGCTGCGGGAGGCGGAGCTCGACGGCCTCGTCCGCTCCTGCCTGCAGGGCGTCGAGGCCGAGGCTCGCGCCCGGCACGTCAGGCTCAAGGCAAGCGTCGACGCGTCGGTGACCGCTCGCTGCGCCCCCGAGAAGGTCGAGCGGATCCTCCTGAACCTGCTGACGAACGCGCTGCGGCACACGCCGTCGGACGGCTCGGTGGCGGTGTTCGTGGAGGAGCAGCGCGACGAGGTGCGCGTGGTCGTCGAGGACACGGGAGACGGGCTCTCGGCCGAGTCGCTGCGCCGCATGTTCGAGCGGTTCTGGCGCGGTGACCCTGCCCGGTCCTCTCGCAGCGCCGGCCTCGGTCTGGCGATTGCGCGCGGCCTCGTCGAGGCACACGGCGGCCGGATCTGGGCCGAGAATCGCCCCGACGGCGGCGCGCGGGTTTCTTTTACGCTCCCCGCCGGCTAGGAACGGCGTCGCGAGATCCGCCCGGCGAGCTGCGACGCAACTCGGCCGTATCATCGTTCGCAATGACAAGCCTCAACGAGTGGTCGGGTCACAGGCAAGCAAGTTGTCTGCGGCAGTGGCCTCTGATCGCTCATGTCGCCGAGCGTGTCCGAGAACATCCGGATCTCGAGGCACTCATCTTGATCGGCTCGTTTGCGAAGCAGTCGGCCGACGAGGCCAGCGACGTCGACATGGTCGTCGCCGTCTCGGAAGGGCGGTTCGAGAACGCCTGGGCCGACCGCCACCTTCTTTCGCCGCCGGATTCACTTGTCAAATGGGACATTCGTCCGGATCCAGAACGCGAGATTGGGTCTCATCGCTTCCTGAGCCGGAACGTCGTGAAGGTCGAGATTCTGCTGGCGACTCCTTCAAGTGGCTTTCAGCTCGCCGATCCGATCGCAGTCGTTGGCGGGGACGAATCGGTGGTCGAGCGGTTTCCCCGCATTCCCCCGATCGACCCGGAGGTGCTTCGGCAGTACGCCCAGGCACTGAGAGACGACGGCGTACTGCCGGAGGTGGAACTGCGCTACAGCGACTTGATGCGCACCATCCGGGAGGCAGCATCGGGCACCTCGTGAGTAATGGAGCCAGGCGGGCTCGAACCGCCGACCTCCTGCGTGCCACGCAGGCGCTCTCCCAGCTGAGCTATGGCCCCAGGACGTAGGAAGTTTAGCCTCTCGAGTTCGAAATCGCGCGCCCAGTTGACGCCGCTCTGCTGGTTGTTTGAGGTCGGCGCGAGCCGCAGAAGGATCTGCGACCTGCCCTCGAAGCGAGCGAAAGGTAGGAAGTAACAGCGATCGGTGTCGGCGCAGTAGGCGGCAAAGGCGTCGATGTCCGCTGCCGAATAGAGGCGCCGAATGAGACCGTCGCGCGTCCGGCGACAGGAATAACAACGCACGAGGACGACGTCACCTTGACGCACCGCCCACTTGCACTGCACGCGAACCAGAATGCCCGTGTCGAAGATGAGGTCGTACCGCCCGCCTTCGAAGAGCGGCTTGTAGACGCCGATCCCTAGCTTGATCGCCGCCGCAGCGATAGAGGACTCCGCAATCGCACCCTTTTGATCCGACGTCAGCATCACGCGAACGTTAGTTCGCACGTCGGACGGTCTCCCTACGCTGTCGCGGCCTCCAGCTCGACCGCCGGCAGGTCGCCCCAGAGATCCTCGAGCCGATAGAACTCGCGTGTCGCCGGCGTGAAGACGTGGAGGACGACGTCGAGGTAGTCGGCGACGATCCATTCGGCCTCCCGCGTCCCGTCGGTCGCACGTGGCGTCAGCCCGGACTCCGCCTTCAACTGCGCGTAGACCTCGTCGAAGATCGCCTTCGTCTGCCTCGAGTTGCGGCCTGTGGCGATGACGAAGAAGTCGGTGTAGACACACGCGGGCCGCATGTCGAGGATGACGACGTCCTCGGCCAGTTTCTCGGCGGCGAGAGCCGCGGTGCGGCGTGCTTGTTCGATCGAGGTCAGAGCACTCAGTGTAGCCGCAGCGCTCGCCTTCGATCCGCGCGGTACAGGTCGTTGTCGGCGATGTAGGCGGCGACGGCCGGCGCAACCAGCCCCACGATCGGCGCGCCGCACCGGACGCGCTCGCGAATGTCGGTCGAGGAGACGTCGTGAGGCTGGAGCTCGAAGACCTCGATCCGGTCGGAGCTCCGCTTCGGCACGTAGCCGGGCCGCGTCGCGACGCCTAGACGCGCCAGCTCGAGGACGCGCTCAGGCTCCTTCCAGGTCGACAGGGACGCGAGCTGATCCGCCCCGATGAGGAAGATCGGATCGTCGTAACGTCGGGCCGCTAGTGCGTCGACCGTGTAGGAGTGCAGCTCGAGCTCGACGACAGCGTCGAGCTCGGCGAACGCAAGCCTCGTCATCGCCAGCCGATCCTCGGCGGACGCCGCCGAGGGCTTGTGCCCCGCAGCCGCCACGACGGTGACGTACAGGCAATCAATCCCAAAGTGCCCGATTCCCCCCTTCGCCAGCCCGACGTGACCCACGTGCGGCGGGTCGAAGCGGCCGCCTAGGATCCCGATGCGCCCTTTCCGGCTTACTGCCATTCGAAGCTCTCGTCGCCGACTTCGATGTCCTGACCCTTGCGCACGCCAGCGGCGCGCAAGGCGGCCTCGAGCTCCTGCCCCTCCGGCGGTTCCCCGGTCACGCGGAAGCCGCGGTCGGTGCGGTAGATCCGGTAGCTGCGCCGTGCCGGCGGCTGAGGGCGGTAGAGACGGAACTCGGGAAGCTCGGGCTCCTCCACGGCCTCGGGCGCCGCAGGAATCGCCGAGAACAACCAGCGCTTGAGTGCCTCGATCCCTTCACCCGTCGCTGCGGAGACGGCATGTACACCAACGATGCGGGGATCCTCCAGCTCCAGGCGCGGTGGCGTCTGCAGGAGGTCGACCTTGTTGAGGACGATCGCCTGAGGCCGCTCGTCGAGTCCCGCGCCGTAGAGGGCGAGCTCTCGGTCGATCGTGCGGAAGCGGCCCTCGACGTCCTCTTCGGAGGCGTCGATCACGTGGAGCAGCAGCCGGGCCCGCTCGAGGTGCGCGAGAAACTCGTGCCCGAGGCCGATTCCTTCGCTAGCGCCTTCGATCAGGCCCGGCACGTCCGCGACCGTCAGCTGCGCCCCGTCTGGGGACTCGACCGTACCGAGTACCGGCGCCAGCGTCGTGAACGGGTAGTCGGCCACCTTCGGCTTGGCGTTCGAGAGCCTGCGCAGGAGCGACGACTTGCCGGCGTTCGGAAGGCCGGCGAGCGCGGCATCCGCAAGCAGCTTCAGACGCAGCTCGACTTCCGCCTCCTCCGGCGGATCGCCGACCTCGGCGAACCGCGGGGTCTGCCGGGTCGCAGTTGCGAAGCGCGCGTTGCCGCGTCCGCCGTGGCCGCCCTTCGCCAGGACGACGCGCGCGCCGTTCGTCACCAGGTCGGCGATCAGATCCCCGTCCGGCACCCAGGCCTGTGTTCCGATCGGCACCTGAAGCTCGATCGTGGCACCGTCGGGGCCGTGCTTTCGAGCCCCCCGTCCAGGCCCGCCAGCTCCGGCCTTGAACCTCGTCTTTGCTCGGAACGCGGAGAGGTCGCGCAGGTCGTGGTTCGCGATCACGACCACATCCCCCCCACGGCCGCCGTCACCGCCGTCCGGGCCGCCCCGCGGGACATGCTTCTCCCGACGGAACGAGAGCCCGCCGTCCCCGCCCCGCCCCGCCAGCACCTCGATGCGGGCGCGATCGTGAAACACGGTCTAGTTGGCGCAGGCTGAGCATCCGCAACAGCGGATGCTCATCGCGCGAAGATCCCTGAAGGGGACCGCCCGCGGCCCCAGACCCTCGCCACGCTAGTTCGCGGTGGGAACGACGGTCTCGGCGACCGAGATGAAGCGCTTCTCGCCGCTCGTGCGGAACTCGACCACGCCCTCGCGCACTGCGAAGATCGTGTCGTCACGACCGATCATCGTCCCCGGGCCTGGGCGAAAGCGGGTGCCGCGCTGACGAACAATGATGTTGCCGGATCTCACCTGCTGGCCGGCGAAGATCTTCACGCCGAGGCGCTTGGCGTTCGAGTCGCGTCCGTTCCGCGAGGAGCCGAGACCCTTCTTATGTGCCATCAGTGTCCTCCTGGGTGATGGTGCCGCGCCTCTGGCTCGTGCGCACCAAGCGATGCCCTGCAAGGACGCAGGGAGCGCTGATAGTTCTACTATCGGCGCGACTGAGGACGCGGCAGCGCGCCGTGTGATCGCGGGTCAGAGGCGTGGAGGGCATCGGCGACGCGGACACTCAGGAATCCTCCTTCGCGGACAATGCCGCCTCGAGCGCGGCGATTGCGCCCTTGCGCGCCTCGTGCGTCTGTTCGTATTCGAGCGCAGCATCGAGCATGGGACGGTTCCACCCGGTCGACTGTGACTTGACCTCCACGACCGTCAGCTCGTCATAGCCCGACGGCATCCCCTTGACGCGATCCTCGGCCGGCGCCGCCTCGTCAACCACTCTCTCAGGCGCCTTCGTCGCCGTCTCCTTCGGCGCCGTCTCCTTGACCGCAGCCTCCTTGACCGCAGCGCGTTTCGCGCCGCCGATCGACTCGATCTCGATCTGCGAGAGGCTCGCGCGGAAGCCGGTGTGCTTCTTGTAGCCGTTCTTCGGCCGGTACTTGCCGATGCGGATCTTGTCACCCTTGACGTCGGCCATGACCCTCGCCGTCACCGTCACGTTTGCGGGCGAGATCTGCGTCTCGCCGCCGCCGCCCACAAGCAGCACCGCCGGCTGAAAGGTATTGCCCTCTCCGTGCGCGAGCCGGTCGACGAACAGCCGCTCGCCCTCGCGGACGCGGTACTGCTTGCCGCCGACAGAGATGATCGCGTAACTGCTCATACCGGTCCTAAGCGCAGGAAACGCGGGCAGCCGCCCGCGAGCCCCGGATTGTAGCCGCTACCTCTCGATCTCGTCGAACCATTCAGACATGGGGACATACTCGTCCGTCTCTGGCCGGTCCGGCGCGCGCTGGCCTCGTCCCGCTGCGTCAGGCTCGTCCCTGGCCGCCCGACCCACGTCAGCTCCGGCCACATCGACCTCGGCCACATCAACCTCGGCCACATCGGCTACATCAAGCCCTGCCACATCGACTTCGGTAACCTCGAGCCCCGGCTCGGCACCGTTCTCACCGCCAACGGCCACGCCGACCTTCTTCTTGCGGTTACGGCCTCCGCGCGAACCACGGCGCGTCTTCTTCTTCACGGGAGTTTCGGCGGCTCCGTTCTCCGAGCCGTCATCCAGCCCCGCGACCTGCGGTTCCGGCTCACCAGGGGATTGCGGCACGGGCGAGACGGCTTCGGCTTGGGGTGTCGCACGCTCGGAAGGCGCGGCTCCTGCATCGCCGAGGTCGGCGCTCGGAACGTAGATCCGCGGCGCTCGACGCACCGTCGTCAGGGGAGCCGCTTCGGGCTCGGCTTCCTGCTCTGCCCCGATCTCGGCCCCGGCCTCGGCCTCCTCGGCGCCTGGCCCCTCCGCAGGGATCTTCTTGCGGTTGCGGCCGCCGCGCGATCCGCGCCGCGTCTTGCGCTTCGGCGCCTCGCCGTCCGCTGAGACGGCCTCCCCGAGCTCGGGCTCGGCCTCGGCCTCACCGTCCTCCAGGTCGGCCTCTTCGGCCGCGTCGACGTCCTCGGCAACCGAAGCTGCATCGGCAACCTCCGCCGCAACCCTCGTGCGTGCAGGGGCCCGCGTCGGCTTCTCCGCCTCGCCCTCGAAGGTGATCGGATCGGGCGCGCTCTCCGTGCCAGCGAGGAGTGTTGCGTACGCGACGCCGTCCAGAACGCGCTCCACGCGAACCTTCGCCTTCTTGCCCACGAGGTTGGCCGCGCCGCCGACGACGACGTTCAGCCCCTCGTGTCTCGCGACGGCTGCCTGCGCATCGTGCAGATCCAGCTCGCCGAGCTTCAGCTCGACCTCGGCACCCTCGGCGATACCCGCAGCGGGCTGCAGGTCGACGAGCTTGCCTTCCGCGAGAACCGCCACATGGTCTGGGTGGGCGCCGTCCTTCTCGACGAGGAAGAAGCGCTTCTTCGTCGCCTCCTCGAGCTGACACAGCCTCGTCGCGCCCTGGCCGATCAGGAGCGAGCGGGTTCGCGCGCTGACCTCGACCCTGAACGCCTGCGTCCGCGAGCCCGCCGCGATCTGCCGCAGGCGGCGCTCCACCTCCATCGCCGCGGTCGCATCCGACACCACGATTCCGTCGCCCGCACAGGTCGGGCATTTCCTAGTCAGGATCTCGCGCGGCCCGTCAGTGACGTTCTGGCGTGTCATCTCGACGAGGCCGAGCGGCGAGATCTCGACGACGTACGTCTTGGTCCGGTCGCGCTCGAGCTCGTTGCGGAGCGCCTCCTCCACCGCGGCACGGTTCTTCGGGTTCGCCATGTCGATGAAGTCGATGACGATGATCCCGCCGATGTCGCGCAGCCGTAGCTGGCGGACGACCTCCTTGACCGCCTCGAGGTTGTTCTTCGTGATCGTGTCCTCGAGTCGAGCCGCCGAAGTCTTGGAGCGGGAGCCGACGAAGCGCCCGGTGTTGACGTCGATGACGGTAAAAGCCTCGGCGTAGTCGAAAACGAGATAGCCCCCGGACGGGAGGTCGACACGCCGCGAGAGCGTCGAGCGGATCTCGGCATCTACGCCGGTGCCCTCGAACAGTGGCTCCTTCTCCTTGTACCGGTGCACGCGCTCGAGCATGTGCGGCGAGGTCTTCTTCAGATAGCCCACGATCCGCTTGTACGTACGATCGTGGTCGATCAGGGCCCGCTCGAAGTCGCCTGCGAAGAGGTCGCGCACGATCCGCAGCGGCAGCTCTGCCTCCTGGTAGACGAGCGCCGGGGCCTTAGCGCCCTTCGCCTTCGCCTGGATGGTCTTCCAGAGCCGCTGCAGGAACACGAGATCGCGCTCGATGTCCTCGGCCAGGGCGCCCTCGGCGGCCGTCCGAACGATGATGCCGCCTTCCTTCACGTCGAGGCCCTTGATGATCTCCTTCAGGCGCGACCGCTCGGTGTCGTCGAGCCGGCGCGAGACGCCGAGGCCTTCGCCCTGCGGCACGAAGACGAGGAAGCGGCCGGGCAACGAGATCTCGGTGGTGAGGCGCGCCCCCTTCGTCTTCATCGGATCCTTCACCGCCTGCACGAGCAGCTCTTGGCCGCGCGCGATCAGATCCGTGATCTTCTTGCCGTGCCGCTTGCCCTCGAGCTCCGGGACGACGATCTCGTCGACGTAGAGGAAGCCGTTCTTCTCTAGGCCGATCTCGACGAATGCTGCCTCCATACCCGGGAGTACATTGTCCACGGTGCCGACGTAGATGTTGCCGGCAATCGAGCGTCGCTCGGGGCGCTCGAGGTAGACCTCGGCGACGCGGTCGTCCTCGAGGATCGCGACGCGCTGCTCGCCGATGTCGACGGAGATCAGGAGCTCGCGCTTGGCCTTGGGTAGCGGTGCGCGCTTCTGGGGCGTCCGTCGGCGGGGCTGGTTCGCGCGGCGCTCCTGGCGCTGGCTCCGCTCCGCCGGCGTGCGCTGTGGCTGCTGCCGCTCGCGTTTTGCAGGCCCGTCAGAGGTGCCGGCGGTCTCTGCCTGCGGCTCGGGGATCGCCGCCGGGGCGCCGGGGCGCTTGCGCCCTCGTCCGCCGCGGCTACCGCGGCGTCGTTTCCTGGTCGGGTCGCTGGCGGCATCGCTGGCCGCGTCGTTCTCAGTGGGTGATGCTTGGTACTCCGCCGCCGAGGCGGGTGCGGACGGCGCCTGTTCGGCGGCCTCCAGCTGATCTTTCTTGCGCTTCCATCGAAACCACGGTGACAACAGGTTCTTCTCCTAGAGTGGGCGCGCGCAGGAACGCAGCCGCAGGAGCGGCTGGTTGCGCGCTGCAAATGAGTGTGAAAAACGAAGGCATAGCCTGGGCCTAGGCTAGCAACAGTTACGGAGAGCTCGGGTGGCCCGTCCCGTCGCTACGCGGCGGGACGAAGGCGCGCACGACGCGCGCGCACGGCCCGGAGGCGCTGCGAGAGGCGCGCCCAGGCCCACGGCTCGAGCTCTGCATACCTCGTCTGGGACTGCACTCTCGTCGCCTCCAGGTACTCGAACCAGGCGTCGGCCTCCTCGATCTGCAACAACTCTTCCGCGTGCTCCATCTCTACCATCACTCGCCTCCTCCCAGTCCGTTTTCCGGATCGTAGGACCCGGACCGGACGACGCCTCAGCGAGGCGGTGGAAGCGCTGCGATCGAAGCGAAGTAGCGCCGGGCGGCCTCGCCAAGGGCGCGGGTGCCGCCGTAGGCGACGGCGCCCTTGAGGGCCCAGCCGGCGACGGGCACGGCGCCGAGGAGCTGCCGCGCGACCGTGCGGAAGCCGAACCCCGCCCCGAGGGTGGCGAGGATCTCCGGCGCGCGCGACTGGTCGACGTCGACTCCGTAGGCGGAGGCGAGCCTCAGCACGAGCCGTAGCTGGTTCAGGGTCAGCACCGGAAGGTCGGCGCCGGGCACGAAGATGGCGGCGCCGAGGATCCCGTTCTTGCGCGAGAAGTCATCGATCAACTCGTCGCAGACGGCATCGCGGAGCACCGGCAACCGGGCCGCGAGTGCCGTGCCGCTCTCTCCGAGTCGGCCCGCGAGGCAGCGAGCGATCTCATCGAGCGGAAGACCTCCATCCGGCCGAAGGTGGACGACGTCCGTCGGCAGCACGTACGGGACGTCGTCTCGGGCCTCGCCACTCGTCTGCACGACGACGACGGGGACGCGGGCACGGTTCGCCGCCCGCAGCTCGCGCTCGTCCGCTTCGGTCGAGGAACCCGCCAGTACCCGCACGAGCGCGGCGGCGTCCTCGACACGACCGCTTGCGCGCACGGCCGCGAGCTCGCCTCCTCGAGCGAGCTCACGCGCTAGCTGCTCCGCCCCCTCACCCGATACGTGGAGCGGGCGGCCGTCCTCGAGCGCGGCCTTCGCCTCCCTCAGGAGGCCCCAGACGGCGAGCGGATTTAGGGCACGGGCCACCCGCGGCTCTAACCGGCGCGCCGGCCGCCGAGCGAGCCGCGGGCGTGGATCGAGAGCAGCACGCCCATCGCGAGCAGGTTCACGACCATGGAGGAACCGCCGACGGTGACGAAGGGCAGTGGGATCCCGGTGACGGGCGCGAGGCCCATCGTCATGCCGACATTCACGAACACCTGGAACAGGAACGCGAGTACGATTCCACCCGCGACGATGGCGCCGAAGGCGTCTCGCGCGACGGTGACGACCCGCAGGCCGCGCCAGACGATCAGCAGGTAGAGCCCGAGAAGGAGGGCGGCGCCGACGAAGCCGCGCTGCTCGGCGAAGGAGGAGAAGACGAAGTCGGTGCGGCTCTCGGGCGTGAACCCGAACCGCGTCTGGGTGGCCCCGGCGACACCCCGACCGTCGAAGCCGCCCGAGCCGATCGCCGTGATCGACTGGTTCACGTTGTAGGTCGTATCGCCGGGATCGAAATCCGGCTTCGTGAAGCCCGTGAGCCGATCCTTCTGGTAGGGCTCGAGCAGCTCGACGCCCAGCCTCGGCAGGAGGACAAGCACGCTGACGGCGCAGGCCACGCCGAGCGCGAGGAGCCCGATGAAGTGAGGCCACCGGATACCCGCCACGAACAGGCAGGCGAGGAGGGCGGCACCGTAGACGAGCGCGGTGCCGAGGTCCGGCTGCTTGAAGACGAGCGCGATCGGGATCGCCCCCAGTGCGAGGGCCTGGAAGACGACGCGCCCCTCGTGCAGGCGGCGCGCCCGGTCGGCGAGGAAGCCGGCGAGCGCGAGGACGAACAGGAGCTTTCCGAACTCCGAGGGCTGGAACTGGAACGGCCCCAGCTCGATCCAGCGCTTGGCCCCGCGCGTCTCGTCGGCGAACGGGAAGACGAGCAGGACGAGCAGGATCGTGCTCCCGAAGATCGACCGGTAGGCACGCCGGTAGCGTTCGGGATCGACCGCGAGCGCGACCAGGAGGCCTGCGAACCCGAGCCCGATCGCGATCGCCTGACGGACGACGTAGTACCGCTCGTCGCCCTCGACCTCGAAGCGCGTGATACCCGCAACGCCCCAGAGACCGTAGGCCACGACGGCGACGACCGCACCGAAGAGCACCCAGTCGAGGCGGCGGACGAAGGCAAGGACGGCAGAGCCTTCGCGCTCGCGCGGGGCACTGCGAGAGGCGTAGTCGCTGATCGCCATCAGTCCGAGGCCCGCTCAGAGAAGACGGTCGCTCTCACGCCGTAGTGGGTCTCGAGCACCTTGAGCGCCGCCGGCGCGGCTGCCTCGCCGCCGAAGCCGCCGTTCTCGATCAGAGCGCAGAGCGCGATCGCGCTGCGGCCGCCCCACTCCGGCCCGTAGCCACACCACCACGACTGGTCGCGCAGGCGGCCGTCGACGACCTTCTCGGCTGTCCCGGTCTTGCCGTAGATCGGAACCGGGAAGCTGCCGAAGACACCGACGGACGTCCCGTACGACTCGCTGGTTGCCGCACTTAGACCCTCCTGGACGGCGGCGAGGTACTCGCCGGTCAGGGGCAACTGCGTGGGCGGCGTCGGCGCGAAGCGCTGGAGCACGACCGAGGGCCGGTCGGCGCTCCCTGGCTGCTCGACGCTCGAGACGAGATGTGGCGTCACGAGCTTGCCGCCGTTCGCGAGGATCGCGTAGAAGCGGGTCATCTGGAGGGGCGTCACCAGCAGGTCCTTCTGGCCGATCGCGAGCTGGATCGAGTCGCCGGGCTTCCAGAGCCGGTCGATCTCCCAGGTCTTGGGATAGCTCTCCTTCGTGTAGGTCGCGCGCTTCCAGCGGATCGTCGGCAGCAGGCCGGCGTCCTCGCCGCCGACGTCGAGACCGCTCGCCTGCCCGAACCCGAAGAGCCGTGCCCAGCGCTGGAGCGGCTGCCCGCGCCGCTCGGGGAGCCCGTAGAACTTGTTGCCGACCTCGTAGAAGTACGTGTCGCAGGAGGCGGCGAGCGCATGCGGCAGCGTCATCGCCTCGTTGACGTTCGGGTTCCAGTTGCGGAACTCCTGGCGGTCGTTACCATAATAGGCAACAGGCGTGCACTGCAGCGCCTGGTACGGGGAGAGGATGCCCTCCTCCATCGCCGCGAGCGCCGTCACGGGCTTGAACGTCGACCCGGGTGGATAGCGGCCCGAGGTGGCACGGTTGAGCAAGGGGTAGTTCGCCTCGGGCGCCTCCAGCGCGCGCAGCTTCTTGCCGACGGGACGGCCGACGTACACGGAGGGCTTGAAGGTCGGGTTCGAGGCGAGCGCGAGCACCTCGCCGTCGGTGGGGTCGAGCGCGACGATCGCGCCGCCGTTCGCCCACCAGTTCTCGTTCTCGAGGGCGCGCTCGATGCCGTAGCGGATCGCCTTCTCCGCTGCGCGCTGGAGCTTGAGGTCGATCGTCAGTCGCACCCCGTAGCCGGCGGCCGGGAACTGCTGTACCTGGAACGGGCTCTGCGGCCGGCCGAGGGAGTCGACCCGGAGCTGAGCGAGCCCCGCCGTGCCGCGCAGCGACGAGTCGAACGAGGACTCGACTCCGTCCTTGCCGATCTTGTCTCCGCCGCGGTAGCCGTCCGCCTTCTTTGCCTTCAGCTCGTCCCTCGAGATCTCCCCAACGTGGCCGAGGATCTGGGCGGCGAGGGAGCGGTGCTCGTAGTTGCGGAGGTAGGTCGTGACGACCGAGACACCGGGGAACTCGGACTTGTGCTCCTTCAGATACGAGGCGCGATCCCAGGGGACCGCGGACTTCACCGTGATCGGCGTCAGCGGATCTCCTCTCCGCGCCTCGATCGCCTCCGTGATCTGGGCCGGCCGTACGTGCAGGATGCTCGCCAGCCGCTGCACCATTCTGTAGCGGCCCTGCTTCGGCATGTCCGCCGGCCAGAGCTGCACGGCGGTTCCCGGGATGTTCGTCACGAGCGGGAGGCCGTTCCGGTCGAGGATCGGGCCGCGCGGAGCCTCGACTCGCACCGTGCGGATCTGGTTCTCGCGCGCCGCGACGAGGTACTTGTCGCCCGACAGCACCTGCAGCGCCCAAAGGCGCAGGAAGAGCGCGGCGAAGACCGCGAGGGCGACGGCGCCGAGCATGCCCACCCGGAGCGCAAGCTGCGGCGTGAAGCGGTACGGCTCGGCGACGCGTGGATCGGGAGGCAGGAACCGGCCCGACGATGACCGGCGCTCGTTGAAAGCGCTGTTCCTAGCCAAGAAGCTGCACCTCCGCCGTTCGCCCCTCGAACGGGCGCAGCAGCCTGCGGCAGAAGGCGACGACCGGCACGGCGAGCAGAAGGTTGAGGCCGATGCTCGGGAGCAGCGTTTCGAGGAGCGCGCGCCGCGCCGAGACCTCCTCGCCGATCAGGAAATGCAGGCCGTAGCCGAACACCGCGACGAGGATCGTCACGACGACCACGGCGGCGAGCGGCGCCCGCGCCCGCCCGCGCCCGGTGGTCTCGCCGTAGCGCCCCGTCCAGAAGCCGGCGAGGGCGAGCACGAGAGCGGTGACGCCGAGCGTGTCGAGCGTCAAGACGTCCAGGAGCAGCCCGCCAAAGAAGCCGGCCAGCGCGCCGGCGACCGAGCCGCGCAGCAACGCGATGCCGATCAGTGCCACCAGGAGGAGATCCGCGGTGCCACCGAAGAGCTCGAGCGTGGTGAAGATCGTCACCTGGAAGAGCGCGGCCAGGAACACCAGCACTGCGATCGCGGGGGCATCGCTCATCAGCGGCGACGGGTCGTCGTCTGCGGAACGAGCACTGCGACCGAGTCCAGGGAGGAGAAGTCGACGTCGGAGGCGATCTGCACCTGCTGATAGAGGTCCGTCTGCAGCTGACCGACGCTCGTCACGCGCCCCACGAGGATGTTCTTCGGATAGAGCGAGCTGAGCTCGCCGGAGAACCAGCCGGAGGTGACGATCTCGTCTCCGACGTTGACGTTGTCCTCCTTCGACACCCGGTTCATGACGAGGGAATCGCCGGTCTGGCCGTGCTCGACGATCCCGTCGGCCTTCGTGCGCACGTCACGGGCCGAGACGGAGCTCGACTCGTCGGTGAGCAGCGTGACGCGCGAGGTGTGGGGGAAGACGAGCGTGACGCGGCCGACGAGACCGTCCCGGGTCACGACCGGCGCATCCAGCTCGACCCCGTTGTCGGAGCCGACGGGCAGCAGGATCTCCTGCTCGAACGCCCGCGCGGGGCGGGACGTGACGGAGGTGGCAACGGCCGTGTAGTCCTCGGGGAAGGTTGGGCCCTCGATGTATGCGAGGAGCCCTTTGAGCTCGACGTTGCTCTGCAGAGCCGACTCGCTCTGGATCACGCGCTGCTCCAGCTGTTCCTTCTCGGCTCGGAGCCGCTCGGCCTCGGCGCGCGCATCGAAGAGACCTTCGGTCCAGGCGTACGCGTCGCGGAACGGGCGGACGACACGCTCGACAGCGATCGTCAGGGGCTGCAACGCCCCGGCGGTCGCGGCCTGCACGTCGTGCAGCGGCCCGTCGTCGGCCTCCCTGAACGAGATCGTGATCAGGGCGAGCGCGAGCACGACGAGAGCCCCCAGCACGATCCGGCGCCGGGAGGCACTGGTGGCGCGAGAGGGGAGCGGCCGGTTTGCGGGACGCCGGACGGGGAAGCCCAGCACCGCCGATCTTGCGGTGCGGTTGCGTGGCACGAGCGCAAGAGTCTAGCGACCGCCTCGCAACCTGTCTGCAAACGGGCAGGACGAGACGCTACGCGGGCTGCGCCGGAGGCCGCTGCACCGGCCAGCAGGCGCCCGGCCAAGGATCGCTCAGTACCTGCGGTTGCCGTTGCGGCGGGGGCGTGCGCGGGCGCTGCGGTGGATAGCCTCGAACTCCTCGAGGCTGCGTCCCGAGCCGACCGCGACACAGGTGAGCGGGCTCTCGGCGAGATGAACGGGCATTTGCGTCTCGTGCCGCAGCCGCTCGTCCAGCCCGTGCAGGAGCGCGCCGCCCCCGGCCAGGACGATGCCGCGATCCATGATGTCCGCCGCGAGCTCGGGTGGCGTCTTGTCGAGGGTCGACTTGATCGCGTCGATGATCTGCGTGACCGGCTCGTCGAGCGCGTGCCGAATCTCCTCCGACGAGAGGATGACGGTCTTCGGCAGGCCGGTGAGCATGTCGCGCCCGCGCACCTCGGCCTGGATCTCCTCGCGCATGCGAAAAGCAGACCCCACCTCGAGCTTGATCTCCTCCGCGGTCTGCTGCCCGACGAGGAGCTTGTACTCCTTCTTGATGTGCGTGACGATGGCGTCGTCCATCTCGTCGCCGCCCACCCGGAGGCTCTGGGAGACGACGATGCCGCCGAGCGAGATCACGGCGACTTCGGTGGTGCCGCCGCCGATGTCGACGATCATGTTCCCGGTCGGCTCCGCGACAGGGAGTCCGGCGCCGATCGCTGCGGCCATCGGCTCCTCGATCAGGTATGCCTGGCGCGCCCCGGCCGAGAGCGTCGCCTCCTCGACGGCCCGCTTCTCCACGCCGGTGACGCCCGACGGCACGCAGACGACGACGCGCGGGTGCGCGAACCGATGCTGGTGCACCTTCTGGATGAAGTGGCGGAGCATCTGCTCGGTGACGTCGAAGTCGGCGATCACGCCGTCCTTGAGCGGGCGGATAGCGCTGATCGTCCCGGGCGTCCGGCCGAGCATCCGCTTGGCCTCCACGCCGACCGCGTGCACCTCGCCCGTCCGCTGGTCGATCGCCACGACCGACGGCTCGGAGAGCACGATGCCGCGGCCACGCACGTAGACGAGCGTGTTGGCCGTGCCGAGGTCGACCGCCATGTCACGGCCGCCGAAGCCAGTCATCGATCGAAAAAAGCCCACGAGCGGCGAGTCTAGCCGCCATTGCCGTGCAAGACTGCCGCGGTGCCCCGCTCGACCGCTGTCCTCGTCACCGGCTGCTCCTCCGGAATCGGCCGTGCAACGGCCCACCGACTGGCCCGTGGAGGCTGGACCGTCTACGCGACCGCCCGGCGGCTCGATTCGATCGACGACCTCGCCGGAGCAGGCTGCCGGCTGCTCGAGCTCGACGTCACCGACGAGGAGTCGAGGCGCCGCGCGGTCGCAGAAATCGAGGAGCGCGAGGGTGCGGTCGGCGTGCTCGTCAACAACGCCGGCTACAGCCTGAGCGGCGCGATCGAGACCGTGCCGGCCGACGCCGCACGCCGCCAGTTCGAGACGAACGTCTTCGGCCCGGCCCGCCTGTGCCAGCTCGTGCTGCCGGGAATGCGCCGTCAGCGCTGGGGCCGGATCGTCAACGTCGGCTCGATGGGCGGAAAGCTGACGTTCCCGGGCGGCGGCTGGTACCACGCGTCGAAGTACGCGATCGAGGCGCTGAGCGATGCCTTGCGCTTCGAGGTGCAGGGTTTCGGCGTCGACGTCGTCCTGGTGCAGCCGGGACTGATCCGCACGGGCTTCGCAGAGGCGGCCACCGGGTCGATCCCGATCGGCGAGGAGCCGTACGGGGCCTTCAACGCGGCTGTCGGCGCTGCCACCGCGGGCGCGTACGAGGGCGGCTTCGGTCGCAGTCTCGGCGGCGGGCCCGAAACGGTCGCGAAGGCGATCGAGCGGGCGATCTCGTCGAGACGACCGCGAACGCGCTACCGCGTCACGCCCTCCGCCGCGCTCTTCCTGACCGTGCGGCGCCTTCTCCCCGACCGCAGCTGGGACGCCCTCGTCGGCCGGACGTTCCCTCAGCCGAAGCCCCCTCAACCAAACCCATAGCTCCCGGGGAAGCGCTCGGCCAGGAGGCGGACGAGCAGGGCGGCCGGCAGGCCGACGACGTTCAGGTAGTCACCCTGGATCCGCTCGACGAGTGCGGCACCGCGGCCCTGGATCGCATAGGCGCCGGCGCGGCCCTGCCATTCCCCCGCGCCGAGGTTGGCGGCAAGGTCACGTGGTGTGAGGGAGCGGAACGTGACGCGGGTCGTCTCGTGCTCGACGAGCTCCCACCCCGGTGTGATCAGGCAGAGGCCGGAGACGACGAGATGCGTAGTCCCAGCTAGCGCCTCCAGCATCCGTTCGGCGTCCCCGACATCGGCGGGCTTGCCGAACACGGTGTCTCCGAGGACGACCGCGGTGTCGACCCCCAGCACGGGTCTGTCCCCCGCCCCGGCTGCGACCGAGCGCGCTTTGCCGCGGGCGTGTTCGCGGACGAGGTCGGTCGCCGCGGTCCCGGGAAGGTCGTGCTCCTCGTACTCCGGCGCGACGACGTCGAAGGGCAATCGGAGCTGCTTGAGGATCGCGCGTCGCTGCGGGCTCGTCGAGGCGAGGAGGAGCGGCGACGCCAAGCTACGGTTCACGCTGGCGGCCACATATCTGTGGCTCGCAGGGATGCATGGTCAGCGCCATTCTGCTTCGTGGGGCGCGCCTGCGCGCGGGGCTGTCGCAGGCGGAGCTGGCTAGGCGGGGGCAAGGCGCGCTCGGCGATCGGGCGCTGGGAGCGCGGCGAGGTGAAGCCGTGCTTCGAGACGCTCCGTGAGCTCGTGCGCGCCTGCGGACTTGACGTGAGCTATGGCCTCGTCCGACATGACGACAGTTCACGCTCCCTGATCGAGGAGTCGCTGCGCTCGAACCCCGACGAGCGACTTGAACGGCTGCGCGGTTGGATCGGATTCCCCGTCGAGGCTCGGGAAAGCCTGGCTCGTGGCTGATACAGGGCGAGAAGGTACGAGCCAGGCCCGGTACTCGCGCTTGCAGCCGAAGGTGTCCACTACATCGTCATCGGAGGCAGGGCGGCGGTCATCCGCGGAGCCCCCTACGTGACCTTCGACCGCGACACGAGTGCAACTGCCACTGCTTCGTCGGGTGCTCGAGCAGACGCGGCGCGAGGATTATCCCGGCTCGAGCTCGTAGACTGCGCCCCAGTCGACGTTCAGCGCTTCCGCGCCTTCCAGATCTCCTCCCACGGCCACTTCTTCGCCCACTCGGCGTCCGAGTGGTAGAAGCGAGCGTCCTTCGCGTCCTCCGGCGCGAAGAGCTCGACCAGGTCGAGCACGTCGAAGCCAGAGTCGCGCAACAGCCTGAACAAGTCGCCGTGCCCGAGCTGAAACTCCGTCGTATCCTCGTCCTCCCAGTCGAGGCGGTGCAGGCCGCGCTGCGGCCTCTGCAACGTCTCATGCCAGCCGTCGACCCCCGCGCAGAGCATCGAGATGGTCGAGTTGCGCAGGAAGAGGAGCTCACCGCCCGCCCGCAGCAGGCGGGCAGCCTCGGGAATCCACTTGAAGGGGTCGCACCAGATCGACGCGCCGTACTCGGAGAGCGCGAGGTCGAAAGAGGCGCCGGGCAGCGGCACGTCCTCCGCATTTGCTTCGAGGAGCGGAAACTCGAGCCCTGTCTCGTGCTGCATTCGCCGCGCCGTCTCCAGCTGCGCAGGAGTGATGTCGACGCCCACCGGTCGCGCGCCCCTGCGCGCGAGCCACGCCGAGAAGTAGGCCGTCCCGCAGCCGAGCTCGATCACGTCCTTGCCCGCGACGTCCGGCAGGACGCCGAGGTCCGACTCTCCTATCCCCCAGAGTCCCCACGTGATGTCTTCTTGCCGCCACGCGCGAACGCCTTGCTGATGGGTGTAGTCCTCGTTCGCCTTCGTCCAGCTCGCGCGGTTGCGGACTGCGTACTCAGGCAGCTCGAACAAGCTCATCGTCCCTCGAGGCGGCGCCTCGGGTTCCTCGCTGGCCGCTGGTGGTGCGCGGCCGGAGGGGATAGGCCGAGAGGCCAGAACCGGAGAGCCGCGTGCCGCCAGAGGCACGAGCGCTCGGCGGAGCCGGGCTCCGCCCGGTGGGAGTCGAGTGCGGCCAGGGACGCGAGGTCAGACGAGCTCATCGTCGGCGAACCAGAGCGCGATCTCCCGCTCGGCCGACTCGGGCGAATCAGAGCCGTGGATGAGATTGTTCGGCATCGCCGTCGCAAGGTCGCCCCGGATCGTTCCCGGGTCCGCCTCCGCAGGGTTGGTCGCGCCGATCGTCTTCCGCATCGTCGCGATCGCGCTCTCGCCCTCGATCACGAGCGCCCACGTCCCGGCGGAGGTGATGAACTCGACCAGCTCGCCGAAGAACGGCTTCGCTTCGTGCTCGGCGTAATGCTGCCTCCCGAGGTCGTCGGAGACGCGGAGCAGCTTGCCGCCGACGATGCGGAACCCACGACGTTCGATCCGGCCGAGGATCTCGCCGGCGAGCAACCGCTCCGTCGCGTCCGGCTTGATCAGGATCAGGGTCTGCTCCTCCGCCATCGGCGGCGAGTCTACTCAGCAGCCCGCGTGCGCGGTGCGGTCCAGCTCTCCGTGAGCGCCGTGTCGATCCCGGGCAGGTTCGGCGTCGAGACGGGGGTCGCGCAGTGCGGGCAGATCTGCCAGAGCGCCTCGAGCGGCGCCGTGCACTTCACGCAGGCCTGCTTCAGGCGGGTCGTACACACAGGACAGACGAGGTACGACGACTCGACCGCGGCGCGGCAGACCGGGCAGGTGAGGTCGCGGCGCGAGAGCCGCTCCTCCATTGCCTTGATCTCGAGCTCGCGCTCGCGCACGTCGTCGATGTACTCGGGCGGGCGCAGGAAGAGGTAGATGATCGCGCCGACGAACGGCGCGAGCAGCCCGAGCAGCGTGGCCGTCGCGACGAGCCAGGGATCCTCGACCCGGCGCCGCGCGTCCTTGAAGACCCAGAACGCGGTCGCCAGCCAGAAGATCGCGACCAGGAAGATCGACATGTTGCGGATCACGAGCCACGCACCGGAGTCGAAGAAGTCGTTGACTCCTCCGAAGAGCTCGTCGTTCGTGGTGGTGGCCGCGATGATCACAACAGGAGCTTCCCCACGATATAGCCAACGGCGAACGCCGAACCGACGATCACGGCGAGCACCCCGGTGGCGAAGAGGAGAACAGATGCACTGCCGCGCCCTTTCGCCACCTCAGGCGCCGTTCCTCGAAATCCTCGAGAGGTCTGCGAGGAGATAGAGCGACCCGGTCACGAGCGGCTGCCCGAGCTCGCGTGCGCGTGCAAGTGCGGCGTGCGGATCCTCGACCGCGTCGACGCGGTCGAAATGCAGGGCAGCGCGCTCGGCCAGCAGCTCGGCGGAGAGCGAGCGCTCGTTCGAGGAGGCGGTCGCGACGAACGTCCTCCCGAGCTCCGCGAACGCCCTGAGCATCTCGTCGACGTTCTTGTCCTGGAGAACCGACACGCACAGCACGTAGTCCGCCGGCGCCAGGTTGCGGGCGAGCCAGCGCGCGCCGTCGGGGTTGTGGGCGCCGTCCCAGAGCTCGTCGCCGCGCCGTTCGAGGCGGCCCGGGAGCGAGACGTCGACCTCGGCCTCGACCGCCCTGCCGAGGAAGACGGAGGCAGCCTCACGCGCACCGCCGATCACGACGTCAGGCCCGGCGAACGCGGCGAACTCGGGATCTGGCAGAACCGCGACCGTGCCCTCCTGGACGACGGCGAGCTTCTCGGCGGCAATCTCCTGCCGCGTGTGCCCGAGCACGTCCGTGTGCTCGAGGCCGACGTTCGTCAGGAGGACGACGCGGCTGCGAAGCACGTTGGTCGCATCGAGCCTGCCGCCGAGGCCGGCCTCGACGACCGCCACCTCGACGCCCCGGGCGGCGAACTCGGCGAACGCCCCGGCCGTGATCGTCTCGAACTGGGTCGCCCCCTGGAGCTCGGCCTCCGCCCGCACCCGCGCGATCGCCCCCTCGAAGTCCGCTTCCCGTCCATCGACGGTGATCCGCTCCGACCACGAACGCACATGCGGCGAGACCGTCGCCCCCACCGACAAGCCCTCTCCGAGCAGGAGCGCTTCGATCGTGCGAGCGGCAGTCGACTTCCCGTTCGTGCCGACGACGTGGATTGCCGGGAACGCGAGCTGCGGGTCGCCGAGGGTCGCGAGCAGCGTCCGCATCCGGCCGAGCCCGAACTCTTCCGGCCAGGGCGAAAGAGACGCTAGCCAGTCCGTGGAGGTCATCTACAGATTCTCGCGACGGGCGAGAATCTCCAGTTCCCGACGGTTGCGGGCGAGCTTCTCGCGCTCGGCCTCGACCACCTCGGGCTTCGCGTTCGCCACGAACTTCTCGTTACCGAGCATGCGCTCGCCGCGCTCCACCTCCTTCTGCAGTCGCTCGATTTCGGAGGCCGCGTTCCCGTTGACCTGTGCCCGCTCGGGTCGCACGACCGCCTCGAAGATCCGCCGCTCGTCGCCCGCGAGCTCGACGAGCACGCCGCTCCGACGGAAGATCGCAGCCGCTTCCTGGACGCGCTCGAGCGCACGCAGATCCGCCTGGGAGGCAGGGCGTTCCTCGGGCCACGGACTGACGATCAGACGCGTGTCGTGGAACTGCGACCAGATCTCCTCGGTCACGTGCGGCAACACGGGGTGCAGCAGCTTGAGCAGCGTCTCGAGGGCGGCGAGCGCGGTTGCCCGCACCTCCCTCTCGGCTAGCCGCGGCTTGATCGCCTCCGCGTACCAGTCGCAGAAGTCGTCGAAGGTGAGGTGGTAGAGCCGGCTGGCCGCCTCTGCGAAGTCGAAGCGGTCGAAGGTCGCCTCGATCTCCGAGCGCGTCTGCTCGAGGCGAGCGAGAATCCACAGCTCCTCGACCGAGCCCGGCAGCGAGGCCGGCTGAGCCTCGCCGCGCCCGGAGAGAAGCAGGCGCGAGACGTTCCAGAGCTTGTTGGCGAGCTTGCGCCCCTCGTCGACCATGCTGTCGGAGAAGCGGACGTCCTGCGTCGAGGACATCTTCAGCAGGCCGTAGCGCATAGCGTCGGCACCCTGGGCATCGATCAGCTCGCGCGGGTCGATCCCCGTGCCGAGGCTCTTGGACATCCGCCGGCCATCGCGGGCGAGCACCGTCGAATGGATGACCACATCCTCGAACGGGATCTCGCCAAGAAGCTCCAGGCCCGAGAAGATCATGCGGTTCTCCCAGAGCCGGATGATCTCCCGTCCGGTCGTCTGGAGGTTTCCGGGGTAGTAGCGCCGCAGGCTGGGTGTGTCCTCGGGCCAGCCGAGCGTCGCGAGCGGCCAGAGCGCCGAGGAGAACCAGGTGTCGAGCACGTCCGTGCTGCGCGTCAAGGCGGTCGAGCCGCAGTCCGCGCAGGCGGCCGGAGCCTCTTCGTCGCAGGTGATGTGCCCCTCGGGGCACTCCCAGAGCGGCAGCTGATGGCCCCACCAGATCTGGCGCGAGATGCACCAGTCGGGGGCGTTCTCCAGCGACTCGATCGCGAAGCGATGCTGTGACTCGGGGTGGTACCGCACTCGCCGCTCGCGTAGAGCCGCCAGCGCCGGCTGCTTGAGGTCGTCCATGGCACACCACCACTGGAGCGAGATCAGTGGCTCAATCCGGTTGTGGCAGCGCTCGCAGAGTGCGACCGAGTGCCGGTAGTGCGCGCGCTGCTCGAGCAGCCCGCGCTCCTTGCACCACCCGAGGATCCGCTCCTCGGCCTCCTTCTGCGTCAGGCCGGCGAGTTCCGGGGCGAGCTCGTTCATGCGTCCATCCGGGGCAATCGCCATCGGCTCGGGCAGGCCGTGGTCGCGGCCGATGCCAAAATCCTTCGGGTCGTGGCCGGGCGTGATCTTCAGGGCGCCTGTGCCGAAGCCCGGCTCGACGCGTTCGTCCGCGATGATCGGGACGCGGCGCTCGACGAACGGGACGATCGCCTCCTTGCCGACGAGGTGGGCATAGCGTGCATCGTTCGGGTGCACGGCGACCGCGACGTCGGCCGGAATCGTGGCGGGCCGAACGGTGGCGACGGCGATGTAGCCGCTCCCGTCGGCGAGCGGGTAGCGAATGGTCGAGAGCGCGTCGTCCACGTCCTCGTGGACGAGCTCGAGATCGGAGAGCGAGGTCTGGTGGTACGGGCACCAGTTGATGATCCTGTTCGCACGGTAGATCCACCCCTTGCGGTAGAGATGGACGAAGAAGCGCATGACTGAGCGCGTGTACTCCGGATCGAGCGTCATCCGCTCGCGGCTGTAGTCCAGTGAGGCTCCGATCCGCCGGAACTGGGTCATGATCGTGCCGCCGTACTGTCGTAGCCACTCCCAGACGCGCGCCTCGAACGCCTGCCGGCCGAGCTCCTGGCGCGAGCTCCCCTCGGTGGCGAGCTGCTTCTCGACAGCGTTCTGCGTCGAGATGCCGGCGTGGTCGAACCCCGGCTGGAAGAGCACGTCGTAGCCCTGCATCCGCTTCATCCGGACGACCGCATCGCCGATCGCAAGCTGGAGCGCGTGCCCTGTGTGCAGCTCACCGGTCACGTTGGGCGGCGGGTGCGCGTCGACGAAGGTCTCGTCACGCCGCTTGCCGGCACCGGCCCGGTAGAGACCCTCGTCCTCCCACGTCCGCTGCCAGCGCTCCTCGACGCCTTGTGGTGTGTACAGCGGCTCCACTCTCCGATGGTAACGAGGGCCGCGCCTGCACTAGGCTCGACCTCGTGCGCCTCATCCGCTTCGACGCGACTGCCGGCCGGCGGATCGACCGCTACGAAAGTGAGTTCACGCTCTCACCGTTGACAGCGCCGGGCGAGCGGTTCAAGGCGGCGTGCTTCCACCTGCCGCCAGGCGGGGTCGTCGGCTTCCACGAGGCGACCGTCCCGCAACTCTTCTGCGTCGTCTCGGGCTCGGGCTGGGTGACGGGCGCCGATCAGCAGCGGGTGCACGTCCCCCCGTTCGAGGCAGCGTTCTGGGAGGCCGGGGAGTGGCACGAGTCCGGCACCGACGAGGGGATGACCGCGGTCGTGCTCGAAGGCGAACTGGTCGAGCCCCGCTAGCGCGCGACGGCGTAGCCCTGCATGCCGCGCGGGTTCGCCGCCGCCTTCAACAAGCCGCCGGGCTCCCGCGCAACGGCCGTCACCCGGCCGAGCGTCCACGGCCCCGCGACCTCGACCTCGTGTCCCCGGGAGCGGAGACCCGCCACGAGCTCGTCCTCGAACCGCGACTCGACCGTGACCGAGCGCTCGGCGAAGCCGCGCGGGAAGAAGGACGAGATCAGATGGTCTGAGTGGAACTCCGGCGCGTCGATCGCCTCCTGGAGGTTCAGTCCGAGGTCGACGTGCCTGAGGAAGACGTGCAGAGCCCATTGCTCCTGCTGATCGCCACCCGGCGTGCCCCAGGCGAGATAGGGCTCGCCGTCCCGGAGCGCGAGGCCCGGAGCCAGCGTCGTTCGCGGGCGGGCGCCCGGCCGAAGCGACGACGGCAGGCCATCCTCGAGCCAGAACATCTGCGCACGGGTGCCGAGCGGCCAGCCGAGCGAAGGGATCACCGGCGAGCTCTGGAGCCAGCCGCCGCTCGGGGTCGCCGACAGCATGTTGCCTAAATTGTCAACTACATCGAGGTGCACCGTATCGCCGCGGGTCGGCTCGCCGGCCCCAGGGGTGAGGGCGGCGCCGACAACGGTGGGCAGCCGGCCGAGGCCGGGTCGGTAGGCGCAGGACGCGTCGGCGCCCACGAGAGCCCGGCGCCGCGCGTTGTACTCCTTCGAGAGCAGCGTTGGGAGCGGCACCTCGGGCTCCCCTCCGCCGGGGTCGCCATAGAGCGCGTCGCGATCGGCGAAGGCGAGCTTCGTGCACTCGGTGACGACGTGGACGAGCTCCTCGCCCGACAGCTCGGCGAGGTCGAAGCCCTCGAGCAGCGCGAGCTGCTGCAACCCGACGGGTCCAGTCCCCCAGGGCAGCGTCTTGCAGACGGTCAGGCCTCGGTACTCGAGCGTCGAGACGGGCTCGAGCGTGGCACGCCAGCTCGCGAGATCGGCAGCGGTCAACAGACCGCCCTCCGCCTCCACGAAGCGGCCGATCTCCTCGGCGACGAAGCCGTCGTACCAGGCTCGGCGCGCCTTCTCGATCTCCTCCTCGCGGGAGCCCCCGCGTGCCTCCTCGAGGATCCTGCGATAGGTCGCCGCGAGGGTGGGGTTCCGAAAGAGCGACCCGACCTGCGGAGCCGGCAGGTAGAGCTCCCGGGAGGCGGGCCAGGTGACGAGCAGCTCCTCGGTGCGCTCGATCGTGGCGGCGATCCCCGCCACGAGCGGAAAGCCGCGCTCGGCGTAGCCGATCGCGAAGGAGAGCACGTCCTCGAGCCGCCAGGTGCCGAACCTCTCGAGCAGGAGCAGCCAGCCACCGAACGCACCCGGCACACAGGCTGCCAGCACGCCCGTGCCCGGCACGAGGTCGTGGCCGAGCTCCCGGTAGCGTTCGATCGTTGCCGCTGCCGGCGCCACGCCCTGTCCGCAGAGTGCCAGCGGCTCGCGCCGCTCGACTGGCCAGAAGACGGCCGGCACCTCGCCGCCCGGGCCGTTTAGGTGCGGCTCGACGACCTGCAACGTGAAACCGGTCGCGACGGCGGCGTCGAAGGCGTTGCCGCCCCGCTCGAGTACGGACATCCCCGCCGCCGAGGCGAGCCAGTGGGTCGAGGCGACGGCGCCGAAGGTTCCCCGCAGCTCGGGGCGGGTGGTGAAGCTCAGCATCCGCTCAGCGAAAGATGAGACACGTCGTCGTCCCGTGGGCGAGGAGCTTCCCCGCCGCGTCGACGAGGCGGCCCTCGGCGGTTGCGACTCGCGAGCCGCCGTGGATAAGGGTGCCCTCGCAGCGGATCAAGCCGGTCTCAGCGGTGATCGGCCGGACGAGGTTGGCCTTCAGCTCGAGCGTCGTGTAGCCCACGCCCGCCGGCAGCGTCGTGTGCACGGCGCAACCCATGGCGGAGTCGAGCAACGTCAACGCCACGCCGCCGTGCACGGTGCCGATCGGGTTGTAGTGCTGCGGCCCTGGCGTCATCTCGAAGACGGCCCGGCCCGGTTCGGCCTCGACACCCGTGAACCCGATCAGATCGGCGATCGGCGGCGGGGGCAGCTCGCCGGAGAAGATCAACCGGACGTAGTCCATGCCTGAGAGCTCGCGACCGCGGGCCGCGACACCACCCACCGGATCCAGCGGCGCCTGTGTCATGCCTGCGAGCCTAGCGAGTCGGCTCCCGTTGGTCGCCGCCGGTGAGGAAGAATGATCGCACTGTGTCACTGGATGCTCGCGTTGAAATTCGGCCGCGGAACTGGTTCGCGCTGCTGGCGCTCTGGACGGCGCTCGCAGCCTGGCTGATCCTGGTCGGGACGATCGTCGCCGTTGGTAGCGACGCTGCGAGCGACAACATCTTCAACGTCACCGGCTGGGTGGCGCTCGGTTTCGGAACGGCCGCTCTCGTCTTTTCCGTTGCCGGCATCACGATGATCCGGACGCGCGGCGAGACGGCGCTCGCGATCTTGGCACTTGTCCTCACGCTCTCGCTAACGAGCTTCGTAAGCCCGCTGCTGTTCGGCTTCGTGCGCTAGGCGGATTCTTCGGCGAGTGCGTGCGTCTCGTCGATGCCGTCCGCGCTCGTGACGAGCGTCGGCTTCAGGCCCTTCGAGATCGTCTCCTTCGTGATCACGCACTTGGAGACGTCCTTGCGGCTCGGGAGCTCGAACATCACGTCGAGCAGGGCGTTCTCGATGATCGAGCGGAGCCCGCGGGCCCCCGTCTCGCGCTCGAGCGCCTTGTCTGCGATCTCCCAGAGGGAGTCGTCCCGGAACTCGAGCTCGATCGAGTCGTAGCCGAAGAAGCGCTGGTACTGGCGCGTGAGCGCGTTCTTCGGCTCGGTCAGGATCTGGACGAGATCCTCGCGGCGGAGCTGATGCACCGCCGAGATCACGGGGAGCCGGCCGATGAACTCGGGGATCAGGCCGAAGTTGAGCAGATCCTCGGGCATCACCTGGCTGAGCATCTCTTCGCTCGCGTCCGCCTTCTTGGAGCGGACATCGGCGCCGAAGCCGATCGAGTTCTGACCCACCCGGCGGCCGATGATCTTGTCGAGCCCGGCGAACGCGCCGCCGCAGATGAAGAGGATGTTCGTGGTGTCGATCGAGAGGAACTCCTGGTGCGGATGCTTGCGCCCGCCCTGCGGCGGCACCGAGGCGACCGTTCCCTCGAGGATCTTCAGGAGCGCCTGCTGGACGCCCTCGCCCGAGACGTCGCGCGTGATCGACGGGTTGTCCGCCTTGCGCGCGATCTTGTCGACCT
>JBBJOI010000025.1:0-34872 GCA_037721555.1 Gaiellaceae bacterium | reverse complement strand
CTCGACCGGTGCCGCGCCGCGCCAGCGCGGCAGGGGCGACGGGTGGACGTTGAGCCAGAGCCCGCGTGCGAGCAGGCTCTCCGGGATGAGCAGCCCGTACGCCGCGACGACGACCGTCTGCGCAGGCAGGTCGAGCTCAGGCGTCGGTCGCTCGGCCTGCAGCACCGGGATGCCCAACCGCTCGGCCACAAGCTTTGCCGGCGGCGGCGCCACCTTGCGCCCGCGCCCGGCGGGACGGTCAGGCCTGGTCAACAAGGCTGCGACGACGTGCCGCTGGGCGAGCCGCTCGAGCACGTCAGCCCCGAAGCGCGCGGTCGCGGCGACGACGAGCCTCAGAGGTTCCGCCGCAGGACGGCGACCGCTTCGCGGCGAGCGTCGCCGTCGGTGCGCTCGAGCATCAGCACCCCGTCCAGGTGATCCAGCTCGTGCTGGACGACCCGCGCAGCGTGCTCCTCGAGCTCGAGCGTGAGCGGCTCTCCCTCGAGATCGTTCCCCTCCAACGTCACCTCGAGGCTCCGCTCGACCGGTACGAGCACGCCCTGCAGCGAGAGGCATCCCTCATCGGCCACGTCCGTCTGCGACGAGCGCGCGGTGATGCGTGGGTTCACGACCGTACGCACCTCGACGTCGTCGGTCGCCTGGAACACGAACAGCCGCTGCAGCACCCCGATCTGCGTCGCAGCGAGCCCGACCCCGCGCGCCTCGTGCATCAAGTGCGCCATCCGCGCGGCCAGCCGTGCGAGGTTGTCGTCGAACTCGGTGACCTCGTTGGCGCGCAGCCGCAGAACGGCGTCCGGGTACTGCCGGATCTGAGCCAGCGCGACGCGCCGCCGTGCATCGACCTCCGCCGCGCGTTCCCGCTCGTCCCCGTCTTCGCGGATCTCCTCCTCGACCGACATCCCGCGACGTTATAGCGACTGCGGATCCACGTCGACGACGGCTGTGATGCCCGCGCGGCGCATCGCAGGCGTTGCCGCCTCGAGCAACCGCGCCGCCCGGCTCGCGAGGGCCCGCGGGTGGTCGGTCTTCGCGAGTAGCTGCGCCCGGTGGCGGCCACGGCGGCGGAGCAGAGGCGCCGGGCCGAGCACCTCCTCCGCCGCGAGTCCGTCGCGGAGCTCGCCGAGCAGGCGTGCGGGCGCCGCCGGCTCCGAGCCCGACGCCACGATCGAGACGAGGTGGCGAAACGGCGGGTAGCCGAGCTCACGCCGGCGAGCGAGCTCCTCGGCAAGGAAGCCCGCCACGTCGTGGCGCGCGGCGAACGCGAGTGGGCGAGCATCCGGCTGGAACGTCTGCACGATCACCTTTCCGGGCGCGTCGCGGCCGCTTCGCCCAGCGAGCTGCGTCACGAGCTGGAAGGTCCGCTCCTCGGCGCGGAAGTCGGGAAGGCCGAGGCCGGTGTCGGCGTCCACTACCGCCGCGAGCGACACGCCGGGGAAGTGGTGGCCCTTCGCGACCATCTGCGTGCCGACGAGGACGACCCGGTCGGAAGCGGCAAAACGCGCGAGCGCTTCGTGGAGTGCGCCGCGACGGGCCGCGGTGTCCGCGTCGAGACGGATCCGCTCGAGCTCTGGCACGTGCTTCGCGAGCTCGGCCTCGAGCCGCTGCGTCCCGGCACCGATGCGCGCGAGCTCGCTCGAGCCACAGTCCGGGCACGCCTCCGGCGCCGGCTCGGAGTAGCCGCAGTGGTGGCAGTGGAGGAGGCGATCTCCGTGCAGGGTGAGCGCGACGTCGCAGAGGGAGCAGCGACGCGACGCGCCGCAGGCTCGGCAATGGAGTGCGGGGACAAGGCCCCGCCGGTTCAGGAGCAGGATCGCCTTGCCGCCCTGCTCGGAGATCCGGCCCAGCTCGAGGAGGAGCGGCGCCGACAGCGGGTAGCCCGCCTCGCGGCGCAGGTCGACGATCCGCACGGACGGCATCGGCGCCCCCAGCCGGCCCCCGAGCTGCAGCCGCTCGAGCCGCTCCCAGCTCTCCGGCCTCGGTGTGGCGCTGCCGTAAACGGCCACCGCCCCCTCGAGCGCGGCCCGCTTCGCCGCCACGGTGCGCGCGTCGTACCGCGGATCGGACTCCTGCTTGTAGGACGCGTCGTGCTCCTCGTCGATGCAGATCAGGCCGAGCCGGGCAACTGGTGCGAAGACGGCCGAGCGGGCGCCGAGGACGATCGGCGCCTCCCCGGAGACGACACGCTCGCGCTCGTCGCGGCGCTCGGCCTCCGTGAGCGCCGAGTGGAGCACGGCGATCCGGTCGCCGAACCGGGCGCGAAACCGGCCGAGGGTCTGCGGCGTCAGCGCGATCTCGGGTACGAGGACGATCGCCCCGAGCCCCAGCTCGAGCGCGGCCGCGCATGCCTGGAGGTACACCTCGGTCTTGCCGCTGCCGGTCGGCCCCGCGAGCAGAAAGTGGCCGCCCTCCCCCAGGGCCGCCCGCAGCCGTTCGATCGCATCCTGCTGCGGCTGGGTCAATCGCTCAGGACGCGGTTCGCCCGCCAACGCGACAGATGCCGGCCTGCGTTCGCCACGGCGGGTACGCAGCTTCGGCGCGACGAGCTCGAGCGCGCGAGCGGGCGTCGAGCCGTAGTAGTCGGCGATCCAGAGCGCGAGCTCGACGAGAGCGGGCGGCAGCTCGTAGAGGACGTGCTCGATGGCAGCGACCGTGACGCCGGGTGGCGCCTTGACCCCCGTCTCGGTCACGACGCCGCGCTGCGCCGCCCGACCGAAGCGGACAGCGACGACCGCGCCCTTGCCCGTTCCCTCGGGCACTTCGTACGTAAACGGCCGGGCCACGGATCGCGAGGAGACCAGCGGGTACACGGACGCCAGCGGCACGCTGCAGGCTACCTGCGCAGTCGGCTTGCCACCGGCGCGTCAGGCTGTAAGGTGCGCCTTACACATGGCGTGCGGGATGATTTGCTGCCACGGCGTCTCGAAGAGCTTCGGCTCCGTTCGTGCCGTCAAAGACGCCCGGCTGTGCGTCGAGCGGGGCGAGTTCGTCGCCCTCCTGGGCCCGTCGGGTTGCGGAAAGACGACGCTCTTGCGGCTGATCGCCGGATTCGAGGAGCCGGAAGCAGGCACGATCGAGATCGCCGGCAGACCCGTCGCCGGAAGAGGCATCTGGGCGACACCGGAGCGCCGGCGGGTCGGGATGGTCTTCCAGGACTACGCGCTCTTCCCCCACCTGACGGTCGCCGAGAACGTCGGCTTCGGCCTCGCCCGCCGCGAGCGACGCAACCGTGTCCCGATCGTGCTCGCGCTCGTCGACCTGTGCGGCCTCGGCGGCCGGTACCCCCATGAGCTCTCGGGGGGCCAGCAACAGCGGGTCGCGCTCGCGCGCGCGCTCGCTCCCGGGCCGGAGCTCGTGCTCCTCGACGAGCCCTGGTCGAACATCGACCCGTACCTGCGGTCGTCGATGCGCGACGAGCTCGCGCGGATCCTACGCGGGATCCACGTCACGGTCGTCCTCGTGACCCACGACCGCGAGGAGGCCTTCTCGCTCGCCGACCGGATCGCGCTCATGCGCGACGGGGCCGTCGTGCAGGAAGGGACGCCCGAGCAGGTGTACGTCCAGCCGGCGACGCGCTGGGCGGCGGAGTTCGTGGGTGCCGGAAACTTCCTCCCAGGAACTCTCAGCGATGGTGTCGTGGCGACTCCAGTCGGCACGTTCCGGACCCTGAACGGGAACGGGCGACACCCATCGCTGGAGACGGTCGAGGTGCTCGTGCGACCCGAGCTGCTCGAGCTCGAGCCCGACCCGCGCGGCGCGGGAGAGGTCGTGGCGCGCGAGTTCCGTGGCCACGACGTCTTCTACCGTGTCCTCCTCGACGGCATCGAGCTCGTCTCGCAGCGGCCCTCGAACGAGATCGTGCCGCTCGGGGCTCGGGTGAAGGTGCGCCCGCACGCCGGGAACGTCACCGTCTTCACGTGATCAGTAAGGTTGACCTTACAAGTTAAGTAAGGTTACCCTCTCAAGGAGGATCGGCGTGAAGAGGATGGTTGCACTGGTCGCGATCGCGGCAGCGATGACGGGCTGCGGCGGGAGTGATGAGGCGGACGACAGCAGAACGCTCACGGTCTACTCGGGCCGCGAGCAAGAGCTCGTGGCGCCGCTCTTCGACCGCTTCGAGGAGGAGTCCGGGATCGACGTCGAGGTGCGCTACGGCGACAGCGCCGAGCTGGCGGCGACGATCGCGGAGGAGGGCGACAACTCTCCCGCCGACGTCTTCTTCGCCCAGGATCCGGGGTCGCTCGGCGCAGTCGACGAGCTCCTCGCGAAGCTCCCCTCGACGACGCTCTCGCGCGTCGCGGACGACCTCCGCGACTCGGAGGGCCGCTGGGTCGGCACCTCGGGCCGTGCCCGCGTGATCGTCTACAACACGGACGCCCTCTCCGAGGACGAGGTGCCCGACTCCGTCTACGACCTCACCGACCCGGAGTGGAAGGGTCGCGTTGGGCTTGCGCCGACGAACGCATCGTTCCACGCCTTCGTCACCGCCATGCGCCTCGACGCCGGCGAGGAGCGGACTCGGCGATGGCTCGAGGATCTGAAGGAGAACGACCCGATGTTCTACGAGAAGAACACGCCGATCGTCGAGGCAACCGCGTCAGGCGAGATCGACCTCGGTCTCGTCAACCACTACTACCTCTACCTCGTCCAGGCGGAACAGGGCTCCGACGCCCCCATCGCCAACAAGTACCTCCCGGGCGACGACCCGGGCGCGCTCGTCAGCGTCGCCGGCGCCGGCGTGCTCGCGAGCTCCGACGACGTCGACGCGGCCGAGCGCTTCGTCGAGTTCCTGCTCTCGGACGAGTCGCAGCGCTTCTACACGGACGAGGCCGAGGAGGCGGAGATCCCACTCGTCGACGGGATCGACCCGAGGGAGGGCGTGCCGAGCCTCGACGAGTTGTCCGACCGCGGCCCCGACGTCGATCTCTCCTCCTTCGGAGGAGAGCTGGAGCGGACGCTCGAGCTCCTGAACGAGACGGGCTACACCTCGTGATACCCCTGCGGTGATCGGCGGCGCGCGGGGCAGGGTGCCCCTCTCCCTCGCGCTGCCGGCCCTCGTCACGGTCGCGCTGCTGCTGCTCCCGCTCGTCTACCTCGTCCTGCGGGCGGGAAGCGGCGGGAGCCGCGCCTGGGAGGTGCTCTGGCGCCGCAGCACCGCGGAGCTCCTGTGGAGCACAGGGCTGCTCGTCGTCGGCGTCACGGCGGCCTCGGTTGCGATCGGGGTCACGCTCGCGTGGCTCGTCACGCGCACCGATCTCCCCGGACGCCGGCTCTGGGCGGTGGCGGCGACGCTGCCGCTCGTGATCCCGAGCTACGTGGCGGCGTTCTGCCTGCTTGGCGCGTTCGGCCCCCGCGGCCTCGCCCAGCAACTGCTGGGGGTCGACCGGCTCCCCGAGCTGTACGGGTACGCGGGCGCCTCTGCCGCACTGACGCTCTCGACGTACCCCTACGTCCTGTTGCTGACCTCCGCGGCGCTCCGAGGCGTCGATCCCGCGCTCGAGGAGGCCGCTCGTGGGCTCGGGCGAACGCCCTTTGCGACGTTCCGGCGGGTAACGCTGCCCGCCGTGCGACCCGCGATCGGCGCCGGCGCCCTGCTCGTGGCGCTCTATGCGCTCTCCGACTTCGGTGTCGTCTCGCTGATGCGCTACGACGCGCTGACACGCGCGATCTACCTCCAGTACCGCGCCCTCTTCGACCGGACGCCGGCGGCGGTGCTCTCCCTCGTCCTCGTCGCGCTGACGCTCGTCGTGCTTGTCGTCGAGGGTCGATCGCGGCACCGGACGCACCGCAGCTCGCCGGGGGTCGCCCGGGAAGGGCGACGCTTTGCGCTCGGGCGCTGGAAGGTGCCCGCACTCGCCTTCTGCTCCCTTGTCGTCGGCCTCTTTCTCCTCGTTCCGAGCGCGGTGCTCGTGTACTGGCTGGGCCGCGGGCTCGACGAGGGCGCGCTGCCCTGGCGAGAGGCGCTCAACTCCGTGACCGCCTCCGGGCTCGCCGCCGCCGTGGCCGCGCTCGCCGCGCTTCCGGTCGCCACTCTCGCCCTGCGCTACCCGGCCCGCTGGACTCGCCTCCTCGAGCGCTTATCCTTTTCGGGCAACGCGCTGCCCGGGATCGTGATCGCGCTCTCCCTCGTCTTCTTCGCGGCGAACTACGCGAGCCCGCTCTACCAGACCCTGGCGCTGCTCGTCTTCGCCTACGTCGTCCGCTTCCTCCCGCAGGCCCTTGCGGGCGTCGAGTCGGCGCTCGCGTCGGTGAGCCCGCGCGTGGAGGAGGCGTCGCGTGCGCTCGGACGCGGCCCGCTCCGGACGATCGCCACCGTCACCGTGCCAATCGTGCGCCCCGGCATCCTGGCCGGCGCCGCGCTCGTCTTCCTCTCCGCGATGAAGGAGCTGCCGGCGACGCTGCTCCTGCGGCCGATCGGCTTCGACACGCTCGCGACCGACATCTGGCGGCTCACCTCGGTCGGGGCCTACTCACGCGCCGCGATCCCAGCGCTCATCCTGATCGCGATCTCGGCGCCCTTCGTCTACCTGCTCTCCACGCGACGGGATCCCGCGGCCGGCGACCCTGGCTAGAGTGGGTGGTCGCGTGGCAGGACATTCGATCGACGAGTACCTGGAGACGATCTACTTCCTCGCCTTCCCGATCGGCGAGTACAAGCCGGATCCGGGCAACTCGACGGCGATCGCGTCCCGCGTCGCGGACATGCTCGGGGTCTCGCGCGCCTCGGCCGGCGAGATGCTGAAGCGGCTCGAGGCCGAGGGCCTCGTCGAGCGGGGCGAGCAGAAGGAGGCGCTCCTCACCAAGACAGGTATCGAGCGCGCGGAGCGGGTCGTCCGGAAGCACCGCATCATCGAGCGTCTGCTGACCGACTTCATGGGCTACACGGCCGCCGAGGCGCACGTTCACGCCGACGAGCTCGGGGACACCTTCAGCGAGGACATGGTCGAGCGGATCGAGGAGCGGCTCGGGAACCCCGACCGCTGTCCGCACGGCTGGCCCGTCGATCCCGCCTTCGAGCAGGCCGAGAACCGCGAGCTCGCGCCGCTGACCGCGCTCCGCCCGGGAGAGAACGCGGAGATCGTCCGGCTCGCCGAGCACGACGGTGACCTGCTGCACTGGTTCTACGACGAGGGGTTCGTGCCGGGGCAACGGATCGAGCTGCGCGAGGCACAGCCGGCAGCAGGCCAGTTCAAGGTCTCGCTAGGCGGGGCGGAGCGCGCGATCGGTGAGCGGGCTGCCGCGGGCCTGTACGTCAAGCTCGTCAGCTGAGCGAGGGATCGTCGCGCACGTCGACCAGGTCATCGTCGGTGGCCGCCCACTCGCGCGTCGCCGGGTTGTTGGCGAACGCGAGGCGGAGATGGCGCAACGCGTGATCGCGCTTTCCCGCGAGCGCGTGATAGCAGGCGAGCTGGTAGTTCAGATGGCCGTGCACGGGCCAGTCGTCCAGGCCCTCGGACGCGATCGCGACGGCCTGCCCGTAGTCCCCCTCGTTGACGGCAGCCTGTGCTGCGTACCAGTACTCGAAGGGCGAGGCCGGTAGACCGCCTCCGGGCCGGCCGCCGATCACGAGCACGGTCGTATCGGGCTCGGCCGCGACTGCGGCACGGCGCGCACCGACCGGCACGAGGAGCATCGTCCCGGCCGGCGCAACGAGCTGCCGGTCGCCGACCGTGAAGTGGGCGCTGCCCCTTGCCACGAGATAGAGCTCCTCGTGTCCGCCTGCTCCGGGCGAGGTCTCGTCGTGGGGCTCGATCAGGGCGTCGCCCGCCCGGTCTGCCGTGTACCCATTGATGCCGAACGCGGTCACACCGAGCGTTCGCCGGACTGGTCGCCAGACGAGACCCTCGTTCTCGATCCGCTCGAGGGTCTCGAGGTCGGTGTGCGTGAACGGAGCGTCAGCCGCTCTGGGCGTGTTCACGCGGCCTTCGAACTCGAATCAAAATGAAGCCTGGTATCAATCTGATTCGAGTTTCTAGACGTTCGAGGCAACCGCAAGACCCGCGGCTTCTCGGAGCGCGTCGGCGCGATCCGTGCGCTCCCAGGTGAAATCCTTGTCGTCGCGGCCGAAGTGGCCGTAGGCGGCCGTCTTGCGGTAGATCGGCCGGCGCAGGTCGAGATCACGGAGGATCGCCGCCGGCCGAAGATCGAACTGCTCGTGCACGAGCTGCTCGATGCGCGCCTGCGGAATCGTCTCGGTTCCAAAGAGATCGACGAGCACGGAGAGGGGACGTGCGACGCCGATCGCGTAGGCGACCTGGATCTGACAGCGCGCCGCAAGCCCCGCCGAGACGACGTTCTTCGCGACGTACCGTGCTGCGTAGGCGGCCGAGCGGTCGACCTTGGTCGGATCCTTGCCCGAGAAGGCGCCGCCACCGTGGGGGGCCGCGCCGCCGTAGGTGTCGACGATGATCTTGCGGCCGGTGAGGCCGGTGTCGCCCATCGGGCCTCCGATCACGAACTTGCCCGTTGGGTTGACGTACACGAAGTCGCGCTCGTCCAGCCGCTTCTCGTCGTAGAAGCCGTGCGGAAGGATCGGTCGCAGCACCTGGTCGATCAGGTCGGGCTTGATCAGCGTGTCGACGTCGAGGCCGTCACGGTGCTGAGTCGAGATCAGCACGCGCTCGATCTCCACGGGCCGCTGGTGGCCGTGCTCGTCGGTCTCGTAGCGGACTGTCACCTGCGCCTTGCCGTCCGGGCGCAGATACGGGAGCACATCGGCCTTGCGGACTTCGGAGAGCCTCCTGCAAATGCGGTGTGCGAGCACGATCGGGAGCGGCATCAGCTCCTCGGTCTCGTCCGAGGCGTAGCCGAACATCATCCCCTGGTCGCCCGCACCCACCTTGTCCAACGGGTCGTCGTCCCCGTGCTGCACCTCGTATGACTCGTCCACGCCCTGCGCGATGTCGGAAGACTGCTCGTCGAGGGCGACGACGACGCCACACGTCTCGGCGTCGAAGCCGTACTTCGCGCGCGTGTAGCCGATGTCGGCAACCGTCCTGCGGACGAGCCGCGGGATGTCGACGTACGTCTCGGTCGTGATCTCGCCCGCGACGACGACGAGCCCTGTCGTGATCAGCGTCTCGCAGGCGACGCGACCGTTGGGGTCATCGGTCAGCACGGCGTCGAGCACCGCGTCCGAGACCTGATCGGCGATCTTGTCGGGGTGCCCCTCGGTGACGGACTCAGACGTGAAGGAGAACGAGCGCACGGCCATCTCGGGACTCCCGCTGCTACCGGATCCCGAGGAAGGCGCCGAACTCGACGTCGTTCGGGTCGCTGAGATCGCCCCACGCGAGGAAGCTCGTGAGCGGCTCGAGGTTCGACCGCACCTCGGGCGGCAGATCCTGGTCGGCCAGCCCGGCGAGCTGGTCTGCGAGCTCCACGAGTTGACTCAGGTCGAAGTAGGCGAACACGTCGTCGCTGTCGCCCATGCCCGCCGCCTCGCGCGCATCGCGGAAGCCGGCGTCGTCCTCGAGCTTCGCTCCTTCGCCCGACAGTGCGTCGAAGCCGGCGGCGCCCGTCGAGACGACGACCTTGCCGTCGCCGGCACCGTAAAGGATCGTGACCGGCCCCAGGTCGAGCTCCCGCGCATCGGTCTCCCCTACCTGCCGGCGCTCCAACTTGGCTCCACCGAGGGCCGTGACCTTCTCGGCGAGCTCGTCCAGCGTCGCGACGGCGCGCGCCTCCTCCTCCGGAGCGAGCAGGAGCGTCACCTCCGGGATGATCGTGCCGGAGCGGACGAACAGCCCGTAGCCGCCGGCGAAGAGCTCGAAGAGGTCGTCGAAGGACACGCCGAGTTGGCGTTCGACGTCCGGCAGGCCGGCGCCGAGATCTTCGGAGTCGAGAGCACAGCGAAGCTGCG
Source organism: Gaiellaceae bacterium (assembly GCA_037721555.1). Taxonomy (GTDB): domain Bacteria; phylum Actinomycetota; class Thermoleophilia; order Gaiellales; family Gaiellaceae; genus Gaiellasilicea. Next base: position 25,013 of record JBBJOI010000025.1, on the reverse strand, counting down.
CGCCAAGCGAGAACTGGGTCGTGTCGAAGCCCGGCGAGCCGAGATAGGCAAAGGCCCCGGCCGGGATCTGCGAGAGCAGCGACTCGCCCTGAACGAGGTCTTCGACACCCTCGCCCTCAGCGGCCACGCGCACCCGAAGGCCGTCGTCCTCGGCGACGAGGGTCCCCACCGCGTACTCGAGCTTGCCATACGCCTCGGGAAGGTCGCAGCCGGCGGGGGCGACCTCGGTCAGCGCATCGTTGATCGCGACGCCGTTCGCGTAGAACGTCACGAGCGCCGACTCCTCGACCCGGCCTTGCGCGGCGTCGAACCAGTCCGCGTCCTCGAGCTTCTCGGACGCGTTCTCGAAGCGGTCAAGGACCTCCTCCGAGTCGGCGATCAGCGTCCAGCCGTCGACCTGGCGGGTCACTGCGTCGCTCTCGGACTCACGCAGGAGCTCGGTGAGCTTCTGCTCGTCGCGCGGCTTGGTCAGACCGACGACCTCGCCCTCCTCGAAGTCGAGGACGGCGACGTAGGTCTCGTCACCGAGCGCCGGCAGGATGTCGCCTCTGAAGTCGACACCCTCCTCGGCGAGACCCTTCCCCACCTCGTCCAGGAGGCGCTGCCTGCCGGGAAACCGTCCGAGCAACGCGTCCGCCTGCTGCCACTGATCCGAGTCCGGGTCGGTCTCGATCGAGATCAGGAGCGGCGTGCTCGCAGGCACGAGACCCGCGACCTCTGCGGCGACCGATCCGGCGGACGTGGTGCTGCTGCTGCCGCCGCAGCCCGGCAGCACCAGCAGCGCGCCGGCGAGGAGGGCGAGCAAGAGACGAGATCGCATGGTCATCACAGTAGTCACTCTCTGAGATTAGTCACTCTATGCTCTGAGATTAGTCACTCTATGGTCGGCTCGCGGCTCATCAGGCCTGCAACGAGCTCGTGAAGGGAGGTGCCTGACAGAACGCTACACACACCCTCGGTTATCGGCAGCTCGACGCCCAACCTGTGGGACAAAGAGCGGAGCACGGGAGCCGTCGTCAGACCCTCGACGACCATCCCGATCTGCCGCACCGCCTCCGCCGGGTCGGTCCCCTGCGCGATCAGCTCCCCCGCGCGACGGTTGCGACCGGATGCTGCCCAGCAAGTGACGGCAAGGTCGCCGATCCCGGCCAGGCCCGCGAAGGTCTCCGGCCTGCCGCCTGCCGCCTCGGCGAGACGGGACATCTCCGCGAGCCCTCGGGCGACGAGCGCGGCCTTGGCGTTGTCACCGAGCCCGAGGCCGTCGGCCCCGCCGGCAGCCAGAGCGATGACGTTCTTCGCGGCCGCGCAGAGCTCGACACCGACGACGTCGCTCCCCACGTAGACGCGGAAGACGATCGAGTTGATCGCCTCCTGGAGCTCGAGCGAGAGCTGCGGGTCGTCGCTCGCGATGACCGCTGCCGCCGGAAGGCCACGTGAGATCTCCTCCGCGATGTTCGGCCCCGAGAGAACGGCGACCGGGCGGCCCCGGACGAGTGTGGAGAGGCGTTCGCCCGTACCCGGGTCGAGGCCCTTGGTCAGCGAGAGCACGGGCGCGTTGCCCGGCAGCGAGCCGACCACGTCGGCGAAGGTTGCGCTCGGTACCGCCACCACGACGAGCTCCGCAGCGGCGAACGGCGCCGCTTCGAGCGTCGTCGCCCGGACGCCCGTGAGATCGGTGTGGGTCAGGTAGCGCGGATTCCGGTGCGTCTCCTCGATCGACCGCGCCTGCTGCGGATCGCGACACGCGAGCGTGACCTCGTGGCCCCCGGTCGCAAGGATGCGCGAGAACGCCGTTCCCCACGAGCCACCTCCCACCACGACCACTCTCACGAGCGGGGCACGAAGTCGATCGAGACCGGCACGCCCGCGAGGCTAAACCGTTTCCGCAGCTCGTTCTCGATCCAGTAGGCGTAGTCGCGTGTCAGCAGGCCCGGATCGTTCACGTGGATGCGGATCCGTGGCGGACGGCTCGAGACCTGCGCGCCGTAGAGCAAATTGAGCCGCCTGCCACGGCTCGACGGCGGCTGCCGCGCCTCCCGGAGCTCGGCCAGAGCCTTGTTGAGGGCGGGCGTGGAGATCCGGCCTGCGTGCTTCCCGTAGAGCGCGACGATGAGGTCGAGCAGCCGCTCGATCCCGCGCCCGGTCTTCGCCGAGACGGCGATCAGCGGCGGGCGCTGGCGCAGCCGTGACTCGAGCCGCGGACGTACCTCCTCGATCGTCACGTGGGTGGTGTCCCATTTGGAGAGGACTACGAGAGTCGACGCGTTCGCCTTGCGAGCAACGTCCGCGACCGCGAGATCCTGGTCGACGATCCCCTCGCTGGCGTCGATCAGGACGAGCGCGACGTCCGCCCGCTCCGCCGCCTCGAGCGCCCGCAGCTCCGAGTAGTACTCAATCCCCTGGCGTTGCTTGCGCTTGCGACGGAGTCCGGCGGTGTCGACCAGTTGGAAGACCCGGCCGTCACGCTCGAGGATCGTGTCGATGGTGTCGCGGGTGGTGCCGGGCACGTCGGAGACGATCACCCGCTCACGGCCGACGATCGCGTTCAGCAGCGAGGACTTGCCGACGTTCGGCCGGCCGAGGATGGCGACCCGGATCGCCTCCTCGCCCACCGGCGCCCGCCCTTCGCCCGGCAGTCGCTCGACGATCTCGTCAAGGAGGTCGCCGGTCCCGTGCCCGTGCAGCGCGGAGAGCGGGAACGGGTCGCCCAGCCCCAGACGGTGGAACTCCGCGGAGAGCGCGTCCCGCCGCGGATCGTCGATCTTGTTCGCGAGCACGAGCACCGGCTTCTTCGCCAAGCGGAGTGTCTGGGCGAGATCCTCGTCCCCCGGTGTGATGCCGGCCCGCGCGTCGACGACGAAGAGGACGAGGTCGGCCTCCTCGATCGCCATCCGCGCCTGCCTCGCGATCTCGGGCCCGAAGACGTCCGTGGCCTCGTCGTCGACGCCGCCCGTGTCGATCAGGAGGAACTGGATCCCGTTCCAGTCGCAGAGCAGCTCCTTGCGGTCACGCGTCACCCCCGGTGTCTCGTGCACGACGGCCTGCCGCGACTCGGTGAGCCGGTTGATGAGCGTCGACTTGCCGACGTTCGGGAACCCCACGATCGCCACGGTTCCGGCGATGCCGTCCCGCACCTCGAGCTCGGTGTTCACGCACGCCCCTCGGCGGCGGCTTCCGGCCTGCAGAGTCGGGCTCCGGCTCCGCCGCCTGCCGTCGCGCCGCCTGTGATCCAGGTTGACAACGGGGGTCTCACGCCGGCGGGACGGCGTCTCGCGGGCGCCCGAGCGTGTGCAGCGTCACGAGCCACTCGTGGAGCTCCCGCAGCTTTGCGGCGACCTCCGCCGAGGCCTCGCGGTAGCCCTTGCCGTTCTTCGGCAGGCCGGCGAAGGTCAGCGGCTCGCCCCAGGCGACGGAGACCGGCGCCCAGTTCCCGATCCGCCAGGTATGCGAGCCGTGAATCGCCGCAGGCACGACCGACACGTCCTCCTGCAGCGCAACCATCGCCGCGCCCGGCTGCACCGGCCCGAGCTCGCCCGAGCGCTGGCGCGTCCCTTCGACGAAGAGGCCGAGTGCATGGCCGTCGCGCACGACCTCGCGCATGCGGCGCACCGCTTCCCGGTCGGACTCGCCACGCCTGACGGAGATCGTGCCGAAGCCCCGGATCAGGTGTCCGAGCCCCGGCACGCGGTGTGCCTCCACCTTCGCCATGAAGTAGATCGACCGCGGCGAGAGGGCGCCGAAGGCCGGGGGATCGATCCAGTGGAAGTGGTTGAAGGCGAGGACGACCCCGCCCGACCTCGGCACCCGCTCGCCCCCGTAATCGCGTAACGGCACGAGCAGCCTGACGAGCGGCTGGATCGTGACTCGACCTGCGGCCCAAACGGCGTCGACGCTGTTCATGCTCGCTCGCCACCGCGCACGAGCGCCTCGATCCGCCGGACGACATCCTCGACTTCCAGCTCCGTGGTGTCGATCTGGATCGCGTCTCCAGCCGGGCGCATGTTGACGGCGTCCTTCTCGTCGCGCATGCGGAGGTCGGTCGCCAGGGCGTCGGCGGCGATTTCCGGGCGCTCCGCGGCGCGACGCTGAGCGCGAATCGACTCGTCGGCGACGAGATACACCTTGACCTCGGCCGCCGGCGCGACGACCGTCCCGATGTCACGGCCTTCGATCACGACGTTGCCGTCGTTCCCGAGCTGCCGCTGCCGCCCGCGCATCACCTCGCGAACGGCCGGATGCCGCGCGACGACGGGCACGAGCTTGTCGATTCCCGGCTTGCGGATCGACGCCGTCACGTCGATGCCGTCGATGTAGACGCGGTCCTGGTCGTCGAAGCGAACGGGATGCTCCCGTGCGAGCGCCGCGAGCTCCTCGGAGCGGTCGAGGGCGACTCCCTCGCGCTGGGCGAGCCACGTGAGGGCGCGGTACATGGCACCCGTGTCGAGATAGCGGAAGCCGAGCCGCTCGGCCAGGCGGCGGGCGACGGTGCTCTTGCCGGCGCCCGCAGGGCCGTCGATCGCCACGATCACGCCATCTCGCCTTCGGCGAGATGGTTAGAGAGGCAACTGCTCACGTTTGGTCGCTTTGTAGTGGAAAACCTCGCACCGCGAGGTTTTCTACTAGGGAATAGAAGCCGGGGAAGCTTACAGCGGCAGAGTCCGCGCCTTCGATGGCCACGCCTTCGCGGGACGCGAGGCCTGCGACCGCTGCGAGGATCGCCACACGGTGGTCGCCACGTGCGTCCATCGTTCCGCCTCGTAGACGGGCAGGCACACCGCGGACGACGAACCCGTCCTCGGTCGCGCGGATGTGGGCTCCGAGTCGGCGGAGGCCTGACACGACCGCGTCGATCCGGTCTGTTTCCTTGGCGCGCAGCTCGGCGGCACCGCTCAGGAGACCGTCACCGCGTGCGTGCACCGCGAGCAGCGCGAAGAGCGGCAGCTCGTCCACCAGAGAGGGCACCTCGCCGGCCGTCACCTGCGTGCCGACGAGCTGGGCCGGCCGCACGTCGAGGTCGCCGGCCGGCTCGCCGGCGATGCGCCGGCGGTTGTAGACGGTGACGTTCCCGCCCATCCGCTCGAGCACGTCGAGCAGCCCGGTGCGGCGCGGGTTCAGGTTGACGCCGTGGAGGGTCAGCTGCGAGCCCGAGAGCAGGGTCGCCGCGACGAGGAACGGAGCGGCCGACGAGAAGTCGCCGGGGATCTCGATCTCGCCGAGCTCGAGCCGGTCTGCAGGCCAGACGGTCGCGCTTCCCTGACGGCGCTCCAGCCGCGCTCCCGCGGCGGCGAGCAACGACTCGGTGTGGTCGCGCGTCGGCAGCGGCTCGACGACGGTTGTCTCGCCCGCCCGCGCGTAGAGCCCGGCGAGGAGGATCGCCGACTTCACCTGGGCGCTCGCGACGGGGAGCTCGTAGGAGAGGGCGCGAACCTCCCCGCCTGCCACCGTGAGCGGTGCCGTGCCCTCCGTCGTCTCGATCCGGACTCCCATCCGGCGGAGCGGCACGGCGATCCGCTCCATCGGGCGCGAGCGCAGCGAGTCGTCGCCCGTGAGGACGAAGCGGCCCGTCTGGCCCGCCAGCAGCCCCGGCAGCAGGCGCATCAGGGTGCCCGCGTTGCGGCAGTCGATCGCCTCCGCGGGTGCGCTGAGACCGCGCAGGCCGACGCCGAAGACGCGCAGCGTGTCCGCGTCTGCCTCGTAGACGGTGGCGCCGAGAGCCCGCACGGCCTCGATCGTCGTCTCCGTGTCCTCCGAGCGCCCGAAGCCCTCGATGCGCGTCTCCCCTTCGGAGACGGCGGCGAGCAAGACGGCCCTGTGCGAGATCGACTTGTCCCCCGGAACGCCGAGGTGGCCGACGAGCGAGGCCGCGGGCTCGATCTTCACCGGGTGGCGCCTGTGGAGGAAGAGTTGCTCCTTTGTTGCAGCCAACCCCTGTCCGTGCGGGCGGGTCCAGGGACAGTCCCTAGCCGTCGTCCGGCGCAGGCATGGCTGGTGGGGGCGCAGGCACGGATCACGCGTTCTCCAGCACCGGGGTGACGATGACGCCGTAGCCCTGCGTCTCCAGGATCTCGGCTGCCCGCACGCCCTCCGCCGCACCGGTGACGAGGATCGTCAGCGTTCCTCCGCGCTCGGAGGAGAGGTGCTGCAGATCGAAGTCGGCGATGTTGATCCGTTCGGCGCCGAGCGCCTGCGCGATCCCGGCGATCACACCCGGCCGGTCGGGCACGTGGACCCGCAGGCGTTGGAGCTCGCCGGGGTCGTCGTAGGCCGTCTCGAGCAGCCGGCGGCGGTTGCCGGAGGCCTCGCCGATCCAGCGCGCGAGGAAGCCGGCGTCGCCGGCGGCGAGAGCGGCCTCGAGCTGCTCGATCCGCCGCCGGTGCTCTGTGAGCGCCTCGGCGAGAGCGACCCTGTTCTCGAGGAAGATGTCGACCCAGATCCGCGGGTTGGCGCCCGCGACGCGCGTCATGTCACGGAGCGAGCCTCCCGCCGCTGCGAGCGGCTCGTGCCCCTCGAAGCGGGCGCCGCCCGCCTGGTTCAGGAGGACGTTCGCGAGCGCGTGCGGCAGGTGGCTCGTGACCGCGACTAGGCGGTCGTGCGTCTCCGGGTCGACGGCGACCGGGATCGCGCCCAGCGAGGAGACGAACCCGTGCAGGAGCTTGTAGCGCTCCGGCTCGGTCGCCGCGACCGGGGTCAGGAACCAGGTTGCGCTCTCGAACAGCTCCCCTGTCGCTCGCTCGGGGCCACGGGCCTCGAGGCCGCAGATCGGATGACCCCCAATGAAGCGTGCATCCCCGGCCGCGGCCGAGACGACGGCGCTCTTGGTCGACCCGACGTCAGTGACCGTGCAGGTGGTCGAGCTCCCGGCGAGCACGGCCCGCACCTGGCCGGGGAGCGCTGCGACTGGCGCAGCGACGACGGTGAGCTCGGCGCCCGCGAGTGCGCCCGCCAGGTCGGCGGCCGGCTCGACAGCGCCTCGCTGTGCAGCCGCGGCAAGATTCGAGTCGTCCGGATCCCAACCAACGACGTGCTGGAGTCCGGCGCGCCTCGCGGCGAGCCCAACGGACGCGCCGATCAGACCCGTGCCGACCACGGCGAGGGAACGCAGGCGGGCCATCCGCCTAGTGCACCGTGCCGGAAGTCCGTTGCCGCTCAGCGGAGTGGCCAGGCGTGATCTGGCGGCGCCCGGTGCCCGCGCGCGTGCCGATAGCACGTGCGCGGGTGCCGGGTGCCGTCAGGCGCGGCTGGACGCCCGCAGAGCTCAAGGGAATTTCGGCATGGTGCACTAGCTTCGCATCAGCTCGGCCACGCGAAAGGCGAGGTCGAGCGACTGCCTCGCGTTCAGACGCGGGTCACAGAGGCTCTCGTAACGCACCGTGAGCTGCTCCTCGAGGATGGCCGCGGAACCGCCCAGGCACTCGGTCACGTCCTCGCCGGTGTACTCGAGATGCACACCGCCGGGCCACGCCCCATTGGCGCGACAGACGGAGAAGAAGGCGACGATCTCGGCCATGATCGTGTCGAAGCTGCGGGTCTTGATTCCCGACGCGGTGCGGAAGACGTTGGCGTGCATCGGGTCGCACGCCCAGACGACCGGGTGCTCGACGTCCTGCACGACGCGAAGGAGCGGTGGGAGCACGTCCAGGAGACGCTCCGCGCCCATCCGGACGACGAACGTGAGCCGGCCGGGGATCCGCGCCGGATTGAGTCGCTCGCAGAGCTCGAGCACGGTCTCGGGCGTCGCCGTGGGTCCCAATTTCACTCCGAGCGGGTTGTGAACGCCCGCGAAGAACTCGACGTGGGCGCCGTCCGGCTGCCGCGTCCGCTCGCCGATCCAGAGCATGTGCGCCGAGCAGTCATACCAATCGCCGGTGAGGGAGTCGCGGCGGGTCAGACCCTCTTCGTAGTCGAGCACCAGGCCTTCGTGGCTCGTCCAGATGTCGACCTGATGAAGCTGGTGCGACTCGACGAGATCGATCCCGCAGGCGCGCATGAACCCCAGCGCTCGCTCGATGTCTGTTGCGATCGCCTCGTAACGCTGGCCTTCGGGCGCTGCGGCCACGAACTGCTGGTTCCACATGTGCACCTGGCCCAGGTCGGCGAAACCACCCTTGGTGAACGCGCGCAAGAGGTTCAGCGTCGCCGCCGACTGGTAGTAGGCGCGCACCAGCCGGTCGGAGTCCGGAGTTCGCGCCTCGACCGTGGGTGCGTCGTCGTTCACCATGTGCCCGAAGAACGAGGGGAGCTCGATGTCGCCGACATGCTCCGTCGGCTCCGACCGGGCCTTCGCGAACTGGCCGGCGATTCGCCCGACCTTCACGAGCGGGAGCGCCGATCCGTAGATCATCACCACCGACATCTGCAGCAGGATCTTCAGTTTCTCGCGGATCGAGAACGGCTTGGTGAAATCGTGGAACGACTCGGCGCAGTCACCGGCCTGGAGCAGGAAAGCACGCCCGGCCCCGACCTCCGCGAGGGCAGTCCGGAGGTCGCGCGCCTCGCCGGCAAAAACAAGCGGCGGCATCGCTTTCAGCTGCGCGAACGCTGCTTCCGCGCGCGCCTGGTCCGCCCATTCTGGCCGGTGCGACACGGGCCGGCCGCGCCATGAAGAGGGCGTCCAAGAAGCGGGCGTGACTGCCATGACGACCAGTGTAGTTGCGGCTTTTCGGCCAGTTGTAGTTGCGTCTTTTCGGAAACGGCCCTACCCTTGACGACATGCATTCCGCCCTCACGGCCGAACCTGTTCAGTTGCGCACCTGGCTCTGGCGACGCGGGCGGAGCGGGAGCCTGCGCTAGCCGCGCTCAGCTCGCTCTGTCGGCGTTTTTGTGACCTCCGCCAGGAGGTCTTTCTCGTTCAACGACCGAACAAAGGAAACGCATGCGCATCTTCTCCGGTATCCAACCCACAGGCGAGAAGCACCTCGGCAACCTGATCGGCGGCTTCCGCCAGTACGCGGCCACGCAGGAGCGCGGCGAGAGCTTCTTCTGCATTGTCGACCTGCACTCGATCAGCGTCGAGTACGACCCTGCCGACTTTCGGGCGAAGACGCTCGACCTGACCGCGCTGTTCTTCGCGACCGGGCTCGAACCGGAACGCTCGACCGTGTTCGCGCAGAGCCACGTTCCCGCGCACGCGGAGGCCGCGTGGCTCCTCGGCTCGGTCACGAGCTACGGCCAACTCGGCCGCATGACGCAGTTCAAGGACAAGTCCGACCGCCACGAGTTCATCTCGTCCGACCTCTTCACCTACCCGGTGCTGATGGCCGGCGACATCCTGCTCTACCAGACGGACATCGTCCCGATCGGCGACGACCAGCGGCAGCACCTCGAGCTCACCCGCGACGTCGCGGAGCGGTTCAACTCGCGCTTCGGCGAGACCTTCAAGCTGCCCGAGGGCGTCTATCCGGACGTCGGCGCCCGGATCATGGATCTGCAGGAGCCTGCGAGCAAGATGTCCACGACCCGCGGCACACCGCAGGGGACAGTCCGGCTGCTGGACGAGCCGGACGTGATCCGCAAGAAGTTCCGCTCAGCAGTCACGGACTCGGGTCGAGACGTCCGGCGATCCCCCGAGAAGCCTGGCGTCACGAACCTGATCGACATCCTCGCGGCGCTCTCCGGGGAAGCGCCGGACGCGATCGAGGCGCGCTACGACGGCGCCGGCTACGGCCAGTTCAAGCAGGACGTCGGCGAGGCCGCTGTCGCGGCGGTCAGCCCGATCCAGGAGCGCTACAGGGAGCTTCGATCTGACGCCGCCGAGCTCCAGCGGCTGCTCGCACGCGGGGCGGAGAAGGCACGCCAGGCCTCGGAGCCGACGCTCGGGGCGATGTACGACGGTATGGGCTTCGTGAAGCCCGAGCACGGGCGCTTCTCCGGGGCGGCTCTACGCTCGCTCTAGGAGCGGTTTAGCGAAAACATCGGCTGAGCCGCCGGGCCACGCTGCTCGCCCCGATGCGGCGTCCTCGGTCGCGCCGAAGGCTTCGCGCTATCGGCGCTCCCTGCGTTCTTGCCTCGGAACGAGCATCGCACCCTCTCAACGAGCGACGTTCCGCCAAACCCTCCTACTAGAGGCTTGATGTGAAACTCGCGTGTGCGCGGGGATGGGTCAGACCAAGCGGTTTGGCCGGGTCGGGCGCGGCGCGTAGTGGTGCTACGGGCAAGCCCGAGCCGGCGAAACCGCGCCGTGTCTGGCACACCAGCCGTGCGTGCGTGAGTTTCACATCAAGCCTCTAGCAGTCCAGCGACTCGGTCGAGCCACTCCACGAGGCCGACCATTCCCACGCCTCCGTGTTCGTGACCTGAACCTCGCACGAGCCGTCGGCGCGAACGGCGTAGACGTCGTAGTCGTCCTCTTCGTCGCGGATGCGCGAGAAGAGGATCCACTCGCCGTCAGGCGTCCAGCTCGCGAAGCTCTCGACGGCGCTCGTCTCCGTCAGGCGACGCTCGCTCGACCCGTCCGCGTCGGCCAGGTAGAGCTCGGGCGCGTGACCGACGCACTCGCGAAAGAGACAACGGCCGTTCTCGTCACGCTCGCTGAGGAAGGCGATCCGGTCGCCGTCTGGCGACCACTGAGGCGAGCCTCCCTCGCCGATGCGCTCCCCCTCCGCCGAGTCGAGCCTGCGAACGAAGAGGCCGAGGGGCTGCAGAGTCTCGTCAAGACCGGCGTAGGCGATCCGGTCGCCTCCAGGTGAGAGAGACACCCCGAATGCGAGGCCGATGTTCCCGACGATCGTCTGCCGGCCGCTGCCGTCCGGCAGGATCAGATCGAGGCCGCACCCTGGCACGGCCTCCTGACTCGACGGGCAGTTCGTGAAGAAGATCCGCCCCTTCGGCGTCCACTGCGGCTGCACGTCGACGTCGTCGTCGTCGGTGAGCCGCCGCTGCTTGCTCCCGTCGCGGCGCATCACGAAGATCTCCTCGCCGACGAGACCGTCGGAAGGATTGTCGGCCGTGCTCGTGTACGCGATCATTGAGCCGTCCGGGGAGAGGGTCGGGCTGCGGTCATCCAGCTCCGACGTGGCGGTAGAGGGGGTGTTGGTGAGGTTCGTCCGCGTCCCCGTGACGACGTTCTCGACGTAGATGTCCCAGCCGCGACCGCCGTCGCTCGCCGCGAAGAGGAGTGTCGCAGGGCCGGTGGCGCGCGCATCCTCTTTTGGCCTGTCATCGCCGCCGCAACCAGCCGCGAGCAGGAACCAACCCAGCAGCAGGTAACGAGCGACGCGTTTCACCCCGCAACCGCGTTTCGGAGCCGCCGTACCTCCTCCTCCCTGAGCTCGCGCCACTCTCCCGGCGCGAGACCGTCGAGGCCGATTCCCGCGTAGATGCTGCGGTGGAGACTCCGCACACGGTGACCGACAGCCTCGGTCATGCGGCGCACCTGCCGGTTGCGACCCTCGTGCAGGACGAGCTCGAACCGGCCGGCGCCTAGGCGCCGAACCCGGGCGGGCGCCGTGGGTCCGTCCTCCAGCTCCACCCCCTTGGCCAGCATCCGCAGGGCGTCGTCAGTCGGCTCCTTCCATGTCTCCACGACATAAACCTTCTCGATGCCGTAGCGGGGGTGGGCGAGGCGGTGAGCGAGCGGACCGTCGTTCGTCAGCAGCAGGGCGCCGGTCGTGTCGAGGTCGAGTCGGCCGACCGGAACCACGCGCGACCCGAGCTTGACGAGCTGCACGACGGTGGGCCTGCGCTGCGGATCGCTGGCTGTGGTGACGACGCCGGCCGGCTTGTGCAGGAGCACGTAGGCGAGACGCTGCCTCGCGACCGTTACCCCGTCGACCTCGACGAGATCGTCGCCCGCGACGAACGTGTTCAGCTCGCCACGAGCGCCGTTCACGAGCACGCGGCCCGCCTTGATCAGCTCGTCCGCCTTGCGGCGTGACGCAACCCCGGCGCGCGCGAGATAGGCGTTCAGCCGCATCGTTGTAGTCTGCCCCGATGCAGGATCGCTCCGCTGACATCGAGCGCCTCGCCGACCTCCTCGTCGGCTTCGGCGCCAACCTGCAGCCGGGCCAGATCCTGGGCGTGACCGCCTACCTCGGCATGGAAGACGCGGCCCGTGCGATCGCGCGTGCGGGCTACAAGCGCGGCGCCCGGTACGTCGACGTCCTCTGGTGGGACAACCTCGTCAAGAGGCAGCGGCTCGAGCACGCCGAGGAGGACACCCTCGACTTCGTCCCGCAGTGGCTCGCACAGCGGATGCAGTGGCTGTCGGACGAGCACGCCGCCCGAATCGGCCTGACCGGCACGAGCGGGTCGGTCTTCGACGGCGTCGATCCGGCGCGGATGGGCCGCGACGTCCTCCCGTACATCGCCGACGTGCCACGAATCGTGAACGAGCGGACGACGAACTGGACTGCTGCACCGGTCCCGAACCCCGGTTGGGCGCAACGGGTCTATCCCCAGTTGTCGCCGGACGAGGCGCTCGACAAGCTCTGGGATCAGGTCGTGCACGTCCTGCGGCTCGATACCGAGGATCCCGTGGCGGCCTGGCGGGAGCGGATGAAGGCGATCGTCGCGAGCGCAGGCAGGCTGACCGACCGACGCTTCGACGCACTTCACCTGCACGGGCCTGGAACCGACCTCACGATCGGCTTGTTCCCGAGCTCGACGTGGCTGGGCGCCGACTTCGAAACGATCGACGGGCTCACGCACTACCCGAACCTGCCGACGGAGGAGGTGTTCACGACGCCCGACCCGCAGCGGGTCGACGGCCACGTCTCCGCGACGATGCCGCTCGATATGTACGGCTCGACGATGGAGGGGATCCGCATCGAGTTCAGAGCGGGCCGCGCCGTCAAGGCCGATGCGGACCTGGGTGCCCAGGCGCTGCAGGCGACGATCGCGAAGGACGATGGCGCGGCACGCCTCGGCGAGATCGCGCTCGTCGACAGAGAGGGCCGGATCGGGCCGCTCGGGACCGTCTTCTACAACACGCTGATCGACGAGAACGCCGCGAGCCACATCGCGCTCGGGAACGCCTACACCTTCCCGGTCGAGGACGACGCCGATCGCGAGCGCGTCAACAAGAGCGCTATCCACGTCGACTTCATGATCGGCAGCAACGAGCTGGACGTCGACGGGATCACCCGGGACGGCGACCGCGTGCCGGTGCTCCGCGACGGCTCCTGGCAGATCTAGAACGCCCCAGAACAAAGTCGATCTGAAGCGAGCTCGAGACCGCTCCCCTTCTGGACTTGGCCGCAGCGCGCGCTCGCGAGCAGGGACAGTCCCTGCGTCGCGGAGGGCACAAGTGACGCGTCCAGACTTGGCCTGGCCGGATCAGGCGGTCTTACCGACGGCGACGCTGTGCAGCCGCTCGCGGATCTCCGCGGCGGTCTCGCCCAGATCGTCGAGCCGCGGGAGGGCAGCTGCGCTCTCGAGCCCGAAGACGCGCTCGAACAGAGTCGTCGTCCGGTAGCGAACCGCACCGCCCGGACTGTCCTCGCGGCCCGCTTCGGCGATCAGCCCGCGCTCCAGCAGGCCGGCGACGGCCGAGTCGGCGGCGACCCCGCGGATCCTCGCGATCTCCGGCCGGCTGCAGGGGCCGAGGTAGGCAACGATCGCCAGCGTCTCCAGCGTCGCCTGGGTGAGCCCGCGCTCGACGGGCCGCTCGAAGAGTCGTGAGCATGCTTCGCTGGCCTGACGCGCAGCGCGGAAGGCATACCCGCCCGCCACGTGCTCGAGCACGATCCCGCTCCGCCCCTCGCGATAGCGGTCGGCGAGCAGGCCGAGCGCCAGCTCGATCCGCTCCGCGTCGTCGTCGGCGGCCTGCGCGAGCTCGTCGACCGAGAGCGGCGCGGAGGCGACCACGAGGAGCGCCTCGAGCGTCCGCGCGAGCTGGTCGACCGGGTTGGTCGTGATCAGGCGGAGCGGACGGTCCATTTGGCCTTCCTTTCGTCTGTGAGCTCGTTTTCCTGCTCGCTGCCGTCCATGCGTCTGTGGGACGCTGCTGGAGCTGCGTCGGCCGGAGGAACAGGGTGGAGATCCGGGCCGCCGGCAGGAGCCGAGGCCGGCCAGGGGTGCCCAGGGCGGGACGCGGGGCGCGAGACCCTGATCGGGGCGAGAGGCGCGGCCTGCTCGAGCTCGATCTCGCCGGTCTTGCGGAGCTCCAGTAACGCGAGGAAGGCGACCGCCTGCTCGATCCGCGGCAGGTTCCCGATCTCGGCGTCGAGGTCGAAGCGACGGCTGCGCCGGAGCACTGCCCTGAACCGTTCCAGGAACTGCGAGACGGGCGGAAAGCGAAGCGCCATGTGCGCCAGCGAGACCGGCGGAGGCGGTTCGGCGAGGCCTCGCAGCGCCGCCGCGAGCCGCGCTGGATCCTGGGGCGCGAGCACCCGTTCCGGCTGCGGAGCGAGCGGAGCCGGGCCAACTCGAAAGAAACGGTCTCGCTCTGCGGAGAGGCGCTCGGTGAGCCACGCTGCGGCCTCCTTGGTGCGACGGTACTCGGCCAGCCGGCGGGCAAGCTCCTCTGCTGCCTCCTCCGGCTCGAGCTCGGCAAGCTCCGCCTCCTCGTCGGGGAAGAGCCCGCGCGCCTTCAGCTCGAGGAGTGCCGCGATCAGGACGAGGAACTCGCCGCAGGCCTCGAGATCGAGCTCGTCACGCTCCGCGAGCTGGTGGACGAAGGCGACGACGATGCCGGCGACATCGACCTCGGCAGGCTCGAGCTCCTCCCGGAGCACGAGCGTCAGGAGCAGGTCGAACGGACCCTCGAACGCATCGAGGTCGAGGTCGAGCTCGCGAACGGACATCGCGAGGGAAACTAGCGGCGGGGGCGGACGCGCTCCCGCGGGACGGCCATCGCCGGGGGTGGCTGCGGCTTCCGTTCGTGCAGGCGCCGCCCGCGGCCGCGCCCACGGAAGAGCTGCCACCAGATGAAGAACGCCAACGCCGCGACGAAGACGACGAGGGCGACCCACGCATTCACGCGTAGGCCGAGGAGCTCCTTGGACGGATCCACCCGCAGGGTCTCGAGGTAAAAGCGAAACGCCGTGTAGAGAATCACGTAGAGCGCGAAGAGCGCCGGCGGCCGGAAGCGGAAGCGGCGGTCGAGCAGGAGCAGCAGGCCGGCGGCGAAGAGGTTCCAGAGCCCCTCGTAGAGAAACGCGGGGTGGAATGTCTCCGACAGCAGGTAATCGTCTGGGCGCCGAACCGCGTCGATCTCCAGACCCCACGGCAGGTCGGTCGGCTCGCCGAAGAGCTCCTGGTTCCACCAGTTGCCGACCCGACCGATGGCCTGGGCGACGAGCAAGCCGGGCGCGGCGGCGTCCAGCAGCGCAAGTGCGCTCGCCCCCGCCCGGTGCGCGATGATCGAGCCGACGATCACGCCTGCGGCGATCCCGCCCCAGATGCCGAGTCCGCCCTCCCACACGGCGAAGACGCCCCACCACTCGTCGGGCAGCTCGTCCCAACTCGTTGCGACGTGATAGAGGCGTGCGCCCGCGATCCCGGCGCCGACCCCCCACACAGCGACGCGGAAGATCAGATCCCAGTCTCCGCCACGCCGCGTCCAGCGGACTCCCGTGAGCCAGATGCACGCCGCGATGCCGAGAAGCAGCATCAGCCCGTACATGTGAATCGTGAGCGGGCCGGCGTCGAGCGTGCCGGAGGAGGGCGAGGGAAAGGAGGCGACAGAGTTCATCCCGGCAATGATTCTGCCGAGACGGGCGCCGACGTGTGGCTAGAGGAGGATCTGAAGGGCGAGCTCGTGCTGACAGCCGGCCCGTAGCAGGTCGATCGCGTAGTGCAGGTCGACGTCTGTGCGGCTCGCCAGCATCCGAGCCGCCGCTGGCTGATAGCCGGCGCGCTCGAGCTCCTCGGCGCGCCAGCGCTCGATTCGCTCAGGCTCGGTCTCGGTGTTCTTCAGCTCTGCCGCAGACATCCCCGTCATCTCCTTCGGTCCGTTGTACACGCTATTCGCCTTTCTCAACGAACTAGATGTCCCGGATGGGGTGTTTTGCGATGAAGCTTTCGTAAAAGGTTTGCAAGGGCTCCGCACAGCAGCGTTGTAGCGTGGCGCCATGGCGGTCGAGCGTGTCCTCGGACGGCGCGAGCTTAACCGCGCCCTCCTCGCCCGCCAGCTCCTGCTCGAGCGGAGCCCAGAGTCGGTGCCGCGAGCGGTCGAGCAGCTTGCCGGGCTGCAGGCGCAGTACACGCCGTCGCCATATCTCTCGCTCTGGACGCGGCTCGCTGAGTTCGAACGCCAGTCGCTCACCTGCGCACTCGAATGCAAAGAGGTGGTGAAAGCGCTTCTCATGCGCGGCACGCTCCACATCGTCACCCCGCGCGACTTCTGGGCTGCTGCGACGGCGAGGCGGGAGCTCGGCGGTAGTCCCTGGCCGCCGTCGTTCGAGCAGCGCCTGCCCGCGCACGAGCTCGCGCGGATCGCAGGGCAGATCCTGGTCGAGCTCCGTGACGAACCCCGGACGTTCTCGGAGGTCGGCACGCTGCTGGCCCCGCACGCCGACGGTGAGCTGAGCACGACCTTCCTCTGGCGGAGGGTGCAGGGGCAGGAGCACGTGGTGCACGTGCCTCCCTCGGGCACGTGGGGTTACCACAAGGAGGGCGTTTACCGAGCTGCCGGCTCGGTCATCCCGGGCGAGGCGCCGCCCGCCGAGGAGGCTCTCGACCACCTGGTCCGCCGCTACCTCGCCGCGTTCGGACCCGCCGCGAAGCAGGACGTCGCCCAGTGGGCGGGGATCCCGCGACTCGGCCCCATTGCGCAGTCGCTCGCCCGGCTCGGGCTCCCAACGTTCCTGGACGATCGGGGCCGAACGCTCTACGACCTTCCGGGCGCGCCGCTTCCCGACCCTGACACACCCGCCCCGACGCGACTCGTGCCACGGTTCGACAACCTCGTGCTCGCCCACGCCGACCGCACGCGCGTGCTCGGCGACGTCCCCCCGAGCCGGATCGTCACGAAGAACGCGATCGTCCACGCCACGATCCTCCTGGACGGGTTCGTCGCCGGCACCTGGCAGCTCGTGCGTGGCCGCGTCGCCCTCGAGCCCTTCGGACGCCTCGGCCGCGAAGCGCGCGCGGCCCTCGCGGACGAGGCGGCCAAGCTCGAGGCATTCGTCGCGTGACCCAGATGGAGGGAGGCCGCGCTCTGGTGCGTGATCCGACGAGCCCGTGCTGCCTCCATGCCTGTGGAGCAATCGTTACGGATTCGTAACAGGGTCTGACCCCGGCCGCGCGGGCGAAGAGCTTGCTCAAGCGGTTGGGGTGGGTGCGTCAAGCCGGGTCTGACCCGGGCTCCGCCAGAGGTCGACGGAGGCGCATCCGACACGTCCGCTCCCGCCTCGGAGCAGACCGCCCCCGAGCAGGCCGTGCCCCGAGGACGGTCTGGCGGCCTCGATCGTCTACACGTCCTCGATGAGGACGGATTTGAAGGCGTGCACCCGCGCGCACTGGCTGTGGGGGAAGCCGTCGTAGACGCCGAGCTTGTAGAGCCCCGCGGCCGGGAAGACGACCCGCGCGCGATAGGAGCCGACGACGCCGGTCGGCTTCCCCTTGAACCTGTACAGCTCACCGGCGGCGTTGCGGATGCGGACTACCGGCCTCGCGTCCGGCATCGGCGTGCGCCCGTGCTGAAGGACGCGGATAGTGACGACCCAGGGCTTGCCGGCCGGATGCCCGGCCTTCGGCATCGAGTCGAGCCCCACCGTCGACCAGCAGCCTGCGCGGGCGGTGCCCGGGAGGAGCAGTGCGGCGAGGACGGCGAACGAGAGGATCAGCTTCTTCATCGGACCTCCATGGGACGACGGGTTGTCGACCCCTTTACACCGACACGGCCCGCAGGGTTCCCTAATCGGCCGCGCGCGCCAGCTCCAGCGCCTCCGCCCGGCTGAGCCTACCTTCGAGCCGAAGCAGCAGCGGGCCGCGGTTCCAGAGGAGCGTGTTGCCGGCGAGATAGGTCGGCTCGTCGGCGATCCGGCCGGAGGCGTCGAGGAACATGACGAAGTGCTCGTCGCCCGAGATGAAGAGGCCCCGCTCGCCCCGCACCCGCACCGGCTCGATGCGGGTGCCGCCCGCAGCCGTCTTCTTCAGGAAGCCGTCGAAGATGGCGCCGCGGAACTCGGTCAGGACGAGCCGCGGCCGCGCGGGATCGCCGTAGACGAGTGTCGCGACCTTGCCGCCGGGGCCGCCGCGCCGCACGTAGACGGCATCCGGCTCGCCGACATCGAGGAGGGCAAAGCCGACGCTGCGCTCCGCCTGCGCGCGGCTGACGCGCTCGCCGAGCGGGAGGAGGCCAGTCGTGGGGACGTCCGGGAGCTCCTCGACGCGCTCGATCGTCGCTCCACGCAGGCGGAGGACCTCAAGGAAGGCACTCCGGGCACCGGGCGAGAGGGTCAAGGTTGCAGCGGCGACAGCGAGGACGACTGCGAGACCGAGCACGAGCGGGCGCAGGCGCCGCGGCCGGCTGCGAGACCCGGGTCCTGGCTCGAAGCGACCCGCCAGGTCGGGCGTCTCCGGAAACACGATCGCCTCGCGCAGCCGAGCGAGGCGGAGCTCGAGCGAGCTCATGCTTCCTCCCCCAGCTCCGCTCGCAACCGCTCGAGCGCGCGGGAGGTGCGGGACTTGACGGTCCCGCGGCGGATGCGGAGCGTCGCCGCGGTCTCCTCCTCGCTCAGGTCGAGCAGATACCGACAGGAGAGGACGAGACGCTCCTCGTCTCGGAGCGTCTGGAGCGCTGCCAGGAGCGTCTCACGTTGCTCGGCAGCGAGGACGCTCCCCTCGGGAGACGGAGCCGCGTCCCCCGAGGGAAGCTCGGTCGCCGCGCGCAGGGCGAGCTGTTCGCGGCGCCAGGCCGACCGGCGGCGATTGCGCGCCTCGTTCGCGACGATCGCGAGCAGCCACGGACGCAGGGGCGCGCCGCGCCGGAACCTGGGTAGCGCACCGAAAGCCTTCACGAACCCTGACTGCGCTGCCTCTTCGGCGTCGGCGGCGTTACGGGCGATGAGGAATGCAGTGCGGAAGGCAATCTCCTGGTGCTCGCGGATCAGCGTGCCGAAGGCAGCGCCGTCTCCTCTGCGCGCGCGTTCGACCAGCTCGTCTTCAGTCGGTGGCCGGCTCACCACTCGACGGTTCTACACCTGCGCAGCTTCCGGAGTTCCGCCGTCTGCGTGGGACGTGTCCGTGGGACTGTCCCCCAGACGTACGCTGCAGACATGGCTCGCGCGGTCGGGATCAACCACATCGCGCTCGAGGTCGGCTCGCTCGAGGAGGCGCTCGACTTCTACGGCGGCCTGTTCGAGCTGCAGTTGCGCGGGCGGGTGGGCGGGATGGCCTTCGTCGACCTCGGCGACCAGTTCATCGCGCTCGCGGAGGGACGGACGCAGGGACCCGACTGCCAGCGTCACTTCGGGCTCGTCGTCGACGACGTCGCCGCGGTGCTGGACGCCGCGCGGGAGGCAGGCGTGGAGATCTTCGGCGGCAACTCCTTCCACGACCCGTGGGGGAATCAGGTTCAGGTGGTGGCCTACTCGCAGATCCAGTTCACGAAGACGGCGGAGATCCTGCGCGTGATGGGCCTCGACCTCGGCACGAGCGAGTCGGCGCTCGCCGAGCTGCGCGAGAAGGGAGTCGGCTGAGTTCGCCGCCCGCGGCGCCTCGTGGTCAGACCGGAAGATTCATAAGGTTCTAACGCAACGAAGCCTCGTCGGCGGGGTGGGACGTGGTTTCGCTGCAAGGACGCAGGGAGTGTCAGGTCGGCCGGCATCTCGGCGAGACCGAGGACGCAGCATCGCGCCGCCCCACCGTCCTGCCGACTCAGAGCGTGATTGTGCCGGAGGCCAGGTCGCCCGTGAGGTAGTGCTGGAGCACGGGAGCGAGCGCCCGTGCGACAGCGTCCGGCTCGACCGAGGCGAGCGGCTCGATCTCGACGACGTGGCGCGCCAGGACGAGGCCCACGATCTGGCTGCCGACGAGATTCGCCCGTAGGTCGGGCTGGTCGCCGCCGAGCGCGCGGGCGATCGGGCCGTAGAGATCTCTCGTGATCAGCTTGCGCAGGAGCGCAGCCGCCTCCGGCTCTGACGCGGCCGCCCGAACCATTCCGGTGATCCGAGCGAGGCCCGCCGGGTCCTCGAGCACCCCGAGAACCGTCCGCGCGAGTCGCTCTCCGGCACCTCCGCGCTCTCCCAAGACCACCTGCGCAACGATCAGCTCGGGGTCGACCGGGAGTTTCACGACCGACACGAACAGGCGCTGCTTGGAGCCGAAGTAGTGCGCCACGAGTGCCGGATCGACGGCGGCCGCCGCTGCCACGGCCCGCATGCTCGTGCGGTCGTAGCCGAGTTCGGCGAAGAGCCGGCCGGCCGCCGCTGCGATCACGCCACGCGTGCCGCTCTCCCCCGGGCGCCGCCCAAGCCGACGAGCTTGCGCAGACAATTCATCATCTGTAGAATTCAACGCATGGAGAATTCTAACGTTATCTCAATCGAATGTCTCAGGATCCGGCGCGGTGGCAAGCTCATCCTCCCCGACGCGACGCTCGAGCTCAGGTCCGGCGTCGTCACCGGCCTCCTCGGGCCGAGCGGATCGGGGAAGTCGACGCTGATGCGCGCGATCGTCGGCGTCCAACTCATCGAAGCGGGAACGGTAACGGTGCTCGGGCTGCCGGCCGGCTCCCCCGACCTGCGGCGCCGCATCGGCTATGTGATCCAGGCGCCGTCGGTCTACGGAGACTTGAGCGTTCGAGAGAACCTTCGCTACTTCGCCAGCGTCCTCGGCGTACCCGGAAGCCGGATCGACGAGGCGATCGCCGTCGTCGACCTCGTGGGGCAGGCCGAGCAGGTTGTACGGACCCTGTCGGGCGGCGAGCGCTCACGGGTCTCGCTGGCCACCGCTCTGCTCGGTGAGCCCGACGTGCTCGTGCTCGACGAGCCGACCGTCGGTCTCGATCCCGTCCTGCGGCGCGACCTGTGGGCGACCTTCCACCGCCTCGCGGAGGCCGGCACCTCGCTGCTCGTCTCGAGCCACGTGATGGACGAGGCGGAGCGATGCGACGACATCGTGCTGATGCGAGACGGCCGCATCGTCGCTGTAGCGTCACCGGCGGAGTTGCTCCGGAAGACCGGCGCCCGCGACCTGGAAGCCGCCTTCCTCTCCCTCGCGGAGGCGGCATGAAGGCGCGGATCACGCTTGCGACGGCCGCGCGCGTCCTGCGACAACTACGGCGCGACCGACGCACGCTCGCGCTCGTCCTCGTCGTGCCGCCGGTGCTGCTGACGCTGTTCCGCTACGTCTTCGACGGACAGGAGGCGACGTTCGACCGCCTCGGCGCGCCCCTCGTCGGCCTCTTTCCGTTCATCACGATGTTCCTCGTCACCTCGATCGCGATGCTCCGCGAGCGAGTGTCCGGCACGCTCGAGCGGCTGATGTCGCTTCCTCTCGGGAAGGCGGATCTCTTGTTCGGGTACGCCTTAGCGTTCGCGCTCGTCGCAGCCGCACAGGCTGCGGCGACGTCGCTCGTGGCGTTCTGGCTGCTCGATCTCGACACCGCCGGGCCCGTCTGGCTGGTGTTCGCCCTCGCGATTGCGAACGCGATCCTCGGAATGGCGCTCGGCCTCTTCATGAGCGCCTTCGCGACGTCCGAGTTCCAGGCCGTGCAGTTCATGCCGGCGGTCGTGCTGCCCCAGATCCTGCTCGGCGGCCTGCTCGTCGACCGGAGTACGATGGCCGAACCGCTCGAGTGGCTCTCGCACGCGCTCCCGCTCACCTACGCCTACGACGCCCTTGCGCGCACAGCGCAGATCGGGGAACTCGATGTCGCGCTCTGGCGCGACATCGCTGTCGTCGCGGGATGCAGCCTCGTCGCGCTAGCGCTCGGGTCGGCGACGCTGAGGCGCCGCACTCCCTAGAACGCGTTCGACCTCGCCCGATCGGACACTCCGATGACGACATGGTCGAGCCGGACGCTGACGCTCACACGATCGCGTCCGCGCCGAGGAGCGTGCGCGCCTCGGTGAGGAAGTCCGTGTCGATCGCGACCCGGTAGTCCGGGCCGAGCGCGAGCGTCTTCGGGCCCAGCGAGGTCTCGAGCGCCACGTACACCGGTGACTCGCCGGGGTAGTCCTTGACGAGATGCGCGAGGTCGCGAACGAGGCCGGCGCGGGCGGCGCGGGCATCGAGCTTGAACCTGATCTCCGTCCGTTCGGCCACCGCCTCGAAGGCGGTCACCTCGAGCGCGATCAGCTTCGTCTCCCCCTGCTGCTTATGGTCGACACGGCCCTTCACGACGAGGATCCGCTCGGTCGCGCAGAGGTCGCGCGCCGCTGCGTAGGTCGAGTTGAAGACGACGACCTCACCTCCGCCAGAGGGGTCGTCGAGAGTCAGGAAGACCATCGGCTCGCCCTTCTTCGTCGTCAGCTGCTTGAGCGCGGAGACGATGCCGCCAACCGTGACCACCTCCCCATCCCGCCGGCGCTCCAGTTCCGCCAGCGCGCAGTCGGTCTTGCGCCGCAGCTGCTCCCGCACCGCGTGCAGCGGGTGCTCGGAGACATAGAGGCCGAGGGTCTCCTTCTCGAGCTTCAGGAGCTCGGGCTTCTCGAACTCAGCCGAGGGGACCGAGGGGTGGTGTCGCACTGGATCCGCCTCGGCCTTGCCGAACCCGATCGCGTCGAAGATGGAGCCTTGGCCGGCGAGCCTGTCGGCCGCGTACTTCTGTCCCCACGCGAGAGCCTGCTCGAGGCAGGCGAGCATCCCCATCCTGGAGGCGCCGGTGGAATCGAGCGCACCGCACTTGACGAGCGCCTCCAGCGAACGCTTGTTCACGACCTGGGGGTCGACGCGCTCGGTGAAGTCCCAGATCGACCCGAACGCCTCGCCATCATTACGCGCCCGGATGATCGCGCGTGCCGCGCTCTCCCCGACACTCTTCACTGCATTGAGCCCGAACCTGATTTTTCCCTCCACCACCGCGAAATCGGTCTGCGAGGAGTTGACGTCGGGCGGGAGCACGTCGATCCCGAGCTCGTCGCAGGCGGAGACGTAGAACGGAACGCGATCCTTCGTGTTCATCACGGACGAGATCAGGGCGGCCATGTACTCGCACGGATGATGGGCACGCAGCCACGCGGTGCGGTAGGAGATGAGGGCGTAGCAGGCCGCGTGCGCCTTGTTGAAGGAGTAGTCCTGCGACTGCTCCATGTCCTTCCACAGCTGCTGCGCGACCGCAGCCGCGACGTCGTTCTTGGCGCAGCCGTCGAGGAACTTATCCTTCAGGGACGCCATCAGGGCATGGATCTTCTTCCCGATCGCCTTGCGCAGCGTCTCGGCCTCGGCCGGCGTGAACCCCGCCATCTCCTTCGCGATCTGCATGTACTGCTCCTGGTAGATGCAGATGCCGTAGGAGTCGCCGGTGAGCGGCTGCAGACGCGGATCGAGGTAGGTGACGGGCTCCTGGCCGTGCTTCCTGCGCGCGTAGACCGGGATGTAGGCCATCGGGCCCGGCCGGTAGAGCGCGACGAGCGCGATCAGGTCCTCGAACTCCGTCGGCTTCACCAACCGCAGCGCCTCGCGCATGCCGGACGACTCGAACTGGAAGACGCCGGCCGCCTCGCCGCGCGCGAGCATCTCGTAGGTGGGGCGGTCGTCGAGCGGGAGCCCCTCGATGTCGAGGTTCCCGACGAGCTCGACGGCCTTGTCGATCACGTCGAGGTTGCGCAGGCCGAGGAAGTCCATCTTCAGCAGGCCGAGGTCGACGACGTTCCCCATCGAGACCTGCGTCACGACCTCCTGGTCGGCGCCCTTCTGCTGCAGCGGGACAACGTCGATCAGCGGCCCGGCGCCGATGACCACGCCGGCAGCGTGGATCGAGTCCTGTCGCACGAGCCCTTCGAGCGGCCTGGCGAGGTCGATGATCTCCTTCGCGACGGGCTCGGTGTCGTAGGCGGACTTCAGCTCGCCGGAGCGCAGGCACTCCGAGAGCGTCTGGCCGGGTCCCTCCGGGATCAGCTTCGCGATCCGGTCGACGACGCCGTAGGGGATCTCGAGCACACGTCCCGCGTCGCGTACGGCCGCGCGGGCCGCCATCGTCCCGAAGGTGATGATCTGGGCGACCCGGTCGCGCCCGTACTTCTCCGCGACGTAGTTGATCACGCGCTCGCGCCCGGCAACCGAGAAGTCGATGTCCATGTCCGGCAGGTCGGCGCGTGCCGGGTTGAGGAAGCGCTCGAAGAGCAGGCCGTAGCGCATCGGGTCGATGTCGGTGATCTGGAGGCAGTAGGCGGCGAGCGAGCCGGCGGCCGAGCCGCGTCCCGGGCCGACGCTGATCCCGTTCGTCTTCGCGAAGTGGATGAAGTCCCACACGATCAGGAAGTAGTCGGAGAAACCCATCTCCTTGACCGTCTTCAGCTCGAGCTGCAGCCGCTCGCGAAGCTCGGTCGTGACCTTGGCTTCGTCACGCCCGTAGCGCCGCTCGAGCCCCTGCTCGCACAGCTCGACGAGGTAGTCGAACGCGTCGCGGTCGTCCGGCGTCGGGAACTTCGGCAGGTGGACGAGGCCGAGCTCGAGGGTGACCTCGCAGCGCTCGGCGACCTCGAGCGTGCGCCGCATCGCGTCCCCGTGACCGGGAAAGTCGAGCGCCATCTCCTCGGGCGTCTTGAAGTAGAACTCGTTCGTGTCGAAGCGCCAGTGATTCGGGTTCTTGAGCGAGTCGCCCGACTGGATGCAGAGCAGCGCCTCGTGTGAGTAGGCGTCCGCCGCCGTCAGATAGTGGACGTCGCCGGTCGCGACGAGGGGCAGCTTCGCCTCCGCCGCCAGCTTGACGAGCTCCGGGTTGACGCGTTGCTGCACCTCGAGTCCGGCGTTCTGGAGCTCGACATAGGTGTTGTCGCGGCCGAAGACCTGCGCGAGCCGGTCGAGGTCTGCGCGGGCGTCCTGCGGCCGGCTCTCCTCGAGCGCCTTGCACACCCGCCCCGAGAGGCAGCCCGAGAGCGCGATCAGCCCCGACCCGTGGGTCTCGAGCAGCTCCCAGTCGACGCGCGGCTTCGCGAAGTAGCCCTCGAGGTAGCCGAGCGAGG
>JBBJOI010000063.1:0-10828 GCA_037721555.1 Gaiellaceae bacterium | reverse complement strand
GCGGCCGCTCATACGCCGACGTGTTGGTCTGTGAGCGGGGGAGGGGGCGTGGGGAACCGGAAGGTTCCCCCACGTGAGCGAGGAAGAAGGGGGCTCGTGGGGGAAACCTGGTTTTCCCGACGGGAGCGTGCCGAAGGCGCGCGACGCTCGTGCGAGGACGTCGGCCAGTGAGCCTCCCGACAGTTCGGCCTTCGGAATGAAGCCGCGGGCGCCGCTCTGCTCGATCAGCCCGCGGTAGTCGTCCACGTCCCTGCTTGAGACGAAGACGACGGCGGGGCCGTTGCCGTTTAGGTCGAGCTGCCGGCAGACGGCGAAGCCGTCCATGTCGGGGAGCTGCACGTCGAGCAGGAGGACGTCCGGCCTGAGCGCGCGCGCCGCCGCGATGCCGCTCTCCCCGTCTTCGGCCTCGGCGACAACCTCGAACCCCTCCGACTCTAGGATCGCGCGGGCGGAGGCGCGGAAGCTCGGATGGTCGTCGACGATGACAACGGTCGGGGGCACAGCCTGCATGGTGGGCGAGGCGGTTCCAGGCTCAAGTGCGGCTACTCACACTGTTTCGGTAGCGTCGGCCCGGTGAGCGGGTCCGATTCCCTGATCGAGGCGCGCGGCCTCGTCAAGCGCTTCGGCGAGCTCGTCGCGGTCGACGGGATCGACCTCGACGTGCGCCGCGGCGAGGCCTTCGGCTTCCTCGGGCCGAACGGTGCCGGCAAGAGCTCGACGATGCGGATGATCGGCTGTGTCTCGCCCGTTACCGGGGGGACGCTACGAATTCTCGGCCTCGACCCGGAAGCCCACGGTCCGCAGATCCGCGGCCGCTTGGGCGTCGTGCCGCAGCAAGACACGCTCGACACCGAGCTGACAGTCTGGGAGAACGTGCTCATCTACGGCCGCTACTTCGGCCTCTCGCGACGCGAGCTCCGCCCCAAGATCGACGAGCTACTCGACTTCGTGCAATTGAGCGAGCGCGCCGGCGACAAGGTCGAGCCGCTCTCAGGCGGGATGAAGCGGCGGCTGACGATCGCGCGCTCGCTGATCAACGACCCCGAGCTGCTCCTGCTCGACGAACCGACTACCGGGCTCGACCCGCAGGCGCGCCACGTCGTCTGGGATCGCCTCTTCCGGCTGAAGCAGCGCGGCGTCACCCTCGTTCTGACCACGCACTACATGGACGAAGCCGAGCAGCTCTGCGATCGGCTCGTCGTCATGGATCACGGCCGGATCGTCGCCGAGGGATCTCCGCGCCAGCTGATCGACGAGTACGCGACGCGCGAGGTCGTAGAGGTGCGGTTCGAGGACGAGCGGCCCTCCAACGGAGCGCTAGGGGACTTGGCCGAACGGGTCGAAGAGCTGCCGGATCGCGTGCTCATCTACACGCGCGACGGGGACGCCACCGCAGCGGCGGTCTCCGATCGAGGGCTGCCGCCGCACTCGACGCTCGTCCGCCGGAGCTCCCTCGAGGACGTCTTCCTGCACCTCACCGGCCGGACACTCGTCGACTAGTGGATCGTCCAGTAACGTTGCCGCCCTTCTGGGTCGCGAATACCAAGCCAGCGGCCGCACTCGCTCGCGGCGCAGGCTGGTTGCCTGCGCAAGAGCGAGGGTGGACGCTGGCGCCGCGTAGTCGCGAGCCAGAAGCCGATGAACGTTGCTGGACGGTTTACTAGCGTGGAGGGCTTCGTCCAGCCGCTGCGCGCCTACGAGCACTGGCTCGCGCAGTACAAGCGCGTCTGGCGCGGGACGATCGGGACGAGCCTGCTCAATCCGCTGCTCTACCTCGCCGCGCTCGGCGTCGGCCTCGGGACGATCGTCGACCGCTCGCAGAACGCCCCTGCCGGCGTGCCCTACCTCGACTTCATCGCACCGGGCCTGCTCGCCGCCGCAGCGATGCAGACAGCCGCGATCGAGGCCAGCTGGCCCGTCATGGGCGCGATCAAGTGGACGCGCACCTACTACGCGATGACCGCGACGCCGCTGACCGAGCGGGACGTGCTGCTCGGCCACCAGCTCTTCGTGATCACGCGCGTGCTCACCTCGAGCGCCGCCTACCTGCTCATCGTGGCCGCCTTCGGGGCGGTGAGCTCCTGGCTCGGCCTGCTGGCGATCCCGGTCGCGGTCCTGATCGGCACGGCGTTCTCGATGCCGATGGCCGCCTACGCTGCGACGCGTGAGGGCGACTCGAGCTTTCCGCCGATCTTCCGGTTCGTGATCGTGCCCATGTTCCTCTTCTCGGGCACCTTCTTCCCCGTCGACCAGATGCCGCTCGCGTTCGAGCTCGCCGCGTACGTGACGCCGATCTGGCACGGCGTCGAGCTCTGCCGCCAGCTCATGCTCGGTGACGTGGAGCCGCTCGTCGCGCTCGGCCACCTCGCGTACCTGCTTGCGTGGACGGTGGGCGGCCTGTTCGCGGCCCGGTGGGCCTATCGCCGGAGGCTCTTCAATTGAGCTCGGCGCCGACGAGCGTGGTCGCGCGGGCGCTCAATCGCCCGGGAGGGCGCGGGTTGCTGCTCTTCGAGCGCAACGTCCTCTCCTACAAGTCCATGTGGCCGATCATCGTGTCGGGCTTCTTCGAGCCGCTCTTCTTCCTGCTCTCGCTCGGCTACGGACTCGGCAGCTACGTGGGGGACGTGTCGATCGACGGCGTCCGGGTCGAGTACGCGGTCTTCGTCGCCCCGGGCCTGCTCGCGGCATCCGCGATGAACGGTGCCTTCTACGACGCGACGAACATCTTCTGGAAGATGCGCTACCAAAAGCTCTACGACTCGATCCTCTCGACGCCGCTCGGGCCGAAGGACGTGGCTGCGGGGGAGACGGTGTGGGCGCTCTTCCGCGGCCTCATCTACGCGGTCGGCTTCTTCACCGTGATCCTCGCGCTCGGGCTCGTCGAGTCGTGGTGGGCGGTGCTCGCGCTGCCGGCGACCGTGTTCATCGGCTTCGCGTTCGCCGGGGCCGGCATCGCGGCCGTCACCTACATGCGGAGCTGGCAGGACTTCGACATCCTGAATCTCGCGATCCTGCCGATGTTCCTCTTCTCTGCGACCTTCTTCCCGCTCTCGACCTACCCCGACTGGCTCGAGACCGTCATCCAGGCGACGCCCCTCTACCACGGCGTCGAGCTGCTGCGGGCGTTGACGACCGGTGCCGTCGGGTCGGCCCAGATCGGCAACGTCGTCTACCTCGCGGTGCTCGGCGTCCTCGGCACGTGGATCGCCAGTCGGCGGATTGCGAAGCTGCTCCTGACCTGACCTGACCTGACCTGACCTGACCGAATCGGAGAGGACACGGTTGAGTGTGCCGCCTGCCGCACAGCCGGGGGCGCAAGCAGCTCGTGCGTGTCCGGAACAGCCACGGCTAGGGCTCCAAGCCTCGGACATGACCTCCGTTGACGCCGAACGCAGTCACCAGGTGCAGCCGGAAGTCATCGAGCAGGTCCGAAGCGGCTTGTCCAGCGCTTAAAGCCTCGGACCTGGCCCGAGACGGCGAGAAGATCACTCGACGCTGGCCGACCGGCGGGGCGACGGCTTCGCCTGCCGAGCGTTCGCCGCCGGCAGCTCGACCACGAAGGTCGAGCCCTTGCCCAGCCGGGACTCGACCCAGATCTCGCCGTGCATCCTGCGCACGAGCTCGCGGCAGATGTAGAGGCCGAGGCCGGTGCCGCCGACGCCACGGGTCATGTCCGGGTCGAGGCGGTAGAACTTCTCGAAGATCCGACGGTGCTCCGACCCGGGTATGCCGAGGCCGTTGTCGATCACCGAGAACCGAACTCCTGCGTCGCCGTTCTGAAGCTCGAGCCGGACGACGCCGCCCTCGGGTGAGTACTTGATCGCATTGTCGACCAGGTTTGTGAGCACCTGCTGCAGCTGTCCTGCGTCGGCGGCCACGTGCGGCAGCTCTTTCGCCGTCTTCAGCTTGAGCTCGACGCGCTCCGGCAGGTGCGTTTTCGCGCTCTCGACGACCGCGCGCGCGAGCTCGAAGGGGTTGCAGCGCTCGATCTGCACGGGCAGCCAACCGGAGTCGAGGTGACTCGCGACGAGAAGGTCGTTGACGATCGAGGCGAGCCGGTCGGCCTCGGTCGCGATCACGCCGAGCAGCTCGTGGCGTGTCTCTTCGCCGAGGTCGAGGTCGTCGCGGCGGATCGTCTGGGCGGAGCCGTAGATCGCCGCCAGCGGCGTCCGCAGCTCGTGCGAGACCGTAGCCACGAACTCCGACTTCAGCTGCTCGAGGGCGCGCTCCTCGGTCAGGTCGCGGAACGCGTAGACCGTGCCTTCGTCGAGCCTGACGCCCGACGCGGAGATCCAGAGCTCGCGGCCGTCAACCTCGATCGGCACGGTCTCCGCTCGAACGTGCGCGCCGGGGTCGCCGACGGGGACTCGGGCGCCCGGCTCCGTCCAGCCCGGCACGACGTCGGCCATCCGCTGCCCGAGGACCTCCGTCTCGCGCAGCCCGGTGATTGCGGCAGCGGCCGGGTTCCAGAGCCTGATCGCGCCCTCGAGGTCGACCATGACGACGCCGTCTCCAACCGCGGCGAGCACGCGGGCGGCGCGCCCGCGCCGTTCCGACTCCTCGTACAAACGGGCGTTGTCGATGGCTGCCGCCGCGTGGCGCGCCAGCTCCTGCGCCAGGGCGACGTCCTCCTCCTCATAGGTCCGAGCGGACTCGGCAGTAACGAGGCTGATCGCGCCGAACACCTCTCCGCGCGCGATGAGCGGGACGGTGACGTACGAGCGCGGCGCCAGCGCGCGGGCGATCTCGAGCTGCCGCTCGTCGAAGCCGAAGCTCGCGAGCGCGGCATCGTCGATCTCGCGCACGAGCACCGGCTCTTGCGACCGGATCGCCGCCGCGCCAGCCGCCTGGGCGGCTGCCAGCATCTGCTCCTCCAGCTCGCTGGCCAAGGCAAGCTTGAGCGAGTCGACGTGCTCGATCGCGAGCCGCTCCAGTTTGTCGCCGACGAAGATGTCGACGGTGCACCAGTCCGCGACGCGCGGCACTGCGAGGCGGGCGACGTCCGAGAGCGTCTGCTCGTAGTCGAGCGAGCTGCCGAGCACCCAGCCCGCCTCGGCCAGGAAGCTCTGACGCTCCTCCATCCGCTTCCGATCCTCGATGTCCGTCGCGGTGCCGACCCATCCTGTGCGCGTTCCCGACCCGTCGAAGATCGGCAACGCCCGCGCGAGCTGCCAGCGATAGGTGCCGTCGACGTGCCTGACCCGGTACTCGAGCTCGAAGACCGCACCCGACGACAGTGACTCTCGCCAGCGGGCGCTCGTCGCGCGCCGGTCCTCGGGGTGGATGACGGCGGCGAGCTCGGCGGTGCCGTCGCGGTCGAGGCCGGTCACCTCGTACCAGCGCTCGTTGACGTACGTGGTGCGCCCATTCGCGTCGCTCGTCCAGATGATCTGCGGCAAGGCCTCGGCGAGCGAGCGATAGCGCTCTTCGCTCTCCCGCCGCTCTGTTGCCAGCTCCTGTTCGCCCAGCAGCTCGACGCTCCGGCGCGCCTCCTCCTTTGCCCGCCAAAGGTCGATGAACACCGTCACCTTGGCTTGCAGCACCTGGGCGTCGAGCGGCTTCATCAGGTAGTCGACGGCGCCGACGCCGTAGCCGCGGAAGACGTGCTCCGCCTCCTTCGAGATCGCCGTCAGGAAGATGATCGGCACGTGGCGTGTGCGGACCCGCTGCTTGACGAGGCTCGCAGTCTCGAAGCCATCGAGGCCGGGCATCTGCACGTCGAGCAGGATCAGGGCGAAGTCACCGTGCAGCAGCTGCCGCAGCGCCTCCTCGCCCGACTCGGCCCGCACGAGTTCCTGGCCGAGTGGCTCGAGGATCGCCTCGAGCGCGAGCAGGTTCTCGGGCCGGTCGTCGACGAGCAGAATGCGCGCCCGGTCGCTCACAGAGTCACCGGCGCGCAGAGCCCGTGGAGGAAGCCCGAGATCTCCTCGAGCCGGAGGACTGCATCGACCGCGGTCGCGGCGATCGCAGCGTCGGGCATCGTCCGGCGAGCGGCCGTGGCGGGCTCCTGGACGATCGCGATGCCGCCGTAGGCCTTGATCTCCGCGAGGCCGGCTGCCCCGTCGGCGTTCGCACCGGTGAGGACGATTCCGATCGTGCGCTCACGGAAGGCCTCGGCGGCGGACGCGAAGAAGACGTCGATCGAGGGTCGAGCATAGTTCACGTGTTCCTCCACCGACAGCGCGAAGTGGCCACCTTCCACGAGGAGGTGGTAGTCGGCTGGAGCCACGTAGATTCGCGAGCGCTCGACCGTTTGCTTGTCGACCGGCTCCAGCACGCGTCGCTCGACGTGCGTCTGCAGGAGCAGCTCGAGCAGGCCGCGTCGCGAGTCGGGGCCCCGGTGCTGCACCACGACGATCGCGGCATCGACGTCGTCCGGGAGGTCGCGAAGCACCGTGCTGACTGCTTCGAGCCCGCCCCACGACGCCCCGATCGCGATCAGGTCGTAGTTCATCGCACCTTCCGGAAGAGCTTCTCGCTCTCGTCGAGCTCTTCGAACGCGCCCTCGTGAGGGGAGAACCGGATCGACTCCTTCTGCCCGAGCGCGAGGACGCCGAAGACGGCCAGGCTCTCGTAGAAGAGGGTGTGCACGTGCTCCTGTAGCGGTTTGTCGAAGTAGATCATCACGTTTCGGCACGACACGACATTGAACTCGTTGAAGCCGGCGTCCGAGGCAAGGTTGTGTTGCGCCCACACCACGTTGTCGACGAGCGCGCGGGCGAACAGAGCCCCGTCGTACCGTGCAACGTAGTACTCGGAGAAGGCGCGCGTGCCGCCGCTCCGAATGTAGTTCTGCGTGTACTCCCGCATCTTCTCGAGCGGGAACACGCCGAGTCGCGCGCGGTCGAGCACGACCTGGTTGATGTCCGTGGCGTAGATCCGCGTCCGCTCCGAGAGGCCCTCCTCCGCGAGCAGGATCGCGAGCGAGTACACCTCCTCACCGGTGGAGCATCCTGCGACCCAGACGCGCGTGTACGGGTACGTCCGCAGGAGCGGCACCACCTTCGAGCGAAAGGCGAGGAAGAAGGACGGGTCGCGGAACATCGCTGTGACGTTCACCGATAGGTCGAGGAGCAGCCGCTCCATCACGACCGGGTCATGGAGCACCCGCGCCTGCAGCGCGGAGACCGTCCGGACGCGCTCACCGTCCATCCGCCGGCGCAGGCGGCGTCGCAACGACGCGGGCGCGTACTCGCGAAAGTCGAACCCGTAGCGCCGAAAGATTCCCTCCAGGAGGAGCTCGATCTCGAGTGCCTCGAGATCCTGCTCGGCCCCTCTGTCTACTGGTACAGCCACACGCGCATCAGCGACAGCAGCTGATCCGTGTCGACCGGCTTCGTGATGTAGTCGGAGGCTCCGGCGGCGATCGAGCGCTCGCGATCGGCCTTCATCGCCTTGGCGGTGAGGGCGATGATCGGGAGACGCTCGAATTCCGGCAGCTCCCGGATCACACGGGTGGTCTCGTACCCGTCGAGCTCCGGCATCATCACGTCCATCAGGACGAGGTCGACATCCGGGTTCGCCCGCAGGCAGTCGATTCCGTCGCGACCGTTCTCGGCGAAGATGACCTCCATTCCGCCCGCCTCGAGCACGCTCGTGAGCGCGAACACGTTGCGCACGTCGTCGTCCACGATCAGGACCTTCTTGCCGACGAAGAGGCCGTCGGAACTGTGCAACTGCTCCAGCAGCCTCCGCTTCTCGTGCGGCAGCTCCGCCTCGACGCGATGCAGGAAGAGCGACGTCTCGTCGAGGAGCCGCTCCGGCGAGCGCGCGTCCTTCACGACGATCGTCTCGGCGTAGCGCTTCAGCTTCGTCTCCTCACGGCGCGTCAGATCCTTGCCCGTGTACACGATCACGGGCACGTGCGTGAAGCGCGGGTCGACCTTGACCCTCTCCAGCAGGGCGAAGCCGGTCATCTTCGGAAGCTTCAGGTCGAGCACCATGCAGTCGAACCCGTCGCTCTGCTCGAGCGCGGCCAGCGCCTCCTCGCTCGAGCCCACTGCGACGACCTCGACGCCGCGATCGCCGCCTCCTGCGATGAGCTCGACGATCGCCTCCCGCTGCGCCTCGTTGTCGTCGACGACGAGCAGACGACGGAGCTCGCGCTCGATGAACGTCTCGATCCCGCCGAATACCTCGTTGAGCGCCTCAAGCGAGACCGGCTTCTGCAAGAAGGCGGCTGCGCCGGCCATGAGCGCAGGCTGGCGCTCTTCGGCCGACGAGACGATGTGCACCGGGATGTGACGTGTGGATGGGTGACCCTTCAGCCGGGCGAGCACGGTCCAGCCGTCGAGAATCGGCAGGTTCATATCGAGGACGATGGCGTCCGGGCGGAACTCTCGGGCCAGTGCGAGACCGCTGTCGCCGCGGAGGGCAACAAGGCCCTTGAAGCCTCGCTCCCGTGCGACCGCGAGCACGGTGCGCGCGAACTCGGCGTCGTCCTCGACGATCAGGACGACTCTGTCGCCTGCTTCGATCGCGTCGCGGTCGTCGTCGATGTGGCTCGGCTCGAGCAGCGCCGGGTCGACCGGCTGCACGTCGGCGTGCGGCTCGTCGCCGTTCGAGGTACCAGGCGGGATGGAGATTCCGCCTGAGAGCTCCCGCAGGATGTCCGCGCCTGTCTCGGCTGGCACGTGAGCGACGAAACGGTCCGGAAGATAGAGCGTGAACGTGCTGCCATTGCCCGGCGAGGATTCGACGTGGATCTCGCCGCCGAGCAGCCGAGCGATCTCGCGGCTGATCGAGAGGCCGAGCCCGGTACCGCCGAAGCGCCGGCTCGTCGTCCCGTCTGCCTGCTGGAACGCCTCGAAGATCAGGCGCAGCTTGTCCGGGGCGATGCCGATGCCCGTGTCGATCACGGAGAACGCGATCACGCGCTGCGCACAGGAGAGGGTCTCGCCAGCGAACCGCACCTCTCTTCCTGCCTGGTCGACGCGCACCGTCACCGACCCCTGCTCGGTGAACTTGATCGCGTTCGAGAGCAGGTTCTTGAGGATCTGCTGAAGCCGCTGCGGGTCGGTCTCGATCCGGGGCAGCGAGCCCTCGGCGTTGGCGAGCTCGAACGCGAGGCCCTTTTCCGCCGCCAGTGGCGAGAAGGCTCGCTCCAGCGCCGCCAGCTCCTTCGCGACCTCCACCTCGCCGACGCTGACGTCCATCTTGCCGGCCTCCACCTTCGAGAGGTCGAGGATGTTGTTGATCAGCTCGAGCAGCTCGAAGCCCGCAGTGTGGATCGTCCGCGCGAACTCCATCTGCTTGTCGGTGAGGTTGCCGTCCGGGTTGTCGCCGAGCAGCTTCGCGAGGATGAGGAGCGAGTTGAGCGGCGTGCGCAGCTCGTGGGACATGTTCGCGAGGAACTCGGACTTGTACCGCGACGAGAGGGTGAGCTGCTCCGCCTTCTCCTCGAGTGCCGCGCGGGCGAGCTCGATCTCGGTGTTCTTGATCTCGATCCGCCGGTTCTGCTCCTCGAGCTGCTGCGAGCGCTCCTCGAGCTCCTCGTTCGTTCCTCGCAGCTCCTCCTGCTGGGTCTGCAGGAGCTCCTCCGACGCCCGCAGCGTCGCCGCCTGCGCCTCCAGCTCGGTGTTCGAACGCTTGAGCTCCTCCTGCTGGGCCTGCAGCTCCTCGGACTGGCTCTGGAGCTCCTGCGTGAGCATCTGCGACTGCTGCAGCAGCTCCTCCGTCCGCACATTCACCAGGATCGTGTTCAGGACGACGCCGATCGACTCCGAGAGCTGGTCGAGGAAGGTCAGCTGGACGTCGGTGAACGGGGTGAACGAGGCAAGCTCCATCACCGCCAAGACGCTGTCCTCGAAGAGGATCGGGATGACGATGATGCTCGCCGGCGTCGCCTCGCCGAGGCCGGACGTGATCTTGATGTAGTCGCCGGGAGCCTCGGCGATCACGATCGCCTTCCGCTCGAGAGCGGCCTGGCCAACGATCGACTCCCCGAACTTGAAGCGGTTCGAGATCGACTTCCGCTCCTTGTACCCGTAGGTGGCGACGAGCTGCAGCTCGGCCTCGGAGTCCTCGTCGAACCCGTTCTCCGTCACGTAGAACGCTCCGTGGAGCGCTGCGACGAGGGGGGTCACCTCGCTCATCAACAGGCGCGCGACCGTCTTCTGGTCGCGCTTGCCCTGCAGCATCCCGGAGAAGCGGGCGAGGTTCGAGTTGAGCCAGTCCTGTTGGGCGTTCTGCTCCGTCGTGCCGCGGAGGTTCCCGATCATCTGGTTGATGTTGTCCTTCAGCTCCGCGACTTCGCCTGCCGCCTCGACCGTGATCGAGCGGGTCAGGTCGCCGGAGGTGACCGCGGTCGACACGTCGGCGATCGCACGCAGCTGGGTCGTCAGCGTCTCCGCGAGCTGGTTGACGTTGTCCGTCAAGCCCTTCCAGGTGCCGGAGACCCCGTCCACCTGCGCTTGCCCGCCGAGCTTGCCTTCCGTGCCGACTTCCTTGGCGACGCGGGTGACCTCGGCGGCGAAAGTGGAGAGCTGATCGACCATTGTGTTGACGGTCTCCTTCAGCTCGAGCAGCTCGCCGCGGACGTCGACCGTGATCTTCTTCGAGAGGTCGCCGTTCGCGACGGCGGTCGTGACGGCCGCGATGTTCCGTACCTGGCTCGTGAGATTCCCGGCGAGGGTGTTGACGTTCTCGGTCAGGTCCTTCCAGACGCCGGAGACGCCTTCCACCTGCGCCTGCCCGCCGAGCTCGCCCTCGGTGCCTACCTCCTTGGCGACGCGCGTCACCTCGGCGCTGAACGCGCGGAGGTTGTCGACCATCGTGTTGACGGTCTCCTTCAGCTCGAGCAGCTCGCCGCGGACGTCGACCGTGATCT
>JBBJOI010000062.1:0-10832 GCA_037721555.1 Gaiellaceae bacterium | reverse complement strand
GAGCGCACCCTGGCGTGGACTTCCTTCGGCGCGTGGGCCTGGGCGGCGGCGGTCGCAGCTGACGACCGCCGCCACCTCCACGTCCTTGCTCCGGCCGGACCGCGCGGCGGGGGTGCACGTGAGGACGGGTCGACCGGCGAGGACGAGCTGGTCAGCGTCATCGTCCCAGCGCGCAACGAAGCGGGGCGCCTCGAGCCTGCGCTCCGCTCGCTCGAGCGCCAGCGTCACCCGGGTGTCGAGGTGATCGTCGTCGACGATGAATCGACGGACGGTACGTATGCCGAGGCTTGTCGTAACACGTCGGAACGGGTGCGGGTCGTGCGGGGCGCGCCGCTTCCCGCCGGCTGGATCGGCAAGACCTGGGCAAACCATCAAGGTGCAGAGGCAGCGTCTGGCGGGTGGTTGCTCTTCACCGATGCCGACGTCGTGCATGCGCCGGACGCGGTGGGAATGGCGCTGAAGCTGGCTCACCGCCTCGGTGGCCCGGGACTGACGGTGTTGCCACGGCTCGAGACCGGATCCTGGGCCGAGCGGATCGTTCAGCCCGCCGCCGCGGTGCTCATCCGCTCCTTCGTCGCACCGGGTCTGCTGATCCGCCTGCGAGCCGCCCCGACGGCGATCGCAGCCGGCGGCTTCATCCTCCTGCGGCGTGCCGCCTACGACAGCGCAGGAGGTCACGCGGCGATCCGCGACCGGCTGGTGGACGACAAGGCGCTGGCGGAGCAGGTCAAGCGCCATGTCGGGCAGCTGGCGATCGTCGACGGCGGCGGCCTTGTGCGTGTCCGTATGTACCGCGGCCTCCCCGAGTTGTGGCGAGGCTGGCGGAAGAACACCTCGGTGGGAGTCGCCGAGAGGTCGCCGCTCCTCGCGGCGTTCGCCGCGCTCGGGGGTGCGGCGCTAGCGCTCGGCCCGTTCCTGGCGGCGGTTCGCGGGCCCCGGCTGCTCGCGGCCGGTGGGATCGTTCTGCAGCTCGGCGTTCGCGCAGATGTGGAGCGGTTCGCGCCGACGCCGCCGGTCTACCGGCTCACGCTCCCGCTGGGTTGCCTGTTCCTCACCGCGACGTCGCTGGCTTCGTCGGTCGACCGCCTCCGTGGCGGGGTGACGTGGCGCGGGCGAACGTACGCACTTGATCGGAGCAGCTGAGTTGCCCGCTGAGCACGTCCTCGAGCGCACTCAGGTCGTCCCGGTCACGGTCTCTCAGGCGTTCGAGTTCTTCGCCGACCCCCGGAACCTCGAGGCGATCACCCCGCCGTGGCTGCGATTCCGGATTGTCGAGGCTCCGGTGCGGCTCGAGCTGGGCTCGTTCCTCCGCTACAGGCTGCGGCTCGCAGTCATCCCGGTGCACTGGCTGACGGAGATCGTCGATTGGCGCCCGCCGCGGGGCTTCACCGACGTGCAGCGCGAGGGGCCATACCGGCTCTGGGAGCATACGCACCGCCTCACCCGGGTGGAAGCGGGTACCGAGATCTACGACCACGTCCGCTACAGGCTGCCGGTGGAGCCGCTGGCTTCGCTGCTACGCCCGTTAACCGTCGCGAGCTGGCTCGACCAGATCTTCGACTACCGCTCGCGAGCCGTCGGCGTCCTCGTGCGCTGAGCGGTCTCGGCCGCGACGGGCGCCGCTCTTGATCAGCTCGGGCACTCCCCGCTCCTCGAACGGGATCTGGATCACGTCGAAGTCGCGGGGCACCACCGTCCGGGGAAAGATCTCGAGGGCCTCCCGCTCCACGTCGCCGCCGAAGTAGCGCGTCGAGAGGTGCGTGAGGGCGAGCAGCTTGACGTCGGCGTCGCGGGCGACACGGGCCGCTTCGGCAGCGGTCGCGTGATCGGTCTCGCGAGCTCGAGCAGCCTCGTCCACGCAGAACGTCGCCTCGTGGATCAACAGGTCGGCTCCGTCGGCCGCGTCGATCACCGACTGCACTGGCGCGGTGTCGCCGGAGAGGACGACCTTGCGGCCCGGGCGCGGCGGACCGAGCACGTCGGCGGGTGAGACAGTCCGGCCGTCGGCGAGCGTGACGGGCTCGCCCCGCTGCAGGAGCCCGCGCTCCGGGCCGAACGGGATCTCGAGCCCATCGGCGATGCCCACGTCGAACCGGCCCGGACGTTCGTGCTCGACGAGTGCGTAGCCGAGCGCGTGGAGGCCGTGCCGGACGGCGAAGGGACGCAGCAGGTAGCCGTCGCGCTCGAGCACGTCTCCGGGGCGCAGCTCGACGATCTCGTGTGGATAGGTGAGCCGGCCGAAGAGACGGCGCAACGAGCCCATCAGCTCCGCGAGACCGACCGGGCCGAAGAGGGTGAGCGGCAGCTCCCGACCACGCAGGGCGAACGTCTTCAACATCCCGGGGAGGCCCAGGAAGTGGTCGGCGTGGAAGTGCGTCAGGAAAATCTCCCGCAGCTCCACGAGACCCACGTCCGAGCGCAAGAGCTGCCGCTGCGTCCCCTCGCCGCAATCGAAGAGCAGCCGCTCCCCGCCGCGCCGCACGAGCGTCGCAGCCGGTGCGCGCCGCGCAGTGGGCATGGATCCCGACGTTCCCACGAACACGACGTCGAGATCCATGGCGGGAGTCTAGGTCGAGTGGCCGCTCTCTATGGCAACACGAGCACCTCGCCCGGCACGATCGTCGAGCCGTCGAGCTTGTTTCGGCGCCGCAATTCGTAGACGCCTTCCCTCGGATCGCCGTAGCGCGTCGCGGCGATCGACCACAGCGTGTCGGCCGGCTGCACGACGTACCGTTCCTCCGGTCCGGAGGCGTCCGAGGAGCGGGCGAAGGTTGCCCAGAGAAAGACGGACAAGACGACGAGCAGAAGAAGTCGAACGAACATGTGTTCCCACGCTACACGAACATACGTTCGCCGTCAAGCGGGGAATCACCCTCTGCTCGGAGAGGACAGACGTTCTAGTATTTGACCCGTGTTCTTACGCCTCTGGAACCGAGCAAAGCGGCTGTACCGGTGGGTCAGTCGGCCAAACTACGCCGATCCGGGCGGTGGGCTCGGAGGGTAGATGTCGCCCGGCGACCGCGACGAGCCGGTCTGGCGTAGACCCACCAAATCCGGCTACTCGCTCATCTGGTTCATGCGCGAGTCCTGTCGGACGACGCGTACCCGGACTGCTACCCCGCTCAAGCGCTCAAGCGCTCAAGCCCTCTGAGCGCGATCACGGATCGAGCGCGATCAGCTCCGGCTCGAACTTTCCTCCGCCGATGACCAACTCCAGCATCGTCGCGTCGGGGGCGCGCCGCCGCTCGGTCGGGCTCCCCGGGTTGAGGATCCAGACGCCCGCGTGCAGTTCCACCTGCGGCGCGTGCGTGTGGCCGTAGACGATCGCGGCACACCCTGGGAAGCGAGCGAGGAGCCGAGCCTCCCTCCCCACCCGCGGCCCGGGGATGTGCACCAGGCCGATCCGGATTCCCGCCGCCTCGACGACGAGCTGCTTCGGCAGTGCGTTTCGCAGGTCGGGCTCGTCGACGTTCCCGTAGACGGCCTGAACCGGCGGGCCGAGCGCCCGGAGCTCCGCGAGCGATGCCGACGACGAGTGGTCGCCGGCGTGGAGGATCAAGTCGACTGCAAGGAGCCGCCGCACACACTCCTCCGGGAGCCGCCGCGAGCCGCGCGGCAGGTGCGTGTCGGCGATGACAGCCACGTTCAAGGGACTCCAGCTCTCCCGAGACTGCGGGGATCGGAGTGCGTCCTGTGTCCGAGACGGCTGCACTCGAGAGCGGCTCTAGGCAAGCGCCTCGAGGATCGCGTCGACGAGCCGGCGGGCGCCGAAGCGCACCGGGTCGTCCGCAGGCAACCCCGTCTCGGCCTCGGCAGCTGCGATCGCCTCGCGCGCGGGCTCTTCGTCGAGGAGGCGCGTGTTCAGCGCGATGGCGGCGACTGTCGCCGCCCGTGCCGGCAGGGCGATTCGCTCGTGCAGCTCGACGAGGGTGGCAAGCGGCGGGATCGGGTGTCCCGGATAGCCGTCGATCTCGGTCTGGCCGGCGAGGTGACAGAGCACGAAGACGTGAGGGGCGCTGCCGTGCACGAGGCCGAGTGTCACCCCCGAGTAGGCCGGGTGGATCAGCGAGCCCTGCCCCTCGACGAAGAGCAGCTCGCCGCCGCGAGCGTGCCCCTCCACGACGAGTTGCTCGGCGGCCCCGGCGAGGAAGTCCGAGACAACCGCGTCCACGGCGATCCCCCAGCCCGCGATCGCGATCCCTGTCTGGCCAGTGGGGATGAACTCGGCGGCAAGACCTCGGGCGCGCGCCTCACTCGCGAGCTCGAGCGACACCGTCATCTTCCCGATCGCGCACTCGGAGCCCACCGTCAGCACCGTGCGCACCGGTAGCTCGAGATTCGCGCCGGTCGGGACATTCAGGCCGGCGGGCGGGCGACGCAGGTCGCGAAGCTCGACTCCGTGCCGGCGCGCGAGCCCTGCCAGCTCTGCATCGTCGCCGAGGAACTCGTGCAGGCCGTTCTCGACGTGCAGGCCCTTCGCGACGCAGCTCTGCAGCAGCTGGCGCCAGGCCGGCGGGAACCGGCCGCCTTGGGTCGCGACGCCGACGAGAGCGACGGTAGGGCCGAAGCAGAGGGCGTCGTTCACCGAGGAGACGATCGGGATCCCGTCCTGCGTCTCCCCTGCGCGCGCTCCGTCGAGGACGGCGACGACCGGGCGGTGACCGTACGCGATCACGCCGCGCGCAGTCTTGCCGTAGTGCGGGTCGCCGGAAAAGCCTTCGGCGAGGATCAGCAGCCGCTCCACGGGCTTGATCCTAGGGTGCCGCTCGTGATCCTAGGGGGCGGAGCGCAGTACCTCAGGCCCCGTGCGCCGGGGATCGCCGTCGCCAGGCTCTGCGGTGACGCTCAAGACTGGGTCGACCGCAGGGTCGACGGCGGCCGCGAACGTGACGTGGGAGCGACCCTCGGCGTCGGGATGGAAGGTGCCGGCAGAGATCCGGTTCGGCTGCTCGAGCGTGTCGCCCGAGCCGACGAACCAGAGCTCGTAGAACTCGCCCTTCGGCAGGATCGGCAGCTCGTCGGTGCGGAACTCGATCACGCGGCCGATACCCGTCTTCACCACCCTTGGCGTTGCCGATGCCTCCAGAGCTCGGCGCCTCGAGCGTCACGAGGAGCTCGACCGGCCGCAAAAACAGTTCCCACGAGCGCTGCTGTGGCGAGCGTGGTCACCAGAGCGGGGCTCGTCGTCGTACGAATCTCCTGTCTCCTCTCGTCCGTGGTGTCGTCGACATCTATCGACGTGCACTTCGAAACGAGAGCGAAGAAAGGTTCAGTCGGATTCGCGACGCAGCTGAACACCCAACCCCCGCGCCTCCGTGGGCACCTGCACCCCGTCCGCGAGCTCGACTCCAGGCCACGGATCGTCGGCGAGCAGCAGGTTCCCGTCGAGATCGACGTGGTCGCAGAGCGGCGCCACGCAGCAGCCGGCGGCGATCCCGAGCCCCGATTCGATCATGCAGCCGAGCATCACGCCCAGACCGAGCGCGCGGGCGGCGTGCGCCATCCGGATCGCCTCGCGGATCCCGCCCGACTTCGACAGCTTGATGTTGATGCCGTGCGCGATCTCATTGCAGGCGGCGACGTCCTCGAGGCGGTGGCAGTCCTCATCCACGTAGATGGGGATGGGCGCGCGCTCCTTCAATCTGCCGCCGCCCGGGTCGCCTGCCGGGAGCGGCTGCTCGCAGTACTGCACGCCGAGCTCCGCCAGTTGCGGCAGCGCGTCGAGGGCCTCGTCGAGCGACCACCACTCGTTCACGTCGACCTGGAGCGGCACCTGCGTGACGCCTCGGACGGAGCGGACGCGCTCGACGTCGAGCCCGTCGTCGCCGCCGAGCTTCAGCTTCAGCCGGCGGAAACGCGGTGCGACCTGCTCCGCACGTCTCGCCATGTCGTCGGGATCGCCGAGCCAGATCGTCCACGAGGTCGGCGGGCCCGCAGCAGGGAGACCCAGCAGACGGTGGACTGGGAGCCCGACCAGCTTCCCGGCCAGGTCGTGAAACGCGCCGTCGATCGCGGCGCGCGCGGCGAACTCCCGGTGAGGAAGTCGCTGCATCACCTCCTCCAGCGCGAACGGATCGTCGCCGACGAGGTCTGCGTGCTCTTGGACGTAAGCGCGCGCGGACTCCGCCGTCTCCTTGTACCGGTCGATCGGAGCACCTTCCCCGTAGCCGATCGCCTCGCCACTTCGCAGCTCGACGACGACCACGTCCGCCGTGTCCTGCGACTCGCGCGCGATCGTGAAGGTCTCGGCGAGCTCGAGCGTGACGATCCGGGCCGAGAGCTCCACGGCGGATAGACTAGGCGGGTCCCGCGCCTGTAGCTCAGGGGATAGAGCGCGCGCCTCCGGAGCGCGAGGTCGCAGGTTCGAATCCTGCCAGGCGCATCTTGCGCCGACCGCGGCCGGCGGAGCCGGCCTCCGGCGGCGGCTCGCACCGCTGCCGCACGCGGGGATGAATGAGAACTAGTCGGCGAGTAGAATGGGTCGGTGCCTGTGCCGACCGACGAGCCGCTAAGTACCAATGCCAAGCCTGCCCCGCATCCGGCGGACTCGGCCTGGCGCGCTCCCGGCCGACGCTCACGCTGAGCGCCGCCCGCTCGAGGTCGGCGCCCTCGGCCTGAGCTGGCTCCACCTCGACCACCCGGACGCTCACGCCATGGAAGCGCTGTCGGAGCGATTCGGCTGGCACGCGCTCGACATCGAGGACGTCCTCTCGAAGCGCCAGCGGCCGAAGATCGACGAGTACCCCGATTACCTCTTCGCGGTCCTCCACTTTCCGGTCTACGACAAGGCGATCCAGAGGTTGAACGCGGCCGAGCTCGACGTCTTCCTCGGCCCCGACTATCTCATCACGCTCCCGAATGTCGAGCTCCTGCCGGTGACGCGCCTCTTCCAACGCTGCCAGGAAGACGATCGGCTGCGCGACGACCTGTTCGCCAAGGGCTCCGGCCGACTCCTCTACGAGGTGCTCGACGACCTCTTCGACTACTGCTTCCCGATCCTCGACAAGATCGGCCACAAGCTCGACACGGTCGAGGACCAGATGTTCGAAGGGCGCGCCGAGGACGTCGTGCGCGACCTCTCGAACGTCAAGCAGGAGATCATCTCCT
This sequence comes from Gaiellaceae bacterium, assembly GCA_037721555.1. Lineage (GTDB taxonomy): Bacteria > Actinomycetota > Thermoleophilia > Gaiellales > Gaiellaceae > Gaiellasilicea. Next base: position 3,725 of record JBBJOI010000062.1, on the reverse strand, counting down.
ACCGCAAGATCATCAAGCCGGAGCGGGCGACCCTGCGGTTGCTCGAGCGGCGCGTCGAGCGCTTCCTGCCGGAGGAGCTCGATCTCTACTTCGACGACATCGTCGACGGTGCAGAGCGGATCTGGGATCTCCTCGACAACTTCAAGGAGGTGGTCGAGGCGCTCGAGTCGACGAACGAATCGGTCATCTCGCACCGGCAGAACGACGTCCTGCGCGTGCTCACCGTCTTCAGTGCGATCCTCCTGCCGCTGACCCTGATCGCGAGCGTGTTCGGAATGAACGTGGCCTTTCCTGGCAACGGAACGGCGGCTGCGTTCTGGATCGTCGTTGCCTCACTTGTCTGCGTTGCCGCTGCGCTGCTCGGTTTCTTCCGCTACAAGCGCTGGCTGTAGCAGCACCCCGGCACGCGGATGAGCGGTTGGATCTCCACGGGACGGGCGCGCGTGATCGTCGGCGGGGCGCTCGTCCTGCTCTGGGCGGCAGCGGCCGTGTTCGGGTACGTGAGGTACGGGCTCTTCGTCTTTCCAGGCCCCGGAAACGACTTCACCTTCCACTGGATCCAGTCGAGCGCCCTGCGAGCCGGCGAGGTGAGCTCGCTGTACACCGAAGGCGGACGGGAGAGCCAGGTCGAGACGCTGAACGCCCACATCCTGCATCCGGAGACGGAGTCGGTACCGACGCAGCCGCTCCCGTATCCACCCCTGTGGCCGTGGCTCATCACCCCTATCACGTTGCCCTCCCCGCCGGTCGGGTTCATCCTCTGGACGGGGCTCAACATCGTGGCGGGGCTGTGGCTTGCTTTTCGCGCGGCGTCCTTTCTGCCCCCGCGCGATCGTCTTTGGGCGGTTGTGCTCGTCCTGACGGCATTTCCGGTCGCCTTCAGCATCTACTTGGGTCAGGCGCAGGTGCTCGTCGCGGTTGCTCTGGCGGAGTGCTACCTGGCCCTGAGGGCGGGCAAGGATCTTCGTGCCGGCCTCTGGCTCTCGCTCCTGATCGTCAAGCCGCAGTACGCGATCCTGCTCGGCCCCCTGCTCCTCTGGAAGCGACGCTGGTCGGCGGTCGGAGGCGCCGCGGCTGGGGTGACGGCGATCCTCGCCGGCTCCGTCCTCGTGGCCGGAGGATCCGCTCTCCTGAACTGGCCCGACTCGTTTTCGGCCTACAGTGGCTTCCGCGAGGACGCGCCGCAGTACATGGTCAACTGGCGCGCGCTCGTGCTGCGCATCTTCCCGTCGATCTCCGCCGAGACAGGCGGCGCGTTGATCCTGCTGCTCGGCGGCGCGACCGTCCTCTGCGCGGCCCTCGCATGGCGCGGAAGGTGGGAGCCGCGGGATCCGAGCTTTCCTGCGAGGATGACGCTGCTGCTCCTCGCCACGCTCCTTGCGAACTACCACAGCCACGGCTACGGGGCGGCCATTCTCGCAGTCCCGCTTGCCGCGCTCGTGGCAACCCGGTCGCTCAGCCACGCCACCAGGCTCGCGATCGCGGCGGGGCTCCTCGTCCCCAATCTGGCGCTGACGCTCCAGACCGTGACCAGCCGCAAGGGGCTCGTTTTGGCCTCGATCCTCCTGGCGCTTTCCCTGGTGGCCTGCTTCCTCAGCCTCCTGCGCGAGCTGTGGAAGGAACGGCGGGAGGCAACGCCACGCTTACCTCTCGGCCGACCGCGGGCCCAACCGGAGCTGGGGGCCGAGTGACCGAGCTGCTCCTCAACGTGGCTGTTGTCGTCCCCGCCTTGATCGCGCTCCGTTGGCTGTCACAGAACCGCGCGGGCACGAGGATCGAGTCATGGGGTGCGCTCGGTATCTGCCTTGTAACCGCGCTCGGAGTGTTTGCGCTCTCTGAGCCGCCCAACCTCTTCGAGGATTTCGAGCAGCATTACTACATCGGGGGAAAGGCCGCGCTGGAGGCGCCTGCCGCCTTGGGGCCGCTGGTCGAGCGCGGGGTCGAGGACGGTTTTACGAACCTGCCGATCGTCGCCTACCTCTTCTTCCCACTTGCATCGTTGCCCGTCAATGTGGCGACCCTGATTTTCACGCTTGTCGGCCTGGCCATGACCTTCGCGGCCTGGCTGCTGCTTGTCCGCCTCGCGAACCTGGAGGGCTCCTCGCGCTGGTGGTTGCTGTTCCTGTTCGCCGCCAGTGGCCCCCTGCACTACAGCGTCAGGGAAGGCAACACGTCGCACGTGGTGCTGCTCGCCGTCGCCGCAGCGCTGTACTTCCTCCGCTCGAGCAAGCCGATCATCGCGGGTGCTCTGCTCGGCCTGGCCGCCGTGATCAAGCTGCCGCTGCTGCTCTTCGGTGTCTACTTCGTGTTACGAAGAAACTGGCGCAGCGCAATCGGCTTCGCGTCGATCTGCGTCGCTTCGGTCCTGCTCTCGGTGCTCGTGTTCGGCTGGGAGCTCAACCAGCGCTGGCTCGAGAGCGTCCAGCAGTACAGCCGCGAGCCGCTCGGGGCCTTCAACGTGCAGTCCATCCCGGCCTTGCTCGTTCGCGTGGTCGGGGGGCCCGAGGTGCTGCGCGACTTCACGCCCCACTCGACCGGCACGACACAGCAGCTTGTCGGTTCGTTCATCGTTGGCCTGCTCTATGTCGCTGCGCTGTACGCCTGCTGGAAGCACACCGGCGCCGCAGCCGTGGTCGCGCCGGGAGCGACAGATCGAAAGAGAGAGCTCGAGTTTCTGCTCGTGCTTAGCCTCGCGGTCATCAGCAGCCCGCTGTCCTGGTCGCATTACTACGCACTGCTCCTGATGCCGATGGCGTTCTTTCTCGGTTCTCGGTTGCCCCTCACCCGCGATCTCCGGTTGCGCCGGCTCGGCTGGGTGGGAATCGTGCTCACGGTTCCGGTGGTGACCGTCCTGGACCTGCCCGGCCGTCCACTAACGGAGCTCTACGCCCGGGTCGGCGTTTCGCACCTGCTCCTTGGCGGGCTGATCTGGTTCGCCCTCCTGGCGTGGGCGCGCATCCGGGAGGACGGTGCGCCCACGCGTTCCCAACGGCACGGGGAACCGGAGGCGCTGGGGATCCTGGATTGAGAGCACCTCGCGGCTCTGCCGGACTCGCTCGGCTCCGTTGATCGGGCTCAGGCTCCCGTCGTCCTACGACCGCGACGGAACTCGTCATACGCCGCGGCCAGCATGTCCACGTCGTCGTAGCGTGGCCGCCACCCCAGCCTGGTCACGGTCCGGCTGACGTCCACGAGATAGTTCTCGTCCGCGATCTGAAACTGCTCCGGGTAGAGCGGGGACAGCCCCAGCGCGTCCAGAGCGGTGAGAATCGCCTTGACTGGGCGCGCGGGTACCGGCACGAGGTGAGAGCGAGAACCGGCAGTGGCGATCACGCGCTCGAGTAGCTCCCGCACGGTCGGCGGGTCGAGGGAGCCAAGGTTGAGTGTCTCGTTCGGAACGTCCTCGTCGAGGGCCGCCTCGATTGCGCTGACGCAGTCGAAGACGGAGATCATCTGGAAGTGGTTGCTCCCGTCGCCGATCAGCGGCACGGGCCTGCCTCGCTCGATCAGCGTGAACAGCTTGACCAACACCCCGAGCCGGCCGGGTCCGACGATGAGACGGGGCCGGAAGATCGTGACCGCGAGGCCTCGGCGTCGGTAGCCGGCGCAGAGATCTTCGGCGGCCAGCTTGCTCGCACCGTAGGGGCCGAGAGGACGGAGTGGATGGTCCGTCGCCACCGGCAGCTGCTGCGGCGCGCCGTACACCATGTCGGTGCTGAAGAAGA
>JBBJOI010000024.1:0-35311 GCA_037721555.1 Gaiellaceae bacterium | reverse complement strand
TCCATCGTGATCGCGGAGAAGTGGACGAAGACGTCCTCGCCACCCTCACGCTCGATGAAGCCATATCCCTTTTCGTTCGAGAACCACTTCACGGTGCCCTGCGCCAACTGATGTTCCTCCTTGCATGAAGCGGCAAGGGTGCAAGCACCGGTGCCGCTGACCAATAAGCGCGCGAAACATAGCCTCACCTTCCCGGAAATGCAAGCAGTCCGCGCCGAAAACGCGCTGCTCGGACCGTGTTCCGAAGCAACATCGCCACGGTCATCGGCCCGACACCGCCAGGCACCGGCGTGATCAGCCCGGCCCGATCGACGGTCTCCACGACGACGTCACCACGGAGACCGTCACCCGTGCGGGTGATGCCGACGTCGATCACGGTCGCGCCGCGCTTCACCATCTCGGACTTGATGACTCCCGGCACGCCGACCGCCGCGACGAGCACGTCGGCTCGGGCGACGGCGGCCGCGAGGTCTCGCGTGCGCGAGTGGCAGATCGTGACCGTCGCGTGCCGCTGCAAGAGCAGGTGCGCGACCGGCTTGCCGACGATGTCACTGCGGCCGACGACGACAGCCTCGGCGCCGGTGAGCTCGACCTCGTACTCCTCGAGCAACGCGAGTATCCCGAGCGGGGTGCCCGGCACGTGCGCTGGCTGTCCGAGGTAGAGCTGGCCCGCGTTCAGCGGGTGGAAACCGTCCACGTCCTTCATGGGGTCGACGGCGCGGATCACCTTCGTCTCGTCGATGCCGTTCGGGAGCGGCAGCTGGACGAGGATCCCGTCGATCTCGTCGTCGGCGTTCAGCTCGAAGACGGTTCGGAGTAGCTCGGCCTCGCTCGTCGCCTCCGGCAGACGCAGGTCGCGGGGCTCGATACCGACCTCCGTCGAGGCCCTGTGCTTGGCCCGGATGTACACGTCGGATGCGGGGTCGTCGCCGACCAGGATTGTCGCCAGCCCGAGCCGGCCAAGCACCGCGACCTCGCGAGCGACGTCGGCGCGGATTCGCGCCGCCAACGGCCGTCCGTCCATGAGTGTGGCCGTCATCGGGCGGAGAATACGTCTCGCCTCACGCTGATCGGCCGGCACGCCGCGCACAGGGAGGGGTCGCAGCCCGGCGCCTGGGGAGAGATCGTCACTCAATCGTTACGGGAGTCTGAGCCCCTCCGTAGCACTCCGTCGCGCCGTCGTGCGGAAAGCCGGGTCTGACCCCGCGCCGCACGCGCTCAGGCGCCGTGGTGCTCAGCGCTCTTTTCCACAGCGCATGTGGCGGTTCTCGGCACGCCATAAGCTCTGCGCGATGCGCCGCTGGCCCCGCAGGAACGACGCCGACTCGATCCGTGCGCGGCGAGACGCGATCCGCGCCGTCGTCGGAGACGAGCCGCTCGCCCACGACGAGGAGGCGTGGACGCGCGCGCAGGAGGCCCATACCGGGGCCGCCGTGATCCCCGTCTCCGTCGTCGGCCCGCTCGTCGTCGAACTCGGACAGTACGAGCTCGAGGAGCCTGCCGGAACGCTGCGGGAACGAGGCCGCGAGCGTGAGGAGATCCTCGTGCCGCTCGCCCACACCGAAGGCGGACTGTCTGCCTCGGTGTCCCGCGGGCTCAAGGCCGCGGCTGCCTCGGGAGGTATTCGAACATATGTGGTTCACGACAGAATGACCCGAGCTTCTTGCTTCATCTGCAAAGACACTGAGCAAGCAGTTGTTCTCGCAGCCTGGCTCGAATCGACCGTCGAGGAGTTGCGCGCCTTCCTGAGCGGCCTCGACGATCCGTCGCTCTCGAAGCGGGCGCGGCTGAGGGAGGTGAAGACGCACATCGTCGGCCCCATGTGTCACGTGCTCTGGGCTTGGACGACGGGGGATGCGTGCGGGCCGAACATGATGACGCGCAACTCCTACGCGCTCAACATGGGCTACGTCATGCAGCGCGGCCCGGTCAAGCCAGAGCGAGCGATCCTCGAGGCGAACATGGGTGGTGACAAGAAGCCGTCGTACGAGTTCTTCGGGTCGGGCCACGGGAAGACCGTCCTGGCGGAGGTGACGCTCGGCGAGGAGGCGGTACGGCGCGTGCTGCAGACGACAGTCGACGACCTGCTCGAGCTGTCCTGGGCGGGGACGCACGGCGCGGTCGCCTCCGGCATGCAATCCGTAGCCTTTACGCCCGCTTCCGCGGTTGCAGCGCTCTTTGCCGCGACCGGGCAGGACCTCGGGATGGTCGGGACGAGCTCGATGGCCCACGGCACTGCTCACCGCTCCTCCGATGGTGGACTACACGCCGCGATCAGGTTCCCCGGGCTCGAGGTCGGGACGGTCGGGGGCGGCACGACGCTTCCCTACGCTCGCTCCTGGCTCGCGCTGCTCGGTTGTGCCGGCTCTGGCAAGGTCTACCGCTTCGCACAGATCGTGGCTGCCACGGCGCTCGCGCTCGAGATCTCCGCCTCCGCCGCGATGGCGACCGCGGGCTCGGAGAACTTCTTCCGTGCCCACCACGAACGCGGCGGGCTGCGTTAGCCGGCGCAGCTCTGCGGGCGACGACCCAGGCGGGGCCGCGCACGCCCCAAGACCTGAAACGCCAGGCCGTCAGCCAGCCACGGCGGTAGGGTTGACGGCGATGTCCGCAGAGCCGGTCTCCGCAGAACCGACCTATCAGCCACTCGTCGAAGCTGAGCGAGCGGCGGCCGCAGACACTGCCGACGAGGCCGCCAAGCGCCGTGGTGTGCTGCGGTTCTACGAGCTCGCGAAGAAGCAGGAATGGCAAGTACGCGACATGCCGTGGAACACGCTGCCGGCAATCCCGGAGACGCGTTCGGGTGCGTCGCCGGAGAAGAAGGCGCGGCGGCAGGCCGTGTGGCGCTCGGTGATCACCCAGCAGCTGCAGGCCGACGAGCTCGCCGTGCAGATGGCAGGTCAGATCTTGAACCTGGCCCCGCACCCGGAGGCGAAGCTCTTCTACTCGACGATGGTGCAGGACGAGGCGCGCCACGTCGAGGCCTGGCTCAAGCTCTCCGATCAGGCCGGCGGCACGGCGGAGCGGGACCCGCACCTCGACGAGCTCGCGAAGATGACGCTCGAGGCGGAGACGCTCGAGGAGAAGGTGTTCCAGATGCAGGTCTTCTTCGAGCGCCTGATCATCCCGCGCTTCCGCTTGATCGCCCGCTCCTCCCGCGGCACCGTCCTGGAGGACCTCTGCAACCGGCTGACGATCGACGACGGGATCCACCACAGCTCCGGGGTCGCCTATGAGCGGGTGCTGCTTCAGGACGCCTCCGCGAAGACGAAGCACCGGCTCGTCCAGGCTGCCAACCGGCTGCTGCCGATCTTCGTCGAGCACGCCCTCTGGCGCCCGCAGGAGCGGGCCTGGATCGGCAACGTGATGCGCGAGACAGACATACGGCGGCTCCAGGAGGACGTCCGGGACGGCATCCGGATGGCGTCGAGCCTCGGGCTCGACGTCTCCGACATCCAGCTGCCCTTTGCGACGTAGAGGGCCTGCTGGCTGCGATCCCGCCCCACCACGATCCGCTGTGCTTCGGGTGCGGGCAGACCGGACCCGGGCTCAAGCTCCAGCTACCACAGATCGAGGGCGGTGACTCCTACTGCTCACCGGTGGTCTTCCGGGAGGAGCACCAGGGCGGGCCTGGACTCGTGCACGGTGGGATCGTTGGGGCCGCGCTGGACGAAGCCTGCGGGCTGCTCGCCACCTCGTACCGCTTTCCTGCCGTAACCGCGCGCTTCACGATCCGCTTCCGCAAGCCCGTGCCGATCAAGCAAGCGCTCGAGGTCTCCGCGCGCGTGACGGGGACGCGCGGCCGGCGGCTGGAGATCGCGGGCGAGCTGCGCAACGTCGACGAGGTGCTCGCGGAGTCGGCGGGAACCTTCCTGCACGTGCCGCTCGAACACTTCCTGGCAACGGCCGAAGGCCAGGCAGCGCGAGACGCCTGGCGGCAGCGGCCGGCGTAGAGTGAGAGCCCTGGCAGCCGGCCGCGCCTCGACGGTCTTCGATCTCGGCGAGGGCCGGGTTCTACGGCGTGGCGGCGCGCCCGCACGCGAGGCCGCGATCATGGAGTACGCGCGGCTTGCGGGCTATCCCGTGCCGGACGTGCACGAGGTCCGTGACGACGCGCTCGTGCTCGAGCGGATCCCTGGGCGGACGATGATGGGCGACCTGCGCACGCGGCCGTGGCGGCTCCACGCGCACGCTCGGCTGCTCGCAGAACTCCACCGCCGTCTACATAGGATCCCCTACGGGGGCGGCGCGCTGCTCCACCTCGACCTGCATCCGCTCAACGTGCTCCTGTCGCCAGATGGGCCGGTCGTGATCGACTGGACGAACGCCCGGGCGGGCGAACCGGTGCTGGACGTGGCTCTGACGTGGGTGATCCTGGCCACGAGCGGCGGACGGTTCGCGGCGGCGTTCCTGCGGCCCTATCTCGCGGAGTTCGACCGGGCGGAGCTCGATCGCGCACTGCCGCAGGCTGTCGAGCTCCGGCTCGCGGATCCGAACGTGACTGAGCGAGAACGCATTGCGGCCCGCCGGTTACTCCGGAAGGCGGAGTTCGACTCGTGCGAGAAACGGGTAGAGAGTGCCGGTCCACTACAGGAGGCAGAAGATGAGCGGGCTCGATAGCGAGATTGGGAGCAAGATGGTTCCGGATGAGCGCAGCGGTGAGCAGTCGCAGTCCGACATGCCGGACAAAAAGAGCAAGGACGAGTTTGAGGACGCGGATCCGACCAAGGTACCGCAGCCCACAGGCGAGCCCACCCTTCCGGCTAGCCAGGAGCCGAAGCAGGACTGAACACTAGGAGCATCGCTGTGGTGGCCGCCGTAGGCACCGGGCAGATGCTGGGCGGCTTCGGGCGGATCGCACGGGCGATCGCCCGTGCGCTCCTGTGGCTCGCTCTTGCCGCAGCGGCTGGGATAGGGGCTCTAGCTCTCAGTTTCGCGCGTCGTGGATTCTCGGAACTCGAGCTGGTCGCCAGCGTCCTGTTCCTGGCAGCACCCGCTGTCGTGCTGCTGTTCGCTGCCGGTCTGCACGAGCTCGCCGGACTCCCGGAGCGTCTGCTGCGGATGCCGCAGCGCAGCAGCGCGCAGCTCGCCGCGGTCACGACCATCGCGGCGGAAGCCAGATCCATGGGATGGCGCCGTGGCTGGCGGCGGCTTCCGCGGCTACTCTGGCGTGCGCGGCCGGTCGTCTCCTCCACGCGCGACCTGGTCGGTTTCGCGCTGCCGCTGCGCGTTCTGGCGCCGCCGTTTCTCGCGCTGACCGCCGCCGCGATCGTGGCCTCCACCGTCCTCGTCGGCGCAGGGCTGATCGCGCTCGTTGGGCTCGCCGTTTCCTAGCTCGTCGGCGCGGGCAGGATCGACAGGTGGAGCCGGCCGAAGCGATTCAACAGCTCGATCTGGTTGTCGGGCGAATCACCGGTGCGGAGGCGCACGCCGGCGCCAGAGGACCGTCGGCACTCGTCCTACTCGGCCTGGGGAAGCGCGGGGAGTCGCAGACACCGGTTCCCGTATCGCTCGAGATCGCTGAGTCGCTCGTCGGCCGCCAGGTCGTCTGCGTGATCGGATCCGACGACGTCGTCGTGCTGATGGCGCAGTCCCACGACGGCCCCGTCGTCGTGCAGCCGGCCCAGGAGGTCGAGGACGGCACCCCCGTCGCGTGAGCCGCCTTGCCCACGAAACATGCCGTTGGTGGGCGCGCGCCGCAGCGGGTCAGACCCGGCCTTCAGCACAACGGAGCGGTTCGTGGGCAGCCAAGGGTCAGACCGCTGTTACAAGTGTGTGACGTTCGTTCTCCACGGCAGCAGGCTCGTGGCTCGATCGAGCGTCTCGGCGCGCGGGACCATCGCGTCGATCATCTAGTCTGAGCCTGCACTGCCTGCACCGGCGAAGGAGGATCGATGGCGGGTTTGATGGGACGGGCGACAGTCGTCATGAAGGCGAAGTTCTCGAAGCTGCTCGACAAGTCCGAGGATCCAAACGAGACGCTCGACTACTCCTACGAGCAGCAGCTGGTGCTGCTCCAGAACGTCAAGCGTGGGGTCGCCGACGTGGTCACCTCGAAGAAGCGGCTGCAGCTTCAGACGTCGCAGTTCGAGCAGAGTCTCGTCAAGCTCGAGACGCAGGCGCGCGAGGCGCTGGCGGCCGGTCGGGAGGATCTGGCCCGGGCCGCACTCGAGCGCAAGACGGCCGTCCAGTCGCAGCTACGCGGCCTCGACGAGCAGGTGCAGGGGCTCGAGGCCCAGCAGCAGAAGCTGATCTCGAGCGAGCGCCAGTTGTCCGCGAAGATCGAGGCCTTCCGGTCGGAGAAGGAAGTGATCAAGGCTCAGTACTCCGCTGCAGAGGCGCAGGTGCGGATCGGCGAGGCCGCGACCGGGATCGGCGAGCAGATGGCAGACACGGGGCTCGCGATCGAGCGCGTCCGGAACAAGACCGAGGACATGCAGGCGCGTGCGGGTGCCATGGACGAGCTGATCGCCTCCGGGACGCTCGAGGACTTCACGTCCGATAAGACCCAGCTCGATCGCGAGCTCGAGCAACTCACCTCGCAGTCGCAGGTCGACTCCGAGCTCGCGCGTCTGAAGGGAGAGCTAGGCGCCGGGGCGGAACGAAAGGAGCTGGAGCAATGATCGTGCGGCTGATGGGCGAAGGTCAGTTCCGCGTCGACGACGCCTGCCTGGCGAAGCTCGACAAGCTCGATGACTCGGCGATGGAGGCGCTCGGCCGCGACGACGAGGGCGAGCTCGATGCGCGCCTGGACGAGATGTGGGCGGTCGTGAAGGAGCGAGGAACGCAGCTCGACGACGCGGACCTCTCCCCCAGCGACCTGATCATTCCGCCGAGCGACCTCACCTTGGAGGAGACGCGAGAGCTCTTCTCCGAGCAGGGCCTGATCCCCGATCTGCCCTCGGAGAAGGTCTAGACGGGCGCGCCGAAGAGGGCGAGCCAGCGCGTCAGATCCTGCTCGATCGGCAGCTCGTTCTCGAGCTCGGCCTTCAGCTTGAGTTCCTCGGCGTTGTCGCGCCCCTGGCCCTTCCCGGTCGGGACAAAAGGCCAGAAGGCGGCACGCTTGTAGCCATAGATCCAGAAGACGGGCCGCTCGGCGCCGTCGAAGCGAAACACCGCGGCGAGGAGTTGCGCGCCAAACCCCTGCGCGACGAGCTCCGAACCGACGAGATGCACTGTGGTCACGAGGTCCTCGAGCTCAGGGTCTTCGATCACGATCCACTCGAACCCGTGCTCGTCCGTGCTCTGCGACACCTGTGAGCCCGAGTCGCGTGCGGCCACCGTGAGCAGTTCCGTGAGCTCCGTCCGCGCACGCGCGAACTCACCGGCCGAGAGCGGCTTGAAGCAGATACCCGCGCGGCCCGCGGCCCGGAGCCCGAGCTCCACCTCCAGCGTCACGCGCGCGGTCGAGAGCGCGAATAGCTGCTCCGGCGAGGCGTCCTTCAGCTTGCTACGGCCGAACAGCAGGTCGCGCAGGCCCATGCCAGCTAGACCGGACGACCCATCGTTCGCGAGATCTCGGCGAGCGCTGCGAGCCTTTTCTCGGTCGGCGGATGGGTTTGCAGGAGCTCGCTGGCACGCGTGCGGATGTTCGTCGGCACGATGAAGAACGCGTTCATGGACTCGACCTGGCGTAGATCGCGCTGCGGAATCCGCGCCATCTCGCCCGTGATCTTCTGGAGTGCGCTCATCAGGTTCTCGGGAGCACCCGTGATGACGGCGGCGCCGCGGTCGGCTGCGTACTCGCGGTAGCGCGAGAGCGCGCGGATGAGCACGAAGCTGATCGCGTACGTGACCACCGAGACGACGAGCACGATCAGCCAGATGGGCGGGCCGCTGTCACGGTTGCGGTCGCCGCCGCCGAACATGCCGCCGTAGAGTCCGAAGCGCGTCAAGACGCCGGCGAGCATGGCAAAGAAGCTTGCAAGCGTCATCACGAGAACGTCGCGATTGCCGATGTGCGCGAGCTCGTGCGCGAGCACGCCCTCGACCTCGCGCCGCTCGAGCCGCTCCCAGAGGCCTCGAGTGACGGCGACTGCAGCATGCTTCGGGCTCCTGCCGGTCGCGAAGGCGTTCGGAACGTCGCTGTCGACGATCGCGATCCGCGGCTTGGGCAAGTCGGCGAGGGCACAGAGGCGCTCGACCATCGAATGGAGCTCGGGTGCCTCGTCGGGACTCACCACCTTCGCGCCCGATGCAGCAAGCGCCAGCTTGTCCGAGGTGAAGTACTGAAAAAGAGCGAGGCCGCCGACGATCACGAGCATGGCGACGAGGCCAACGTTGAGGATGTTGAACAGGACGACTGCGAAGACAACGTAGAGCAGCCCGAGCATCCCGCTCGTGGCGACCATGCGGGCGGTGAGACCGCCGTCGCGTCCTAATGCCGTGCGCTTCATCCAAGCCTCCGGGTGGTTTTTGGCACACCTAAAGATAGCGAAGGGGCGAGACTCCGGATCGGCGGTCGCTACCCTCCGGCAGTGCCCCGCCGGGATTTCCCCAGTCGCCGAGAGGATCTGCGCAACGTCGCCATCGTCGCGCATGTCGATCACGGCAAGACGACGCTCGTCGACGCGATGCTCTGGCAGTCCGGCTCCTTCCGGGCAAACCAGGATGTCGCCGATCGGGTCATGGACTCAATGGACCTGGAGCGCGAGAAGGGGATCACGATCCTCGCCAAGAACACGGCCGTGCGGCTCGACAACACCAAGATCAACATCATCGACACGCCGGGTCACGCCGATTTTGGCGGTGAGGTGGAGCGCGGACTGACGATGGTGGACGGCGTCCTGCTGCTCGTGGACGCGAGCGAGGGGCCGCTGCCGCAGACGCGGTTCGTGCTGCGGAAGGCGCTCGAGGCGCGGCTCCCCGTCGTCCTGGTGGTGAACAAGGTCGACCGGCCCGACGCGCGCTCCCAGGAGGTGGTGAACGAGGTGTACGAGCTCTTCCTCGACCTGGACGCGGACGAGAGCCAGATCGAGTTCCCGATCGTCTACTGCAACGCTCGCGCGGGACAGGCGGGCATCCGCGAGGACGAGCTCGAGGCCGACCTGCGGCCGCTCTTCGCGACGCTGCTCGAGACGGTGCCCGCACCTGCGCACGATCCCGAGCACCCCCTGCAGGCGCTCGTGACGAACCTCGACGCGTCGCCGTACGTCGGCCGCCTGGCTCTGCTGCGGGTGATGCACGGCACGCTCCGGAAGGGGCAGGCGATCGCCTGGTGCCGGGCCGACGGCACGATCGAGAACGCGAGAGTGACCGAGCTCTACATCACCGAGGCGCTCGAGCGCGTGCCCGCGGACGAGGCCGGGCCGGGCGAGATCGTCGCCCTTGCCGGGCTCCCGGGCGTGACGATCGGCGAGACGATCGCCGATCCGGAGGATCCGCGCCCGCTGCCCGTCACCGCCGTCGACGAGCCGTCGCTCTCGATGACGATCGGGATCAACACGGCGCCGCTCTCCGGGCTCGACGGCGACAGGCTCACCGCGAGCGCCGTGAAGGCACGGCTCGACCAGGAGCTCGTCGGCAACGTGTCGCTACGCGTCCGGCCGACGAGCCGTCCGGAGGTCTGGGAAGTCCAGGGTCGCGGCGAGCTGCAGCTCGCCGTCCTCGTGGAGATCATGCGCCGGGAAGGGTTCGAGCTCACGGTCGGCAAGCCGGAGGTGTTGACGAAGGAAGTGGACGGGAAGCGCCACGAGCCGGTGGAGCGGGTCGCGATCGACGTCCCGGAGGAGTACATCGGCGTCGTCACGCAGCTCCTCGCCCTCCGCAAGGGCCGGCTGCAGCAGATGGTCAACCACGGCACGGGCTGGGCGCGGATGGAGTACCTCGTGCCGGCACGGGGCCTGATCGGCTTCCGCACCGAGTTCCTCACCGAGACGCGCGGCGCCGGCATCCTCCACCACGTCTTCGAGCGCTGGGAGCCGTGGCACGGCGAGCTGCGCACCCGCCCCACCGGCAGCCTCGTCGCCGACCGGCGCGGCCCGACCACGGCATTCGCGCTCCAGAGCCTGCAGGAGCGCGGCACGCTCTTTGTTGGCCCGACTGCGGAGGTCTACGAGGGCATGATCGTCGGCGAGAACGCCCGCGCCGAGGATCTCGACGTCAACGCCACGAAGGAGAAGAAGCTCACCAACATGCGCTCCTCGACCGCAGACGAGCTCGTCCGGCTGATCCCGCCCCGTCCACTCTCGCTCGAGCAGTCGCTCGAGTTCATCCGGAACGACGAGTGCGTCGAGGTGACGCCGAAGAACATCCGCCTGCGCAAGGTCGAGCTCTCCGCCTCGACCCGCCAGTCGCAGGCTTCGAAGCGCAAGCGCGAGCGCGAGGCAGAAGCTAGCTAGAAGCCTCGTCGAGCGTGCGGAGGTCCCAGAGGGGCGCGCCGAACTGGGAGTCGGAGAAGGCCATCACCGAGAGCTGCCTCGAGTCGGGGTACTCGACTGCCTCCGGTGAGGGACGGTTGCTCGCGACGAGGTAGCGCACGGGTTGCTCGGTGCGGTTGATCAGCTGGTGGGCACCTTCCGGCCCAACCGGGAAGAGTACGACGGCACCCTCCTCGAGCTCGCGCTCGCCCCCTGGCGCGCGGAAAGTCGGCCGCCCGCGCAGCACGACGAGGAGCTCCTCGGCTCCGTGGTGGAAGTGGTAGAGCCCGCCCGTTGTTCCAGGGGCGATCTCGTAGAGGGTCCCTCCGATCCGGTCGCCACGCGGCAGCCGAGTCGAGCGACTGGCCGCCCACTCCTCCTGGCTCTCGAACTCCCACGAGTCCCGCCAGATGTTCGGCGGCTCGGTCAGCGGGCGCTGATGTAGTCGGTGAGGTACTGGATCTGGAAGGTCTGTTGTTTCGACTGATGCTTCACGAGGTCGCCGATCGAGATCATCCCGACGAGGTCGCCCGAGGCGAGCACGGGTGCGTGCCGAATCCGTCGCTCGCTCATGATCGCCATGCTCTCCTCGACCGTCGTGTCGGGCGTGATCACGATCACGGGTGACGACATCACGTCCCGGATCGTCGTGTCGCGGGAGCGCCGGCCTTCGACCGCGATCCGGCGGAGGTAATCGCGCTCGGTGAAGATGCCGACGACCTTGTCGCCATCCGTCACGAGCAGTGCGCCGATGTTCGCCTCGACCATCAGCTTGACCGCGTCGAACACGGTGGCATCGCTCGCGATCTGGAAGACGTCGCGGCCCTTCGTGTCGAGGATGTCCGAGATCTGAGCGATGACCCATCCTAAACGTTCCGTCTTGCTCGACGGGCACATAATGAGTGGGGAGATGCGCCTCGATCGCAAGCTCGGTCCGACCGTCGTGGCCGCCTTAGTGCTCGCCGGCTGCTCCGCGAGTGCTGAGACGGAGCCGGCTCCCACCTCGACGATCGACTACGTGGCTGCCGTGCGGCCGCTCGCCTACGACAACGCCCACGCGGCCTGCCACGGGCACAACCTGACGAGCATTGCCTACGAGTTCGACATCTCCGGACACACGATCGTGGCGGTCGCGCGAGCGTGGGCACGGCGGAACCAGCGGGACGTCCGGATGCGCGGCGCCGCCTTCCGCGGCTGCCGGGACGCGCTGCGGGAGACGGCGGACGAGGCCGAGCGTTGACGTTCAGAGGCGCCGAGCGGACTCGAACCGCTGTACGAGGCTTTGCAGGCCTCTGCCTAACCACTCGGCCACGGCGCCGTGGGGAAGCGGCGAATCCTAGACGAGTGCCGGCGTACCCGATTCCGCCCTTCCGCCGTTCTCTCACCGCAAACCACGAGGAGGGACGAATGTACATCGGTGGCGGGCTTCTCACACTCATCGTCATCATCCTGCTGCTGATCTGGCTTCTCTGATCTGGCTTCTTTGACGATGTTTCACGGGCGCCTCACCCGAGGCGCCCGTATGCGTTCCTGGGCCGAAGTAGCATGAGCGACGTGAGCGTCACGGCGGCCGCACGAAGCTGGGAGGCGCAGTTCGCAGAGCGAACGCGCGGTGACGTCGGCGACGGCATCGCCTCGGTGCTGGCGCTGCTCGGGCGGCCGGAGGTGATCTCGTTCGCGGGCGGCTTCCCCGATCCCGAAACGTTCCCGCGCGCGCGGATCTCGGGTCTGGTCGCGGAGTTCGCCGCCTCGGGCGAGGTGAACGCGTTCCAATACGCGCCAACGCGCGGGCTGAGCGGGCCGTTTGACGCTCTCGCAGCACGGATCGAGGCACAGCAGGGACGCCGTCCAACAGACGACGAGTTGCTGATCACGAGCGGTGGGATCGAGGCGCTCGAGCTGATCGGCAAGTCGTTCCTCGACGCCGGCGACCTCGTCGCCGTCGAGGCACCGACCTACCTCGGCGCGATCCAGGCCTTCCGCGGTTTCGAGGCGAAGCTCGTAGCCGTCGCGATGGACGATCGCGGCCTCGACGTGGAAGAGCTCGAACGGCTTCTCGGCAGTGGGCTGCGGCCGAAGCTCGTCTACTCGATTCCGGACCACCAGAACCCCGCCGGAGTCAGCCTCGCCGCGGAGCGACGCCTACCGTTCGTCGAGCTCGCTCGCCGGTACGGCTTCCTGATCGTCGAGGACGTCGCCTACCGCGAGCTCGGCTTCTCGAACGCCGCTCTACCAAGCCTCTGGAGCCTCGCGCCGGACGTCGTCGTCCAGGTCGGCACCACCTCGAAGACGTTCTTCCCAGGCGTGCGGCTCGGTTGGGCAGTCGGCCCGGCTGAGGTCGCCGCGAGTCTCGTCTCCGCCAAGCAGAACACCGATCAGTGCGCGGGAGCGCTCGGCCAACGGCTGTTCGAGGAGTACGCGCGCCGCGGCTGGATCGAGGAGCAGCTCGCCGCATCCCGCTCGCTGTACGAACGCAAGTGCAAGCGCATGCTCTCCGCCCTCGCCGACACGATGCCGGACGGCGCCAGCTGGACGCGCCCGCGCGGCGGCTTCTTCACCTGGCTGACGCTCCTCACTGGGATCGACTCGACCGAGCTTGCCCGGCGGGCGGGCGAACAGGGAGTGGGCATCGTGCCCGGCACGCTGTTCTTCCCCGACGGCCGCGGCGCCAACACCGTTCGTCTCTCCTTCAGCCTCGTCGACGAAGCGCGGATCGAGGACGGCATCGAGCGGCTCGCGTCGCTCCTGAAGACCTGACGCACGACGATTCCCTCGAACGAGGGATGGACGCATGGGCGCAGTCACCCATGCTGAGTGCAGCCGACGGCTCCGCGAGCATCAGGCGACGGACGACTGGCTACTACTGCGGCGGTGATCCCGCTCCCACATCCGGGGCGGGTCTCGCCACGTCCGGGTTCTGCCGGCGGTGCCGTCGTCCCCACTCCCACCACGCGATTTGAGCCGGGCGAGCTCGCCTGCGCGCAGGCTGCAGGGGCCTCCATGGCCGCCCGTCGCCGTCGTCGCTGCGCCTAGATCGCGAAGGCCATCGCGGCGACAACGCCGGTGAGCAAGACCAAGGGGAGCACGTACCAGGCCAGGAAGGGGCCGAGATGATGCACGTGCCACCAGTGGAAGCGGTACTTGAGCTCGCCGCGCTGCATGAAGAGGACATCGGCAGAAGTGGACGGCCGGTTTAGCCCTTTCGTGTGAGGCCTTTCCCACGGCCGCGACCGAACAACGCGATAGGTGTGCACCAGGCAGGAAGAAGTCGGTCGAGCCTCCACCTCTCTTCTCGTACTCGCAGTTGTGCCTGCCACGAGGGCCGGCGGCCGCGGCCCCCCGCCCCCGGAGAGCTGGTGAGGGGGGAACCTGCCCCGCGGGGCCCCCGGCGGGGGGCCGGGGACGGACGACGCGGTTGCGTGCCCGGCACTCCGTTGACCGCCTCCGTCGAGTAGGCGTACGTCAGCTGGGCGAAGGCGATCAGGTCGCTGTTGCTTCCCCGCCACGATCGGCTTCACAGCGAAGACGAGGATCGTTCCTCACCCGGAGCGGCCGAGACGGGAAGCCCGTTGTCGCGCAGTTTCAGCAGTTTCGGTGTCGCCGTCGAAGGCTAGCCCGTGCCCACCGCTGTTTCAGGGGCTCATCCGGGTGACTTCCCTGACGACCATCGCCGGAGAAAAGCCCGGTTGCGGGGGTTTTAGGAGCGGATGATCGGATTCGAACCGACGACCTTCTGCATGGCAAGCAGACGCTCTAGCCAACTGAGCTACATCCGCGTAGGGGCGCCAGTATAGCGGCGCCGACGTTTCGGCCACCAGGCCGCGGGTAGAACCACCCGGTGCCTAGCCTCCGCGTTGAGCCGCGCGATACTCCCGGCGAGCGCGCCGAAGATCAGGTCGAGATCGAGGTCGCTGAGGAGCTCGCGATCTATGCCGACCAGCTGGAGGAGTGGGCAGCGCCGATGGAGCACTGGCAGCTCTCGTTCCGGCAAGGGCACGACTTCGGACGCACCGACAACGTCGAGGTTCGCCTCCTCTTCTCCGGTGGCGACCACACGTGCTCGCTCTCATTCCGGCTCGATCAGCTCGCGTCCATGCAGGAGTTCGACCGCGAGCTGTGGCTGACACTCGATGTCGACGACGGCATCGGGCGGGCCGTGCATCTCGCCGCGCTCGGTCTCGACGTCGAGCTGCACCACATCGTCGGCGATCCGCTGGGCGGAACGGCGGCCTAGGTCGCGCCGTCGAGCGCCTCGTTGACGAGGCGGTCGGCGAGCTCGTTGTGCTCGCGACGGACGGCGGTGTAGCGGACGCTGCCCACCTCGCGTGCGAGCTGTCCGGCGCGCAGCGAGAGCTCCCGGAGGGCTGCGTTCTTCACCTTGTACTCGCCCCGCATCTGCTTCACCATCAGCTCGGAGTCCGAAACGACCTCGAGGTCACCAACCGCGAGCTCCAGCGCCTTCTCGAGACCGGCGATCAACGCGCTGTACTCCGCGACGTTGTTCGTCGCCACCCCCATCGCCTCGCCGTGGGCCGCAAGCACCGTCCCGTCGTCGCCCTCGAGCACATACCCGTAGGCCGCCGGCCCGGGATTCCCGCGAGCGCCGCCGTCCGTCCAGAGCCTTGCCCTCACGAGACGGCGCCGCATGTGGGCTTGTGTTGTTTCAACACGAGCTCTCCCGCGTCGCGTCGACGGACGAAGTCTCTCCGGGGGCGGCCGGCCGAGAGACGGGATCTGTGTTGTTGCACCACAAACTCTTGTCAGAACGAGTGCAACGGGTGGACGTCGAACGCGACCTCCTCGTCCGGATGCGCCTCGCGCAGCGCAGCCACCGCCGGCGACAACGCTCGTCCTCTACGACGAGCTCCACGCGGAGCGGCACCCGCTGCTCCTCCCCCGCGCCTGCCAGATCGTCAGGGCGGCGCCCGCGCCCGCCAGAAACGTGCCGGTGCCGCGGCAGAACCACGAGCGCCGTTCGTAGTCGCCGAGCCGGCCTGCACCGGCCGCGAAGAGCGCCTCCCGGGTCGCGGCGAGCTCCTCCTGGGGGACGAAGTAGACGAGCTTGAAGAGCTTGCTCGTCACGTGAGCGGCCCGTCGCGGCCGACCTCGCTCGCAGGGAACACGACCGTCGCGAACCGCAGCAGCTCCTCCTCGTCCTCGAGTAGCGGATCGAGGTGCACGAGGACAAGGCGCTCGACGGCCGCCGCTCGAGCGATGCGTGCGGCCTCGCCGGCCGCGGAATGAGCCGGATGGTCCGTTTTGTCAGCTGCATGAAAGGCCTCGTGCAGCAGGACGCGCACGCCGCGCGCGAAGGCGACGTTCGCCTCGTCGTAGGCCGTGTCGGTGCAGTAGGCGAGTTCGTCGTCGACTCGCAGCGCGACGGTCGGCCCGACATGGTGCGGTTGAAGCCGCGTCCGCAGGCTGAACGAGCCGATCTGGACGTCCCCGATGAGCTCGTGGATCCGGGTCGCCATCCTCGTCTCGACGTCGTCGACCGTTCCGGCCAGGAACGGCGGCCCGAGCAGGCGCCGCACGAGCTCGGCGGCGGGCATGCCGGCCACGAGGAGCCCTGGCGCCCACACCTCGCGCACGGGAACTCGGCTCAAACCGGGCAGCGCCACGAGGCCGTTCGTGTGGTCGAGGTGAAAGTGCGTCAGAACGACGCTGAGACGCTCGACGCCCTCGAGAAGCTCGGGCTCCGTGAGGAGCCGGGCGAAGCCGCTGCCGGCGTCGAGGACGAGCACCTCGCTGCCGTAGCGCAGATAGACGCACGCAGTCATCCTCGTCTCCGTCGGCAGCCAACCGCCGCTGCCGAGCAACCGCAGCTCGAGGCTCAGATCTCCGTCTCCGGCGTCGCAGCCTGGGCGGAGTCTCCCAAGACGAACTCGCCCCGCGACTTGGCGAGCTGGAGCTTGTTGTCGTTGTAGTAGCCGATGATCCTGGGCTGAAATGCCTCCTCGAAGGAGGCAAGCTTCTCCGTGAGGTTGACCGGCTCGTTCACGGGCTCGGATGCTCGATGTTGTCGATCTGTGCGCGCTGCAGCCGTCCCGAGTAGTCGACGTAGATCGACTTCCACTCCGTGAACACGTCGAGCGCAGCCTGCCCCGCCTCGCGATGTCCGTTCCCCGTGTCCTTCGTCCCGCCGAACGGCAGGTGCACCTCGGCACCCGTCGTACCGGCGTTGATGTAGGTGATGCCGGCGGAGAGGTCGCGCATTGCCCGGAAGGCCTTGTTGACGTCCCGCGTGAAGATCGAGCTCGAGAGGCCGTAGCGGATGCCGTTCGCCACCCGGATCGCCTCCTCGAAGTCCCGAACACGGATCAGCGCCGTCGTCGGCCCGAAGATCTCCTCCTGCGCGATTCGCATCTGCGGCTCGACGTCCGCGAAGATCGTCGGCCGGTAGAAGAAGCCCTTCCGAAGGTCGCCGTCGCTCGCGACTTCGCCGCCGGTGAGCAGCTTCGCGCCCTCGTCGGAGCCGATCCCCGTATACGAGTGGATCTTCTCGAGGGCCTCACGGTTGATCACCGGCCCGAGGTCGGTGTCCGGGTCCCAGCCGGGGCCGATCCGCATTGCTTCGGCCCGGGCGACGAGGCGCCCCTGCAGCTCGTCGTAGATCGACTCCTGGGCGATCACCCTGCTCGCAGCCGTGCAGCGCTGTCCCGAGGTGCCGAACGCCGACCAGACGATGCCCTCCACCGCCAGGTCGAGATCGGCGTCGTCCAGCACGATGATCCCGTTCTTGCCGCCGAGCTCGAGGTGAACGTGCTTGAGGTTGTCGGCCGCGTTCTTCGTGACGAGGACGCCGGTCTCGCGGGAGCCCGTGAACGTGATCACGGGCACGTCGGGGTGGCGCACAAGCCGGTCGCCGGCCTCGTCGCCGTAGCCGTGCACCAGGTTGACGACGCCGTCCGGCAACCCCGCCTGCGAGAGCAGCTCGATGAAGCGCTCCGCGAGGAAAGGCGTGTCTTCGGCCGGCTTCAGGACGACCGTGTTGCCGCACACGAGGGCGGGCGCCAGCTTCCAGGCGGGGATAGCGATCGGGAAATTCCACGGCGTGATCGCCCCCACGACTCCGATCGGCGTCCGCACCGACATCTGGAACTTGTCGCGCAGCTCGGAGGGTGTCGTGTGCCCGAACAGGCGCCTGCCCTCGCCGGCCATGTAGACCGACATGTCGATCGCTTCCTGGACGTCGCCGCCAGCCTCTGCGAGCACCTTCCCCATCTCGCGGCTCATCAGCTCCGTCAGCTCGTCCTTCGCCTCCTCGAGCAGACGTGCGAAACGGAGCAGGACCTGGCCGCGCTCGGGCGCGGGGACGAGCCGCCAGTCCTCAAATGCCGCCTTCGCAGCAGCGACAGCACGGTCGACGTCCTCGGCGCCCGAGCGGGGGAAGCTGCCGAGCGACTCGCCGCTTGCGGGCACGAACGACTCGAACGTCTCTCCCGAGCTCGCGTCCAGCCACTCGCCACCGATGAGGTTCTTGAACTGCCTGGTGCCCGCGACCGCCATCCGGCGCGGAGTCTACTCAGGGGTCGGCGTGTCCGGGAACGTTCCCGGGATGCGCGCCCGGCGCCGGTCGCGGGTCTCACGCTTGCCGCCGTAGTCCTTGCCGGAGCGCCGATCGTCGCCCTCGCGGCGGTCGACAATGACGGTCACATTCGGGTTGTCAGCGTAGTAGGAGACCATCTTGTCGAAGAGCTCGTCCTCGAGCCCGCGGGGAATCACGCAATAGATCATCCTGCGCGCAGTCTAGGCGGGACGGCGGCTCGCGCCAGCACCGATGTCTGAAACGGCCGCCTTGCGTTCAGGCGGGCCGGAATCTAGACCCGCGCGAGGTTGGGCATCAGCCGGCCGTCGTCGGCGAGCTGCGCATTCCACTCGCGGAAGCTGCCCTCGAGGTCGTCGACGTCGTGGCCACGCTCGGCGAGCCGCACGGGCTGGCTCGATTCGGGGGTGACGCGGTACTGGTACCAGGAGATCTCCCAGGCCACGGTGATCACCATCTCGCCGCTCACACCCGACAGCGGGACGATCGAGGCCTGAGGCGGCCCGAGACTCTTGGCGATCCCCGAGACGGTGCGCCGATAGGCGCTGCCGTTGAAGAGGTCGGCCGCCTCCACGACCTCCAGCTCGGTTCCCGAGAGTCGGCGCAGGATCGGATCCGGAGCGACGGGAGCCTCCTCGGCGCGCCTGCCGCCGAGCAGGGATGACCACGACTTACGGCGGCGGCGGAGATCGAGCGGCACGGTCGGACTGGTGGGACTGCCCTCCCGCAGCCAGCCGTGCTCGAGCGCCACCTCGTGGCACAGCGGGCAGACGTCGACGTAGCCGGAGGCGTCCGGCGCATAGCGGGTCGTGTGCTCACCCATCAACAGCGTCCGCTCGCAGACGGCGCATGTCCGCGTGGCGGCGGCTCGCGTTACGCGCATACGCCGACCGTACCAAACCGCGGGAGGTATGCCCATGACCGGGATCTGTTATATGTAGTGAACATATGCACCGGCACAGTAGACGGCGCGGACATGGGCGGATCGAGCAATTTCAGGTTGCTGCTCTGCTCCTGCTCCTGCACGAGCGCTCCGGACACGGGTATGACCTCCTCGAGCGGCTCCCTGAGCTCACGGGCCTGGAACGGGTCGACGTCGGCAACCTCTACCGCGTCCTCCGGACGCTGGAGGAGCAAGGCCTCGTCAGCAGCAGGTGGGACGAAGCGCTGCCGGGACCGGCGAAGCGCACGTACGAGCTGACCTCGGACGGAGCGGCCGCGCTCGAGCGTTGGGCCGCCGTGCTCGAGGAGACGCGTCGGCGCATAGACCTCTTTCTCCACCGACACAACGAAAGGAGGTGACACATGCACCACCGCCGATTTCAGCGACGGCGGCCGCCGCTCGGCGCCCGCTTCTACGCGCGCGACAACGTGCTCGAGCGGCTGGACTCCTACCAGCGCGATCTCGAGCAGGAGCTCACGGACGTCGTCGAGCTGATCCGCCGGCTGAAGGCCGAGGAGAGCACGGCTCAAGGCTCGACCGAGCCGCAAACGATCTAGAGGACACCGTGAGTGGCCCGCGGAGCGGCCCTTCAGGGTCTTCGCGCAAGGCGGGATCCGGTCAACGGATTCCGCCTTGCTCACAGAGGCTCGAATCGGAGCCCCAGTGGATCGGAGCCCTTGGGCCGCGGAGCGGCCCCTTCAGGGGTCTTCGCGCAAGGCAGATCCGCGCGAGCGGATCCTGCCTTGCTTGCAAAGAATCAGTGCGCCGCGCCCGCCGCCTCGCGCTCGCGCTTCGTCTCCTCCATCACCTTCTGCGAGATGTGCGAGGGAACCTCCTCGTAGCGCACGAAGTGCATCGAGTAGTCGCCGCGGCCGCCGGTGAGAGAGGTCAGCGACTGCGAGTACGTGAGAATCTCCGCCATCGGCACCTCGGCCTTGATCGTCGTCTGTCCGGCGGCGGGTTCCATACCGTGGAGACGGCCGCGGCGGGAGTTGAGATCGCCGTTGACGGCGCCCACCGCCTCGTCCGGCACGGTTACCTCGAGCTCCATGATCGGCTCCAGCAGCACGGGCTCGGCCTTTCCGTAGGCGTCCTTGAAGGCCATCGAGCCTGCGATCTTGAACGCCATCTCGGAGGAGTCGACGTTGTGGTACGAGCCGTCGACGAGGGTGACGCGAATTCCCTGAACCGGTGCACCCGCCAGCTCGCCCTGGCTCATCGCCTCCTGGACGCCCTTGTCCACCGCCGGCCGGAAGCTCTGCGGGATGACGCCGCCGACGATCTTGTCGACGAACTCGTAGCCGACGCGCCCGTCGAGGGGCTCGAGCACGATCGTGCAGTCTCCGAACTGGCCACGGCCGCCCGTCTGTTTCTTGTAGCGGGCGTGCGCGCGCGACTCCTTCCGGATCGTCTCCAGGTACGGCACGCGTGGCGGGTGCAGCTCGATGTCGACGCCGAAGCGGCGCCTGGCGCGCTCGAGCGCGATCTCCACGTGCATCTGGCTCATGCCGGCCAGGATCTCCTCGCCCGTCTGCGGGTCCCGGCGGAGACGGAGCGTCGGATCCTCCTCCGCGAGCCGGCGGATCGCAGAGGCGACCTTGTCCTCCTCACCCTTCATCCGCGGCGTCACGGCAAAGCTCATCACGGGCTCCGGAAACTCGATCTCGGGGATGTCCGTCTGTACTTCGCGGTCGACCAGGAGGTCGCCCGTCTGCACTTCCTTCAGCTTCGCCACTGCACCGATGTCGCCGGGGCCGAAGGCCTCCGCCGGGATGTGCTCCTTCCCTTGCTGGAAGAGGAGCGAGCCCATGCGCTCCTTTGCATGCGTACGCGCGTCGACCAGCGTCTGGTCGGGCGTCACGGATCCCTGGAGGACACGGAAGAGGTTGATTCGGCCGGCGAAGGGGTCGGCGATCGTCTTGAAGACGAAGGCTGCCGTCTGGGCGCCCTCGATGTGGGTGATCGAGCCCATCTTCGCCGGCGAAGGGACGCCCTCCACGATCAGGTCGAGCAGCGCGTGCGTACCGAGATTCTGCGTCGCAACGCCGCAGGCGATCGGAAAGACCTGCCCGCGGGTGACCGCCTCCTTGAGTGCGTGAGCGACCTCCTCGACCCCGAGCTCCTCCCCCTCGAGGTATTTCTCCATCAGCGCCTCGTCGGTCTGCACGACCTCGTCGAGGAGCTTCTCGCGGTATTCCCGGACAAGGTCGGCCAGCTCCTCCGGGATCGCTGTCGGCTCCGCCTCCTTGCCGCCCTCCGGGCTCGTGTAGGCGCACATGTGGAGAACATCGACGATGCCCGTCAGCTCGTGTTCGCTGCCGATCGGCAGGTGGACAGCGACGCAACGCCCGGAGAGCTGCTCCTGCAGTTGACCGAGCGCCCGGAAGAAGTCGGCGCGCTCGCGATCGAGCATGTTCACGAAGACGACGCGCGCGAGGCCGAGCTCCTCGGCCCGCTTCCAGACGCGGCCGGTGCCGACCTCGACGCCCATCACGCCACTGACGACGATGAGCGCGCCCTCGACCACGCGCAGCGCCGCCTTCCCTTCGCCCTGAAAGCCAGGATCGCCCGGCACGTCGACCAGGTTCAGCTTCCGACCCTGCCAGTCGGCGTGCGTCAGCGAGAGCGAGATCGACATCTTGCGCGCCTGCTCGTCGTCGTCCCAGTCCGCGACCGTCGAGCCGGCGTCGATCGTGCCAAGACGGTTGAGCTCGCCCGCCTGGTACAGCAGCGCCTCGACGAGGGACGTCTTGCCGGTGCCACGGTGTCCCACCACGGCGACGTTGCGGATCTTTCCGGGCTCAAAAGCGGGCATGCGCTGCGTCCTCCTCGGCTGCGTCAGGTCTAAGAGCGCAATCCTAACCCGGCACAATCGAGCAGCGGCTCACCCCGGTACTCGAGCTGCGCCGAGTCGCGCCTTCAGGCGGAGAATCGCCTTCGTGTGCAGCTGCGAGACGCGGGACTCGGTCACGCCGAGCACCTCCCCGATCTCGCGCAGTGTCAACTCCTCGTAGTAGTAGAGGGTGACGACGAGCTTCTCGCGCTCGGGGAGCCGCGCGATCGCCTCTCCCAGCGCC
Organism: Gaiellaceae bacterium; assembly: GCA_037721555.1. Lineage (GTDB taxonomy): Bacteria > Actinomycetota > Thermoleophilia > Gaiellales > Gaiellaceae > Gaiellasilicea. The sequence continues at coordinate 13,387 of JBBJOI010000024.1, read as the reverse complement.
TCCTTCATCTCCGTCTGCGCGAGCGCCGTCTGCGGCTCCGGCCCCTGAGTGTCCTCAATCGTGTCGATCAGGGCGATCTGGTCGCCCCCCGCCGACACCGTCCACAGCTCGTCGAGCGCCGCGATCGAGGAACGGGAGATCTCCGTAAGACTGTCGCCGAGTTCTTCTTCGGTCAGGCCAACTCTTGTTGCGATCTCCTCGTCCGTCGGCGCCCGGTGCAGCTTCTTCTCGAGCTCCGCGATCGCGCGCTCGATGTCGCGCGCCTTCGCACGAACGGAGCGCGGCACCCAGTCGAGCGCGCGCAACTCGTCGATGATCGCCCCTTTGATCCGCGCGATCGCGTACGTCTCGAACTTGATCTGCCGGTCGGGGTCGTACCGCTCGATTGCGCCGATCAGCCCGAGCAGCCCGTACGAGACGAGGTCGCCCTCGTCCACGTGCGCCGGGAGTCCGCTGCCGAGCCGGCCGGCCACGAACTTGACGAGCGGCGCGTAGGTCAGGATCAGGCGATCGCGAATGCCCTGGTCGTTCGAGCGCCGATACTCCTGCCAGAGCGCGCCGGTGTCCTCGATGGTTGCCACGACGAGAGAATACGCCGCGTCCCGGCCGATTCTTGCTACCTCCGCCGCAACGCCCCGAAAGCCGTGAGCAGAAGCCAGCCGCCGAGGACGATGGCGGCGAGCGCCACCACCCACTCCCCCGCGTCCGCCGCCGCCAGCGCGATCAGGCCGAGCGCGAGGCCGAGGAAGGCAAAGAGCAGGCCGAGCGCGTGCCGCTGCTTCATCCAGGGCGAGCCTATCCCCGGGTACAATTCGTGGCGTAGGGGCGTAGCTCAGTTGGTAGAGCGGCGGTCTCCAAAACCGTAGGTCGCAGGTTCGAGCCCTGTCGCCCCTGTACCCATGTGGGATCGAGGCTCAGAGAGCCTCTCCAGGTCAGCCGTAGGTAAGTTCACGACGCCACCGCGCTCAGCACGAGCCCGCCCGCGCCATCTTCGCCCGGATGTCCTGCGAGCGCTGCGCGCGCTCCCATGCGTGCGCGTAGATGCGGAGAGTGGTCGTGGCATCCTTGTGCCCGGCGAGACGCTGTACAGCCACGAGATCGAGCCCCGAGTAGTTCGGGTCGATCACCTTCACCTGCCAGTCGCCCACCTGGACGCTCATCACGAATCCCCTTTCCAGAGGGTACGGCTGCTACCGGACGGTAGAGGTGCATCCGGGGCTACTCGTAGCACTCAGGTGGAAGAGTTCGACGCCGACCCGCCCGAACACCTCGCCGCGCAGTGGGCCGAGCACTCCGACTTTTGGAGCTTCCACAGCCCCGCCTGGTGGAAGAGACACTGGGGAAAGAGCGGCGCGGTTGACATCGAGGTCGCCGATCTCATCCCGGACGGTTGGCGACATTGGCTCCGCTGGGACGAAGCGGCGCTCGAGCTCGGATTTGTACCGAAGCCGTTCGAGTCGTTTGTCCCGTCCTGGATCGATGCGCTCCGTCTGGACGCCGGCCGCAACCTCGGCTTTACGCGCCTCTTGGCTCACCGAAAGACGTGACCAGCTTCGAGCAATCGTCAAGGATCGGAGGTACGGCATGCGGGCACTCCGCTCGAAAAAGCGCCGCAGTGCTCGCGGCAGAAGGTGTACCTCTGCGCGAAGCCAGCCGTGCGTCGGTGGCTCTAGGCGTCCGCGATGAGGAAGGCCACGAAGACGAGGATGGCCACCACGCCGATGACGAACGCCACGAAGGCGCGCATGTTCTGCTTCGGCGAAGTGCCCCCTGCTCGCCATGCGGCCAGCGCCGCAGCGAGCCCCAGGACCGGCAGGAGGATCCATCCGGCTCCATCGTGATCCAACGCCGCCAGGACAACCCATGCAACGACCGTGGCGGCGGCGAGCCCGATCGCGATTCGAGTCAGAGATTGGTCATCCCGTGTTACCGCACCTGTCGATGACACTGCCGGCCTCCTGTCGCTTGGGGCCTACGACAGTACAACGATGAGCTGTCATGTGTCTTGGGACCTCCTTGGCCCTTGGGCCAAGCGGACAGCATCCCTTATCGGCAGCGCGTCTAGTCGAGCGGAAGCCGCATCTCGGCCTGACCGTCGTGCTCGACTCCTGTCGCCGTGAAACCGAACCTCTCATAGAAGGCCATAGCCCCGCGCTCACCGGGTACGACGGACAGCTTCACCTCAGGGACGCCGTCCGCACGCGCTTCAGCCAACAAGAGTCGAGTGCGCGACGACCGATGCCTTGCCGTTGAAAGCGCGCGTCGACCATGAACCGCCAGATGTAGAACACCCGCTCCTGTGGGTCGCGCCAAATCATCACGAAGCCTGCAGGCTCGTCGCCCCAGTAGATCGCTCGAAACCACGCGTTGGGCTCAAAGTAGGCCTCCGCAATCGACACGCTGTTGGCAGTGACGAGGCCCTGCTGCTCGGCGGCTACGTCGAGGGCTGTGATCAGCCGCACCGTTTCCCCGGTGATCTCGCGGAGGCTCGTCTCAGCAGTCACGGCGAGGCGAAGGTCGCCGCAAGTGTGCGCAACATGAGCCGAAGGTAGCGCCGCGAGTGGACGGGCGGCACGATGTTCGAATTCGCCACCGCGAACTGCTCGTGACGTCTCGGCGACAAACGGCAGCGTGCGCCGAGCCCGTGCAGTAGTTACGTCGGGCGCGCTATGCCCAACCGCCGACACTGGTTCCCTCGACCCCGGTTAAGCAGGTGGGCGCGCCGGAGAACGCCTCTTCGACCCCATGCCGCATTGACGCCCCCCACTCCGTCGCGCCCACCTGAGTTAAGGAGTACCCGGCGGAGGAGCGCTTACTCGCCCAGCAAGTAAGGAACTCGTAAAACTGCCTCGCCACGCGATCCGTCGTGGACGAGGAGCTTGCCGAGGTAGATGCGCTGTTGGGTGAGGAAGAAAGTGATGCGACCGCGTGCCTGATGTCTCTATCCGAGGAGTGACCCCCACCGCTCGCGGATCGTCGCGCAGTGCGTCAGCGCCCCGTAGGCCACCTCCGTCTCCTCTGTTGGGCGAGGCGACGAGCGCAAGAGGTCGATGAAGGCCGCCAGGTCGGCGAGCTCCCATGCAAGCCCGAAGAACGCGATCGCGTTCGCGTCCACGGAATGACCGGTCGCGGCCGTGTACGAGTCCACTTCGGCTCGCCCGTCGCCGACCACCAGCCAGAGATCACGTTCGGGCGGGGCGAGTGCCACCGTGTCCCAGTCGACGAGCAGGAGGTTCTCACCCGACCGCATGACGTTGCCGGGATGCGGCTCGCCATGAGTGACGACGCAGTTGGTGCTGCGTGCCGCTACTTCTGCACCCAGACGCACTCCTGCAGCGAGCAGCGCGGCGACATCGGACGCGTGAGCGGCGAGAATGCGCCGCGCGGGATCGGACAAGGGCCCGCCAGCCCACGCCGTATGAACCTCGCGCAGGGCTTCTTCAAGCTGCCGGCGACCCTGCACACAGATCTCGGCCGTTCGGACAACGCCGCCGGCCGCAGCGGTAGCTGCATGGAGTCGAGCCAGCATCGCCACGACTGCGGCGCGCTCGTCGGCGGAGTCATAGCGGCCGAACTGCCCGCCGTGCCCATCGACGACCGGGAACAGAGAGACCGTGTAGCGCGAGCCGATCCGCCGCACCGTCTCGCCGCGACTCGTCGGGATCGGAGCGACGACGAAGCTGAGGCCATCCTCGCGAAGGGCCACAGCGGTATCGAACGCCCGCCTCAAAGAAGCAAATGCCGCCTCACGCGTGTCGCCGAGCCAGGGCGTGTGATCGAGGTCGTCCACGGTGACGAACCGGCGAGTTCCACCCGTGTCCGTCACGAACCAGTGATGGCTGCCGAACCCCACTTCAGCGTACTCGGCAACCTCGACCTCGAGTCCCCAACTCTCGGCGAGAGCTTGCAGGAGATCGCCTTCTTCGAGCTCCTCCGGCCGGGTCTTCACCCACCGGAGCGTACGGGCAACGGGATACACCCCGACGCGACCTGGCAGCCGAACGATCCTGACCCGGAAGGGACTGACCCCGAACCATGCGTGTCAAGATCTGGCTCATGCCGCCGAGGCGCCAGGCACGTGTGGTCGCCGCCCACGTGTTCGTGTACGTGTTCGTGCTCGTGCTGGCGGCCTGCGGTGATTGATGCGTGCCGGCTGCGAGACGACCCTCGCAGAACCGCTCCTCGTCGTGCCGACGGTCGACCGATCCTCGATCCGGCGCAGACTAGATCCCCGGATTCATTTGGATCGGCTCGATTGCTGCCATACTGCCCCACTTCGGGAGGCGCAGTTCTGAGACGACCGAGGAAACCCATGCAGCGCGCCTTCATCGGAGTTGCGCTCACACTGACAATGCTGCTCGCTGCGCCGGCCGCGCACGCGGCGCGCTTTGGCATCGCCGACGATGCGGGCAAGTACGCCGAGAATCCAGCGTCCTTCTACCGCCAGCTCCGCGGCCTCGGGATGACGGAGAACCGGATCCGGGTCGACTGGAACCCGGACCGGCCGCGCACCATCGTCGAGAAATCCTTCCTCGATCGGGCGCTGCCCGCCGCGCACGCACAGGGCGTGAAGGTGGTCTTCCATGTCTACGCCCTCAACCCAACGGCGCTGACCGCCTCGCCGGGAGCGGCCGAGGAGTTCGCCGCATTCCTCGAGTTGCTCGCACGCACGTACCCCCAGGTGCGGGAGTACGTGGTGGGCAACGAGCCGAACCAGCCGCGGTTCTGGCAGCCCCAGTTCGCTCCGACCGGTCGCGGAGCAGCCGCCGCGAGCTACGTCGAGCTGCTCGCGCGCTCGTACGACGGGCTGAAGAGCGTCAATCCCGCGATCCGGGTGATCGGGCTCGGCCTCTCGGGCCGAGGCAACGATCTCCCCTTCGCACGCTCGAACGCCTCCACCTCCCCCGTCCGCTTCCTGCGCGACCTCGGAGCGGCCTACCGGGCCAGCGGCCGCCGCACACCGCTGATGGACGAGCTCGGCCTGCATCCCTATCCGCGTTCGGACGGCGACTCCGCCCTCGTCGGCGACAGGTGGCCGCGGACTGGGCTCGTCAACCTCGCGCGCGTCAAGCAGGCTCTCTGGGATGCGTTCGCGGGAACGGGCCAGCCGACCGTGGAGCAGGGTCTGAAGCTCCGCATCGACGAGATCGGCTGGCAAGCGAAGGTGCCCGACAGCTCCCGAGCGGCCTACTTCGGCCGCGAGACGGCAACTGCCACGAGCGACGCGGCCCAGGCCGCCAACTACGCGAAGCTGATCGAGCTCGCCAGCTGCGATAGCAGCATCTCCGGGCTCTACCTCTTGCACCTGCAGGACGACCCGGACCTCGAGCGCTTCCAGTCGGGCCTCCTCCGTGCGGACGGCAGCGCGCGTTCCGCGTACGAGACGGTTCGGCGGAGCATCGCCCGCGCCCGCAGGGGCTGCACGGGAAAGGTTCTGACCTGGCGGCACGTGAGCGGCGTCGTGGGAGCGAAGGCGGTGTTCGGAGCAGTCCGCCGGATGCCTCGCGTGCGGCGCGACTGGGGGTTCAGCGTCTCAGCGGCCGAGGAAGCGACCTATACGGCCGCCATCTTCCGGCTCCCCGCCGCGGAGAAGACGATCCGCCGGCTCACGTCGCGCCGGGCGGAGCGGGCGATCCTGACCGCCGACGGGCTGATCCGCGCAGGCTGGAAGCCGCGCCTGCGCTTCCCGTCGCAGCGGCTCCGGCCGGGCCGCTACGTCTACGCGGTGCGGTTGGCGGCGAGCATGAACGCCAAGCGGACGAGCCTGCGCGTGAGCAGGCCGTTCTTCGTTCGCTAGAGAAGCTTCTACAGCTCGTCCCGGTCTCGCATCGCGCTCCGGATCGTCTCCACCGCAGGCAGGTAGCGCTTCTGGCGCATCCCTTCGGCCTCGGGCAGCGTCCGGATCCGCTCGATGTTCGTGAGCAAGTCTGCGAGCTTCACCCGGCGTGCGATCCGCATCCCCGTCCGCCCCCGCTGTTCGGTCGATGAAGGCCCGGTAGGTCTCCTGCTCCGGCTTCTCGATCCGCGTTACGTGCTCGACCGCCGAGACGACGACGGCTGGAACGCCCGCCTGGCGCAGGTCGTCCGCCGTCCACGAGGTGTCCTCGAGCACGTCATGGAGCACGGCTGCTGCGAGCTCGTCGGCGGACGCGCCGTCACCGAGCGCGGAGGCGACCTGCACCGCATGCGCGAGCTCGAAGATGTCGCTGCGGTCGCGCTGATGCCTGTGTGCCCGCGCCGCGATCGCTACCGCTTCGTGCCACTCCACGACACGTTTCCTACCAGAGCCGAGTTCGATCCGGCGCGTGTGGGGTTGAGTCCGGCTTTACAGTCCCGCAATGCGGCCCAAGCAACGAATCGTGTCCGTCGACGCGGTACCGGTTCGGTGGCGCAGCATCGGTTCAGGCCCGCCGCTCGTGCTCGTCCACGGGCTCGCCGGCTCCTGGCGCTGGTGGCGCCCCGTGCTGCCCGCGCTCGCGCGCGAGCACCACGTACACCTCCTCGACCTGCCCGGCTTCGGCCGCATCCCCGGCGTGAAGCGCTTCGACCTCGACTCGGCGCTCGACTGGCTCGCACGCTGGGCTCAAGCTGCTGCGATCGGGCCCGCCGATGTCGTGGGCCATTCGCTCGGGGCCCTCCTGTGTGCCCGTCTCGCCGCGCGCCACCCTCAGGCCGTGAGGCGGCTGGTGCTCGTCGCGCCAACGGGCATTCCCGGGCGCACGCCGTTCGCAGCCACCGGCCCGCTCCTGCGAGCGCTGCTCGCGTCGCGACCCAGCTTCCTGGCGCTGCTCGTGCGCGATGCAGCGCGGTCGGGGCCTGTCACGATCACCTCGGCCGCGTTCGCACTGCTCACGGCCGACATCCGGAGCGACCTCGCCTCCGTGGAGGCGCCGGTGCTCGTGCTGCTCGGAGAGAACGACCCGCTCGTGCCACGCCGCGACGCCGAGGAGATCGCCCGTGCCGTGCCGCACGCGAGCATCCGCATCGTCGAAGGCGCCGGGCACGTGCCGATGTCCGACCGACCAGAGGCGTTCAGCCGCGAGTTGCTCCAGTTTCTGCGAGGCGAGCCAGGCGTCTGATCTCCTCCGCCACCGCCTTCGGGTGCGAGTAGTGCACCGCGTGCCCTCCGCCGGCGATCGTGACGAGCCGGGTGCGCAGGAGGAGAGCAGCCTGCTGCGCCCAGGGTGCCGGGCACAACGGGTCGTGGGCGCCGCGGAGGACGATGGCCGGAACCTCGATCGCGGGCAGCCGCTCCTCGACGGCGTCGGCGAGCGCGAAGCGCGCCTGTCGAACGAGGGCGGCAGGCCCCCGGTGCAGGTAGTCGCGAATGACGATGCCGGTGAGCTTCGGAGGCTCGAACCAGCCGTCGAGCACGAGGCGAAGACCGTAGCGGAGGAAGCTCCGGGCGCCCGGGTCGACGGTCGGGCCAATGAGAGCGAGTGCCTGCACGAGCTCCGGCCTGCGCAGAGCCAGCTCGCAGGCGACCTGACAGCCCATCGAGTTCGCGATCAGGAGTGCGGGTGCGGCGAGTTGCTCCTCGAGCTTCAACGCCAGCTCCGGGATCGGTAATTGCTCCCGCAGGTCAGGCCGCAGCTGCAGACCCCCGAGCTCCCGCGCGAGCGGATCGAAATACGCCTGGCCGACGCCGAGCCCGTGGACGAAGCACAGCACGGGCCGACGGTATCGCTACGCTCCACCGCGTGGCTCTCCTGACCTCGCAGGTGGAGCGTGACGAGACCTTCGAGAGCCGGTCGCAGCGGCTGGAGCGCCTCGTCGGGGAGCTGCGGAAGCGCTCGGCCGAGGTGGCCGCTGGCGGTGGCGAGCGAGCGCTCGAGCGGCACCGCTCGCGCGGCAAGCTCCCCGCCCGCGAGCGGATCGACAGGCTCGTCGACCCCGGCTCGGCCTTCCTCGAGCTGAATGCCCTGGCGGCCTGGGGCATCTACGACAACGCGGCGCCGTCGGCGGGAATCGTGACCGGCATCGGCGTCGTCGAGGGTCAGGAGTGCGTCCTCGTCGCCAACGACGCGACCGTGAAGGGCGGCTCTTACTTCCCGCTGACCGTGAAGAAGCACCTTCGCGCACAGGAGGTGGCACGGCAGAACCGCCTGCCGTGCCTCTACCTCGTCGACTCAGGGGGTGCATTCCTGCCGTTGCAGGACGAAGTCTTCCCCGACCGCGAGCACTTCGGCCGGATCTTCTTCAACCAGGCTCGCATGTCCGCCGCGGGTATTCCCCAGATCGCCGTCGTGATGGGCTCCTGCACCGCAGGCGGGGCCTACGTGCCGGCCATGTGCGACGAGACGATCATCGTTCGAGGGACGGGCACGATCTTCATCGGCGGCCCACCGCTCGTGAAGGCCGCGACGGGACAGGACGTGACCGCCGAAGAGCTCGGCGGTGCCGACGTCCATACCCGCCGCTCGGGCGTCGCCGACCACTACGCAACCTCCGACGAGCACGCGCTCGCGCTTGCGAGGCAGATCGTCCGCAACCTGCACCGGCGAAAGGAGCTTCCCTGGGAGCTGGCGCCGCCGGAGCTGCCTGCCCTCGACCCGCTCGAGCTGTACGGACTCGTCCCGGAGGACTTCAAGCACGAGCTCGACGCCCGGGAGGTGATCGCGCGGCTCGTCGACGGAAGCCGCTTCGCCGAGTTCAAGGCGCTGTACGGCGAGACGCTCGTCTGCGGGTTCGCGCGGATTGAGGGTTACCCCGTCGCGATCCTCGCCAACAGAGGGGTGCTCTTCGCCGAGTCGGCGCAGAAGGGGGCGCACTTCATCGAGCTCGCGTGCAAGCGCCGCGTTCCGCTCGTCTTCCTCCAGAACATCACCGGCTTCATGGTCGGCAAGGAATACGAGGCGGGCGGCATCGCCCGTGACGGTGCGAAGCTCGTAATGGCGGTCGCCTGTGCCGACGTGCCCAAGTTCACCGTCGTCACCGGAGGCTCGTTCGGAGCGGGCAACTACGCGATGTGCGGTCGTGCATACGAGCCGCGGCAACTGTGGATGTGGCCGAACGCCCGTATCTCCGTGATGGGGGGCGAGCAGGCGGCAACCGTGCTCTCGATGGTCGGCGACGCTGATCCCGACGAGATCCGGGCGAAGTACGAGGCGGAGGGAAATCCGTACCACTCGACGGCTCGTCTCTGGGACGACGGGATCATCGACCCGCTCGACACCAGGCGGGTGCTGGCGCTGGGGATCTCGGCTGCGCTCAACGCTCCGATTCCCGAGAGCACGTTCGGCATCTTCCGGATGTGAAAGGAGAGGCCATGGACTTGTCGGTGGAACGTCTCGCCGAGTTGCTGCGGGAAGCCGAGGCGGCTCACGCAGAGTACGAGCAGGGACTTGGGCGTCCGGATGCCGACTGGCCGGCCTGGTACGCCCGGTACGTCGTCGACAAGCTTCGCGGCGAGTAGGGCGAGGCTCGTGATCGTTCGCATCGTGCTGTGGAGCCTCGCCGACTCGAAGACGACGATCGAGGAGCTGCGGCGGTACCTGCGCGACGAGTCGGTGGAAGCGTTCGAGGAGATCGAGGGGCTGCGCTTCAAGGCCTGGATCTCCGACGCAGCCGGAGGCCGGTGGGGCGCCTTCTACCTGTTCGAGTCCCGCCGGGCGGCGGACCAGCAGCTGCCGAGCCGGGCGCGCGAGCTGATCGGCAAGGATCCGGATCTCATCGAGGAGTTCGACCTGGAAGCGACAGTCGAGGGGCGCTATGCCGACGAGGAGCTCTCCCGACTGGGACTCGCGTTCGAATAACTCCCGGACCGGCTAGAGAACAAGTGTCTCCGGGAAGAGGACGCCCTCGTCGAAGCGCTCCAGACGGTACGGGGACAGGTCGAACGGCGGCGTCAGGCCGAGCAGCTCCGCCGCGACCGCCTCTCCGACCGCCGGCGACTGCATGAAGCCGTGCCCCGAGAACCCGCACGCGGCATAGACGCCTCCGCCGACGAAGCCGAGGACCGGGTGTGCGTCCGGGGTCATGTCATAGAGGCCCGCCCAGGCGCAGACCACCGGCGCTCCGGCCGCGGGCGGGTAGCGCGCGGTCAACCGGCGGCGCCAGTCCGTCGTCAGCGCGGGATCCGGCTCCTCCGGACCGTCCCACCGAGGCTCCAGCTCCCCCATCGCGAGCCGCAGCCGGTCGGAGCCGACCCGGCGGAAGTGAAAGCCCGACTCCTCGACCGTCATCGGCAGGTCGAGCGGCAGGTCGCGTACGGGGCCGACGTCGACGAGTTGACGCACGAGCGGGCGGACGGGAAGGTCGACGTCCAGGGCGAGCCCGATCGCGCGGGAGTGCGTACCGCACGCGATCACGAGCATGTCGGAGGGTAGTCGAAGCGCGTCCGTGCGCTCGCGCACCTCCACTCCGAGCCCGGCGGCCCGCCGCACGAGCTCATGGGTCACGGCCGGGGGGTCCGCGATCCCGTCCGCGCGGCAGATGACTGCGCTCAGGACGTCGTCTACGTGCAGGCCGCGGATGCAGGCGGGGTCGACGTGCTCGACCGGCACGCCCAAGTCAGCCTGGACGAGCCGTCGCTGCTCGAGCTCGGCGACGCCGGCCACCGTCGTCGCGAGGAAGAGGTAGCCGACGGCCTCGAAGAGCGGCGGGCCGAGCTCACGGAAGAGCTGCACGCTCGCCTGTGCGAGCCGCACCTCCGCCTCGGTCGTGAACTGCTGGCGGACGCCGCCCATCGCCTTCCCGGTGGCACCGCCGGCGATCACCCCCACGTCCGCCAGCACGACGTCGTCGGCCCCGGCGAGTGCGAGATGGTACGCGATCGAAGCCCCGATGGCCCCGGCGCCGGCTACGACGATTCGAGCCAGGCCCTCAGCTCCGCGAGCGGCGGAGGTGCCGCGGCCGATGTCCCCCCGAGCATGCTGCGACTCTAAGCTGCACACTCATGAGTGCGCTTCGAGTCGAGCGTGACGACGGCGTTCTCCGGATCACGCTCGCACGCGCGGAGACACGAAACGCCTTCGATGCCGGGCTGATCGCGGAACTGGCGGAGGCGTTCGTCGACGTCGGCAGGTCGCGCGCCGTCGTCCTCGCCGGCGACGGCCCGAGCTTCTGCGCGGGAGCCGACGTCGGGTGGATGCGCGCCTCGGTCGACCTCGACTACGACCGGAACGTTGCCGACGCGAACGCGCTCCGCGGCATGCTCGAGGCGATCGACCGCTGCCCAGCGCCCGTGATCGCACGAGTCCAGGGTCACGCGCTCGGCGGCGGCGCGGGTCTTGTCGCCTGCGCAGACATCGCGCTGGCGCAGGCCGCGGCCGTGTTCGCCTTCTCGGAGGTGAAGCTTGGAATCATCCCGGCCGTCATCTCACCCTTCGCTCTGGCCAAGATCGGTCCGAGCTGGGCACGTCGCCTCTTCGTCACCGGCGAGCGCTTCGACGCCGACACTGCGTTGCGCATCGGACTCGTGCACGAGGTCGCGGAGGATCTCGACGGCGCCCTTGACCACATCCTCGCCGAGCTCGGTAGCGCCGGACCTCGTGCGACCCGTCACGCCAAGCGGCTCGTGCTGGATCGCCCTGATGGACCCGACACGGCGCGGCGGATCGCCGAACGACGGACGAGCGAGGAGGGGCAGGAGGGTCTGCGCGCGTTCCTCGAGCGCCGGCGGCCGACTTGGAGCGTCGAGCGTCCGCCTAGCGGGCAGTAACGGTAATGGTGGCTCCCGCGGCCTGCCGCGTCGCGAGCCGGTAGCTCGTCGTCCGCCTTGGCTTCACCCGCATCGTGAAGCGACCGTTCTGGAGCGGTCGCACCCGGCCGACGACCTTCCAGGTGCCGCCGTTCACCTGCTGCTCGAGTCGCACTTTGGGGAGTCCGCGGACGAAGCCCCTCAGCTTCAGCGTCCCCTTCACCGCAGCTTTCTGCGGCCGCGGATCGAGGTTGAGCACGCGCACGGCAAACCACGTCGAGCGCAGCCCGAGCTCGCGACGGAAGTCCTGGGCGAGGATCGTGCGAAAGCCGTGACGTGCCTTCAGGGAGACAGCTGCCGCGCGGCCCGAGGGAGTTCTCGCGACGAGCAGGTCGCGGACACCACTCGCCCTGAGCCTCTGCGCGACGTCCTCCGGCGTCAGCACCAGGGGTTCCCAGCGATGGTGCTTCGAGAGCCGGTCGAACGGATCCGGCACCGACGTGAGATAGGGCTGCGGCGTCGCCTTCGGCCACACATCGGCAACCGCAGCCGTCCGGCCGCCTGACGTCGAGTGGTAGAACGTGGTTGCCACGCGTCCCTGCCACATGAGCACGCGCCCCCTGCTCGCGGCGATCGCCCTGTTGGTCGACACCTTCTCTGCCGCGATCCCGCCATAGACCTGGCTCCGAGTGTCCGACCAGGCGTCGAAGTGGGTTCCCGGCTTGAGCGTGGCGAGGGCGTAGGAGCGCGCAACGACGGCCTGGGCCTTCAGCGCCTCCGGATGCCATTCGTACGGCATCTCCCACGGGACAACGCCGCGGAGATAGCGGTCGAGCGGGAGCCGGTTGACGACGGTGAGACCGCCGCCCACCCGGTGCACCTTGAGCGTGCCGCGGTACGCCTTGCCGTCGAGCCGCAAGGGCGAGGCCCCGGGCACCAGCCGGAGCGGGAAGACGAGCCCCTTGCGCCTGGCCACGACGAACCTGCGACTACCGGGTTTCAGCGTCCGCTTGCGCCCTCGAGCGTCGACGAGGCGGAATGGCTTCGACGAGCCGATGATGACGCTCGCGCGTCCCTCGAGCAGCAGGACGCGAACCTGCCGGCCGGGCAGCGTCCGCAGGTCGGTGCCGCGGTAGTAGTGGGCGAGGATCCGCGGGTACCGCCACCCCGCGTGAGCAAACCCTCTCGCGCCGTACTGGCTCATGCCGATGCCGTGGCCCCAGCCGCGGCCATCGATCACGAAAAGCGTTCCGGCACCCGCAGGCACGGCGCTCGCGAGAACGAGCGCACAGATGAGGAGGCTACGCCGCATCAGGCGGAGGAGGCTAGCACCGCCCTCTACGATCGGGGGGTGATCCGCAACCTCCTCGTCGCCAACAGGGGCGAGATCGCCGTGCGCGTCTTCCGGACGTGCCGCGAGCTCGGGATCGACACTGTCGCCGTTGCCGCGCCCGACGACGTCGGGTCGCTCCACGTGCGCTCTGCGGGCGAGACCGTCCCGATCACGAGCTATCTCGACCCCCAGGAGCACGTGCGCGCGGCTCGGGAGAGCGGGGCCGACGCCGTCCACCCCGGCTATGGCTTCCTTGCCGAGAACGCCGACTTCGCCGAGGCTGTGGTGGACGCCGGCCTCGTCTGGATCGGCCCGCCGGCCGAGGCACTCCGGCTCGGCGGCGACAAGCTCGCCGCCAAGCGCGTGGCGTCGGCCGCCGGCGTGCCGATCGTGCCGCCTGGCGACGCGGGCGC
>JBBJOI010000061.1:0-10923 GCA_037721555.1 Gaiellaceae bacterium | reverse complement strand
TCTAGACGATGATCGGGACGGTGCCGCCGTCGGCGCTCCAGGCGGCACCGGTGACGTAGGAGGCCCTGTCGGAGGCGAGGAAGGCGATCACGGCCGCGATCTCGACTGGCTGCGCGAACCGTCCGAGCGGGCGTCCGGCGCCAACTTGCACGAGCACATCCTCACGGCTGCCGCCGGCCTGATCGGCGAGGCCGCCTTCCGCCAGCCATGCCTCCGTCGCGGTCGGTCCTGGCGTGACCGCGTTGCAGCGAACGCCGACGCCGGCGTACGTATCGGCCACGAGCCGTGACAGGGAGAGGACGGCTGCCTTCGTGACCGAGTAGTGCGGCATGCTCGTTGACGGGCGTTTCCCGGCCGTCGACGAGACGTTCACGATCGAGCCGTGCGTCTCGCGTAGGTGCGGCAGCGCGGCGCGGGTGGCGCGCACATAGCTCATCACGTTCAGTTGCCACATCGCGTCCCAGTCTTCGTCTGTCACCGCTTCGAAACGGGTCTGAACGGCAAAGCCGACGTTGTTCACGAGCACGTCGAGCCGATCGAGCGCCTGTACCGCCGCCTCGATCACCACCTCCGGGGCACCTGGCTCCGACAGGTCGGCCTCGACATGGAGGACCTCCCCCACCCCCGGTGCCTTTCCGCGAGCGCAGGTGACGACCAGAGCGTCCTCGTCGATCAGGACGCGAGCTGTCTCGAGCCCGATCCCGCTGGTCGACCCTGTGACGACGCACGCGCGCCCGGCTAGGCCCAAGTCCATCGGGCTAGAGTATCGGCCGCCGTGACGACGATCCTGATGGCCCGACACGGCGAGACGGATTGGAACCGCGAAAGCCGCTTTCAGGGACACGCAGACACGACGTTGAACGAGGCCGGGCGCAAGCAGGCCGAGGCGCTCGCCGAGCGGCTGCGCACGGAGGAGATTGAGGCGGTGTACGCGAGCCCGCTCCTTCGCGCGCACGAGACGGCGGAGATCGTTGCACGGAGCCTGGGTCTACCGGTCGAGACAGTGGCAGGGCTTCGAGAGGTGGACGTCGGTTCCTGGTCCGGGTTGACGAGGATCGAGATCGAGGAGCGGTTCCCGGACGGTTTTCGCCGCTGGCTCGAGTTCGATCATGGCTGGGACGACGGCGAGAGCTATGAGGCTCTCGGCGCGCGCGTCCTCGCCGTCCTCGCCGAGGTGGCAGCGCGCCACCCGGGCGGGCGCGTGCTCGTCGTGACGCATGGCGGGCCGATGCGGGCGGCGCTCGCGGCCGCCGCGTCGGTCTCCTACGCGGATGCGCGCCGCGTGGAGGCGCCTGTGGGCAACTGCGACGTCACTGTCTTCCGCCTCGAGGACGAACGGTTGAGGCGGCTAGACTCGGCTCTCTAGTGCTCCGTTCCGCAACTCCCTTGGGCTTTGGGGGCGTCCAGCCGGGCCTGGCGTCAGCCGGCACCCGCACACGTGCCACCAGCACGCGCGCGGGAACCGTCCACGACCGGCTCACACCTGGCCACTCCCCCAAACGACCACGAACTTTCGGAACGGAGCACTGATGGAGGACTACACGAACAAGTACAAGGTTCGTGTGTCCATCCGGGTTTGCGGCCGTTCCTGACGCTCGAGACCACACCGGGACCACACCGCGGCAGCGAAAAGGGCTCCCGTAGGAGCCCGATTCGTGCCGCAACCACAGGCTAGTCAGCCATCGCCCCGCGAGCGACGTCTAGCGCCTCGCGCACCATAGGGAAGCGCCCAACCTCTGGAAGCCGCTGATTCCGCCTACATGGAGGTGTACCCGGAGCTCGAAGAAGAGGGCGGAATCGACGGCTGGGGCGGCAGCGAGTCGCTCAGCGTCCTCGCAAACCTAGCCGTCTCGTTCGCGGACCCGATTTCCGGGATCGCCCACGTTCTTCGAGGGCGCCGACGCCTACCCGCTTCCAGCGCGCGGCGCAAAACTTCACGTCGTGATCAGACGAACCTCGGCAAGCTTTTGCCCGGCCACGTGCCGCGCAAGAAGGAGTGCCTCGATCGCGGCGTACGGCGGCTGCGGGAGCTGGGTTAGTCGACGTAAAGCACCGTCGCAAGCGTCGATCTGATGCTGGAAGTAGGTGTCGTTTTCGTGGACTGACCCGACCACCACAGGCTTCGGCTGCTCCAACATTCCCCCTAACCATCGACCACCGCTCGACAACATTGAAAGAAAGATCCGTCTCACCGCGGCACGTGATGAGACGGACGCTCGAGAAATAAGTTGCGGAAGCGGCCCGGACTCGAGGTGGACGCAACATTTGCCGCGGCACGTCCCGGACTCCGTGCGGCGTGGCCGCTACAGAACCAAACGAAAGGGCCGTCCCGTCTGGTTCACCCCCCCCGCGGGATGAACCAGACGGAACGGCCCTTCAAGCACACTGCATGGGAGCTGCGGCTCCCCCGCGCGTGTCGTGCCGCGCTCTAGATCGGTGCGCAAGTCGGTCGGCGAAATCCCTCCCTCGAGGGAACAGTATTCGCGCTGGTCGACAGTCCAAACGGACCATCGGCGGTCGTGACATCAATCGTCTGCTTCATGTGTTTTTCACCTCCTCTCGGTGAGTAGCAGTGACTGGAACTTGTCCGCGGCGATCTCGTCGGCGGGCATCACATGCGAGTACACGTCCAGACTCATCGACGGCCTTGCATGGCCGGCCCGCTCCGCGAGCTCCCGCGCCGGCACCCCCGACTGGTGCCAGATGGTGATCCGCCGGTGGCGGAGATCATGCGGGTGGTAGTGGGGGACGCCGGCGGTCTGGCAGGCGCGGAGCATCGCCTGATAGGCGGACGCCTCGGTGATTCCCTGGAACACGTGCCGCTCCGGTGTGCGATCGTCGAAGGGGCAGGTCTGCTGGATCGCGGCGATCAGCCACTCCGGGAGGTAAACCCAGCGGGCCCGGTCACGCTTCGTCGCCGACCGCGGCAGCCGGAGCCGGAGCCCGGCCCGGTCGACGTCGCCCCATGTCAAGCCCACGCCTTCGCCGAGCCGCAGGGCGCCCTGCTCGATCACCATGAACAGGAGCCTCCACTTCGGCCCGAGCGCGTCGAGGATCGCAAGCATGTGCTCCCCACTCGGCGGCGCCGGCTCCTCACGAACGCGCTTCGGCAACTTCACCCGCGGGTCACGCGCAGGGTTCGGGTCGGCGCCAGCGTGGTCGAGGAGAAGCCGGAACGCGATCAGGCACTGCTGCAGCGTCCCCGGCTTCCGGGTCGCGGCGAGGAGCGCGACCCACTCGGCCACCTCAGTCGCGGTGATCGTGTCCGGGTCACGGTCGCCGAACGTCTCCGAAATCCGCCGGATCGCTGAGGCGTAGTTCTTCTTCGTGTTCACGTCGATGTCGATCCGGGCGGCGAGGAACCGTTCCCCC
The DNA here is from genome assembly GCA_037721555.1 of Gaiellaceae bacterium. Taxonomy (GTDB): domain Bacteria; phylum Actinomycetota; class Thermoleophilia; order Gaiellales; family Gaiellaceae; genus Gaiellasilicea. The sequence goes on along the minus strand of JBBJOI010000061.1, from coordinate 7,551 downwards.
CACTCGCTCACGGTGACGATCTTGTTCGTGACGGCGGTCGTCTGCATCGCCTGCAGCAAACCGGCCGGGTTGCGTCCGGCCGCGAGCTCGCCGGCGATCAGGTCACGCCGAAGCCGGGCTTCCCGGAGCGTCCCGAACGAGCCGCCATGCTCGACCGGGTAGGCGCGCCCGCCGAGCCGGTAGCGGACGTGGAAGCGGCGCTCGCCGGCGCTCGTTGTCCTCGTGGTGATCGACGCGCTAGCCATCGTTGCGCTCGTCGTTCGCCGTGAGGTAGTGGTCAACGTTGGGAACCTCGACGAGAAAACTGGGCAGCTCAACGGGGTCGGTCGTCAATAGCAGCTCGACGTCGTCCAGCGAATCGAACGGTCCGATCCATGGCATCGTCGAACGCCTGGGGGGTGCGGTCAGCCTTCAATTCCGACCGTGCGCGGGGTAGAAGAACGTCACCCCAAGTACTCGATCCGCCTCTACCCCTTGCCATTGCTCATGCTCCGCCCGCTGAGCCGGATGGGTTCGCCAAAATCGAGGGATGGCAAGCAGACGCATAAGGAAAGCTTATAGATGGCCGGTGTTCTAAGGTTGCGCCGTGTTCGCGTGGGTCTGGGGGAACCTGAAACGACTGCTTGCCTGGCTCGACAAGCCGAACTACGGTGACGGTGGTGGCGATGGTGGCAATGGTGGTGGCGGCTGACCGTCTTCTGCTACCTCTCGGCCGACGTACAGGGCGATAGCCGCTTTCACCGCGTCAAGTGGATAGCCCCTCGCAACAAGGACGAGGGCGCCCACCACGTCTTGCTGGCTGAAGCGCCCTGGGTTTCGTAGAGGCTCTTCTATTTGGCTGACAAGGTTCTGATGTTGTCTGTCTTGTAATTCATTTCCTCGTACTCCACGGGCGGCAAGTCACCGAGTTCTTCATGCAGCCTCTCAGTGTTGTAGAAACTGATCCAGTTGAGCGTTTCGTGCTCGGCGTGCTCGAAGCTGGGGAAGCGGCGGCGCCCGTCGACGAGTTCTGTCTTGAAGGTCGCTACCCACGCTTCGGCCATCGCGTTGTCGTACGCATCCCCTCGCGAGCCGACCGAGGGCGCGACGCCCAGCTGGTCGAGCCGGTCGGTGTAGGCGAGGCTGGTGTACTGGGAGCCGCGATCGCTGTGCGCGATCAGTCTCGCGTCTGGTGTTCGCAACCCGTTGGCCATCTCGAGCGCGTCGAGGACGAGCTCGCTGCGCAGGTGCGTCGCGAGCTGCCAGCCGACGATCATCCGGCTGTAGCAGTCGAGGATGAAGGCGAGGTAGACGAAGCCGTTCCAGGTCCTGAGGTAGGTGATGTCCGCAACCCACTTCTCGTTCGGCGCCGTTGCGTTGAAGTCGCGCTGGAGCAGGTCGCGCGCCCGCTCGAGCGCCGCTTCGTCCGGGATCGTCGTCCGCTTCTTCTTGCCGCGGCGCACGCCTTCGAGCCCTTCAGCGCGCATCAGCCGCGCGACGTGGTCGCGACCGACCTCGACGCCGTTCCGCTTCAGCTGCTTCCAGGTCTTGCGCACGCCGTAGACGCGCCGGTAGCCGACACGAGCGGCGTGGATCTCCGCGACGAGCTTCTTGTCTTCGCGCGCGCGGCGGGACGGCTTCCGGGATCTGCGCGCGTAGTACGTGCTCACCGGCACGCCGATCGCCTCGCAGATCGGCTCGACCCCGAAAGCATCCCGCCGCTCCTCCACGTAGCGGGTCACCTTCGCCGGGTCGGGTCGAGCTCCGTCGCGAAATACACCGATGCGTCCTTCAAGATCGCGTTCGCCCGACGCAGCTCCGCGACCTCCTTGCGCAACCGTTTCAACTCGTCGCGCTCCTCGCTCGTCAGCAGATCGCGTCGGCGACCGCTGTCTGCCTCCGCCTGGCGCACCCACAGCCGCAATGACTCGTGGTGGATGCCGAGATCACGCGCCACCTGCCGGACCGGCCGGCCCGACTCGAACACGAGCCGCACCGCCCGCTCCTTCAACTCCAACGGATACTTCCTCGGGGCTCCCATCGCCGGAGCATCTCCTTCCCCCAGGACGACGCCTGGTTCGGGAGCCTCCAAGAAACTCAGGGTCCTTCAGAGGTAGTCGAGGGTGAGATCGTGGCTCGAGCTGCAGTCGATGCAGGCGTGCCCGTCTCGGGCTAGTACCCATTTCCGTAGCCGCCTGTGGGTTTGGGTGCGGTGCGCCTGCTTGTTGGGTTGTTGGTTGCGCGCGTGGTCACGGGCCTTCTGGTGGGTGGGGCAGCGGCTGCCTGTTGTGAGGGTGCCGCAGTCGAGGCAGGGGCGGGCGGGCATCAGTTCAAACCCATGGTGTAGGAGGCCTGCTCGTTCTGTTTGAGCTTGTCGATGACGTCGAGCGTGTCTTGTGCGTCCTGGCTGGCCTGGGATTGCTTTCGGCTCAATGTCGATCATGCTGAGCTTGTAGGGCTACAAGGGTGGGGGATGTCGGTCGTCTGGGGGGACGAGCGGTGGATACGCAGGAGCGAAGGTGTCTGGCATGCGGCCGTGCCGTTGCGTGGGGTGATCGCGATGGACGCGATCGGTGTGATGTTTGTGTCGCGGCGCAGCGACCGGTCGACCTCGTCCTGAGGTGGATCTGGGGCGACGACAACACGAACTGGTCGCAGGCGGTGCCGAAAGACCCGCGCTCGCAGGGGTAACGCGAGCCGGAAGACTTGGGGTGCGCGGCCAGGTTCCGCCGCGCCCCCAAGTCGCTATGTACCCACAGCTGTAGCCGCGACATCAGTTTCGCTCCGGCCGCTCGCATGGCCTGGCGGTGTGGCCGGCGGCAACAAGTGGTGCGCCCGGCACCGCCGTCCGGGTGACTGCGGCGCACGTGCCGTCTGGGCGGTAGAGGCTTAGCGTTCCCGCGCGGTGTTCGAACACGGACGTGAGTTCGTAGTCGACGCTGTAGCAAGCGTCCGGGTAGTAGAACAACAGGCGCCCGTTGTCGGTCCACTCGGCGGCGTCGGGTTCGAGCTCGATCGGGTGTAGCCGGCCGGCGGTTTCGTTGGCGTGGCGCATCACCTGGCGCACCCAGTCGAGCCGCACCCGGATGCTGCATTGCGCGCCGAATTCATACTGGGAGATCGTTCGCACGGTTACCGGGGCTCCTTGTTCAGGATTGCGAGACGTCGTTCGGTGACGGCCAGGTCATGTGCGGTGCCCGATCATCGCGAGAAGCCGGAGCCTGCGTTCGGCGCGGGTTTCTTCGTTGAGCCGGAGGCGTCCGCGTCGTGCTCCGCTGCCGCTCGAAAAAGCGTTGGGTGCGATGCCGGCTTCGAGGCGTCTGCGGGCCCGCATTAGGCACCTGGCGTTGCAGAAAATGGCGTTCCGTCGGCGGGTCGGCTCGAGCGGCTCTCCGCAGTGGTAACAGCACCTCTTGATAACCACGACACCATTCTACTTGATTGCACTAACGAGCGAACGCAAATCACTGACGTTATCGACGATCGACTAACGCACGAGTGCGATCCTTCGTTTTGCGGGTGCCACACTGACTGAACCACAATCGAAACGAGGAAATAGTGAACCCATTTGTTGATGCGAGTGCGCCTCTCGAGGTTGCACAGGCGGACCACAGAAAGAAGAAGGCTGAGGTGGCGCGCCTCTGGGCGGCGTTCTCGGAGAAAAAGCAGGCTGTTGAGGCGGCCGGTGCTCGCACAGCTGATGTAAAGGCTCTCGAGCGCGACTTTTACGAGCCGTACGCGCAGGCTTCGAAGTCGTTCGAGTTCGCGGAGGAGCGCTACCGCTCGCTCCTTGAGCGGGAGGCTCGGTTGCAGCCGTCGATACCGGCCGCCGACTCGGCGGATGCGGCGACGTTTCTGCGGAACCTGAAGGCGTCCTCGCTCGGTGACCATGGCGCGTTTCAGCGGCTCCTCCAGACGAAGGGGTGGGTCGAGGGCACAGACGCGTCCGGCGGCTACTTGGTCAATCCGCAGATTCTGCCCGGCTTCCTGTCGGCGCTGCGGGCGAATTCGCCGCTGCGTAGCCGGTTCACGAACGTCAATGTCAACTCGAACGAGGTCTGGGTAACGCTCGAGGGGAACTCCGTCTCCGTGCAGTACGTCGCCGAGGCCGGGGTGAAGCCGGACTCAACCGGGACGCTGACCCAGAAGATCTCGACGATCCACAAGGCAGCAGGCACGACGCGTGTCTCGGACGAGCTGCTCGCAGACTCCGCCGGCCTCGCCGCTGACCTGATCGCTGACCAGTTCGGCAGGTCGATCGGCATCCTCGTCGATCAGACAATCATCTCGGGCACCGGTACGGGGCAGCCGACCGGGATCAGGAACACAACCGGCGTCAACTCTGCGGCGGTGGACGGGCAGGGCGGGCCGGCGCTCTTCAACTCGATCCTGAAGGCGACCGGCCGGCTCCGCGAGGACTTTCTCGAGCCCGACACAGTGGTTGTCCACCCCCGCGACCTCGTCAAGTTTGAGCTCGCGCTCGACACGACCGGCCGCTACATCTTCGAAGGGGGGCTCGGCTCGGCGCTCGCGTCGGGTCTGCTCGTGGCCGACACTAACATCCCGACGAACCTCGGCGCCGGCACGAACGAGTCGGTTGCGATTGTCGGCAACTTCCGGCAAGGCGGCTATTTCTTCAGCCGCACGCCGCTCGTCGTCGAGGCCTCCCGCGACGCCGGCTGGCAGACCGACGAGACCGTGTTCAGGGGTGTTGAGCGGTACGGGTTCGCGGTTGTCCGCGCCCAGGCGTTCGAGATCCTCACCGGCATCACGCCGTAACCAAAGGAGCAGTCTGAGATGACAACAAAGGATGAGCGGGTGTTTCTGCAGGTGGAGGACGAGCGGGGAAGGCTTCGGCTTGACCGTCCGTTCACACCTGCCGAGGCCGCCCAGCAGGACGCGGCGAACCTGGCGACGCTGCCGCCGCGGGCGCTGGCGCTCGGCCAGGAGCGGCTTCCGGACGAGCGGCCTCGGAAGTAGTGCCTGTCGAAGCTCGAGGAGTGCCCAATCAGTGCCCATATGTTGACTATCCCGGCTTAAACCCGCCTGGTTCCGTGGTTCCGGTGCCTACTCAGTGCCTAAACCGAGATGTGTCTCCTGCGCCCAGTGGGGAGGACGCAGGAGACTACTTTCTGGGAAAACCCCTCGCTGGGCTTCGTGCCCTTCTTGCCCTTGCCGTAGAAATCCACGAACGTCTTATCTCCGTGTCCGTGACTTCAGCTTCATCTGATTCCTTTCTGAAGGTGACAAGTTTCCCTTCCTAAGTAAGCCGGATCCCTGGTGAGAATCCACATCGATGTGTAAGCGTCGCGTAAGCCGCCTGTAAAACAGGCGCCCGCAGCCAGAGACAGAAGCCAATTTGCTGCTGTCGGTCAGCGGCTTAAGCCGGTCATCGGGCCGATGGGTTCCGGCGGGAACTCGGGAGAGTCCCGCCGGAGCAACGGGCAGCGCCGCGGCGAAGCAGGGGGCGCCTAGTCGGCGGGCCTGGGGCACTCCATCACCCCGGGCCTGCCGACACCAAACTGCGGGGGGAGGAGCAGGACCTTTGGCCCAACAGCCGACGCGGAAACGGCTTCCATTCGAGAAGATTAGGCCGAGACGAACGTGTGCGCTGGGTACACCTCCGGTTCGGTCGTGACGCCGGCCTCCTGCAGGGTCGGACCGAGCTTCTCTCCAAATCGCGCGGCGGCCTCCTCCGACTCCCACACATCGACAACGCGAAACCCGCCCTTAGCTTCTCCAGCAGAATGAACCAACAGGCCTTCGACTGGCCAGTCTGCAGGCGAGTTGAGGCCGCTCCCGCCGCTGATCTTGCGAACGACCTCCTCGTAGCTCTCCTTCGTCAACCCCGCTCCCTGATGAACGAGCACGACCGGCACCGCTACCTCCTTATCGTCGGAAACGGTGTGACCCTACGCCGACTCCCAACGCCGGGCAAGCTCCGGCGCACTTTTTAGGTGTCCCGTGTCCCTACCCCAATACGACGCTGATCTCGTATCCGCCGCAGGAGCGTTTTCAACCCTGGCGACAATCCCGAGACCACCGGGACCACACGGGGACGGCATTTCGCGGCAGCTACGGCAGATACGACGGCTTGTTCATGCGGGTTTGGCTAGGCTCCGACCCATCGAGGACTACACGAACAAGTACAAGGGCGAGCAGATCGAGGTCGCCCTCTTCGGCGGCGAGTACCAGGAGGGCGTGCTCACTGCGTATTGCTCGATCGAGGACGTCCCCCACATCGAGCTCAACGGGCACATCCTCGTGCCTCTTCAGAACGTCGCGTCTCTCCACTGCTCCAGCCGCTGCGACGCCCCGGAGCCCGACTGGCCACCGCGCGGCCTCGGCGACGACGACCGCGACGACGACGCGCCCTAGAAACGCATCTCAGACTGACGCTTCGCCGCCGGGGTGTGGTGACTGGTGCGGAGAGCGCAATGGCCCTCGCTTCGTTCGGGGGAGCCTCGATAGCAGCGCTACCGGGGCTGGCGCGCCCGAGGACGCCGCGATCGTGCCGCACAGCGTGCCCCGGTGGCTCGAGGCGGTCTGAGATGCGTTCTACGAGCATGCGGCGGGCCGCCGCCACTAATCTCGTCAAGGCCTGGTTGCTCGTCGCGCTGCTCGCGGGTCTTTCCGGCGCGGTCGGCTGGGCGCTCGGCGGGTACCGAACGGCGTCGATCTTCGCGTTCTGTGCGCTGCTGGCCGCCGCCGCGGTCTACGCCTACGCCGATCGCGCTGTGCTGGGGATGCTGGGTGCGCGCGAGTACGCGCTCGCGGAGGACCCGCTCCTCCGTTCGACGGTGGACACGCTCTCGGCCAAGCTCGGCATCCTGCCGCCGAAGCTGTACCTGATCGTCGACGGCTTCCCGCGCGCGCTCGTCGCGGGCCGAGGGCCGCGCGGCTCTGCTCTGGCCGTGAGCACCGGCCTCCTCGGGGCGCTGCGGCCGGCGGAGCTCGAAGGAGTGCTGGCGCACGAGCTGACTCATGTGCGCACGCGGGACGTACTCGTTCAAACGTTCGCCGTCCTGCTCGCCTACATCCTGGTCGAGTTTTCCCGGATCGGAGGATGGCTCCGCCGAGCGCTCCTCGCAGTCCTCGGCCCACTGGCCGCTGCGTTTGTCCACGTGCTCCTCTCGCCGAAGCGGGAGTTCGCGGCCGACAGGTCTGCGGCGGCGCTCGCAGGCTCGCCACACGGACTCGCCGACGCGCTCCTCCGGCTTGATCGCGCGAGCGAGCTCGTCTCTTTTGCGGAGAGCGTCGTCACCGAGCCGCTCTACACGGTCGATCCGTTCTCCGACGAGGGCCTGGGAGCGCTGTTCGGAACGCATCCGCCAGTGGGGGAACGCGTTGCCCGTCTCCGCGACCTCGATCCCTCCTGGCGCTCAGACCTCCACGTAGCCTGAGCGATCTGAACCGACAGACCACGTAGCGGCTACGCCGCGAGGCGGCTGGCTTGAGGTCTTTACGGGGGCGGGATCCACGAAGAGCGGATCCTGCCCCCTGGCGCAAAGAAAGACAATTCGGCGGCGTCCTACTCTCCCGGGGGCTTGCGCCCCGAGTACCATCGGCGCT
>JBBJOI010000088.1:0-2947 GCA_037721555.1 Gaiellaceae bacterium | reverse complement strand
CAGCACGGCGTGCATCGTATGGGTGCCGCTCCCGACGCGGGCGGCTCGAGCTCCTCACGGAGCTTTCGCAGCGCCCGTAGACCCTTCCCTCGACGGTGCTCAGCCGCTCCTCAAGGAGCTTCGCGATCTCGGGAACATTGAGATCGAGATGTACAATCTCCGCACGATGGGCGTCTCAAAGCCACGGAGAGGATGACGCGGTGTCGGCCGCCGAGACGCTTGGAAGCGGCGCGGCCACCCCCGGCTCGCCTTTGCGATCGACAAGCTACCGTACCTCCCGAAGTGCTGAAGGGGGCATCTCGCTCGTAGTCTCCCGTCCCAAGCGCTCGAGCTATGTCTGGATGTTTGAGCAACTTCTCCCGCCGACCTTCACCGGGTGAAGTCTCGGCTCACGGGCGGGCCTAGGTGCACGGCCCGCGAGGGGCGACCTCACGCGAACGGAAACAACTATCACGTCGAACCTGGTCGCTCTCCCTCGACCTCAAGATCCTCCTGATGACGCTCGTCGTCGTCCTCCGTGGATCCGACACTCACGCTGGGGCAGGCGGCCACCTCGGTGTTCTCGTCGGGCGCTGACCATGCCTCGGCACGACGTCGCCGTCTACGCGCCCTACGCCAGCGTCCTCTATGAAGCGGAGCAGGCGCAGCCGGCCGGAGGCGCGGAGTTCCAGACGGGGATGCTCGCGAAAGGCCTAGCCGGGGAGGGCCTGCACGTAGCTCACGTGGTCTTCCAGGTCGCCAGCCTCCGGCCTCCCGAAAGCGGTGGCGTGACCGTCGTCGAACGTGCTCCACTGCAGGGGCAAAGTGGCGTCGGGCCGCGGCTGGCGGAGTTCGCGGCTGTGTGGCGCGCGATGCGCGAGGCCGACGCGGCGACGTACGTGTTCCGCGTCGGCTCCGCGGCCCTGGGAGTCGCTGCGCTGTTCTGCCGCAGATACCGGCGCCGGCTCGTGTTCGCGACTGCGAACAACATCGACCTGACGTTCGAGTCATTCGAGGACAACCGGCCGAATCGCGAGTTCTATCGCCTCGGGATCCGCTGGGCCGACGCGGTCGTCGTGCAGACGAGCGAGCAGGGGCAACTCGCGCGCCAAGGCTTTCCAACGCTGCAGCGGCTGGCCGAGATCCCGAGCTTCGCCGAGCCTGCCGATCGCACGACCGAGCCAGCCGAGGCCTTTCTCTGGATCGGACGGATCGTTTCCTACAAGCGTCCGCTCGAGTACCTCGAGCTCGCTCGGGCCATCCCCGACGCGCGTTTCTGGATGATCGCCCGCGACGACGATCCCGCCACGCCCCCCGAGCTGCTACGAGAAGTTCGAGAGCGTGCGGCCGAACTCCCCAATGTCGACATTACGCCGACCCTCCCGCGCCCTGAGCTGCTGGAGCGGATGAATCGTGCCGTCGCCTCCGTGAGTACCTCTCGTGCGGAAGGCATGCCAAACGTCTTTCTCGAGGCCTGGGCGCGCGGCGTGCCGGCTCTCACCCTCTCGTTCGACCCCGATGGACGCGTCGCCGCCCGCGGCCTCGGCATCTCCGCACAGGGCTCCTGGGAGGACTTTGTGGCGGGTGCGCGCCGGCTTTGGCAAGAGCGCGACCAACGCGATGAGCTCGCCGAGCGGGTGCGCGCCTACGTCGCCGCCACACACAACCCGGCGGCGGTCACCGAGCGCTGGCTCTCACTGCTTCGCGGGCTACCGGGCTGAGCCGGAGCGGGACGCCGCTAGGCGGGGGCCGGCGGCAGCGCGCGGTTGGCCTCCAGCACCCACTCGAATTCCTCTCTCAGCCCGGCCTCGAACGCTACGCTCGCCTCGAAGCCGAGCTCTTGCCCGGCCCGCGTCACGTCGGCGCCCGTGTCCTTCACGTCGCCGTCCTCGTGCGGCAGATGCTCGATGGCGAGGCGCCGGCCCGCAAGCTCGGCGATGAGCTCGACCGCCCGCGAGAGGCTCACCTGGGAGCCGCCCCCCACGTTGTAGACGCCACCGACGACGGGGCGCTCGGCGGCGGCGCGCGTGGCCGCGACGACATCCGACACGTAGGTGAAGTCGCGAGTTTGACTGCCGTCTCCGAAGATCCTGAGCGGCTCGCCGGCGACAGCGGCCCGGCAGAAGATGTTGAAGGCCATGTCGGGGCGCTGGCGAGGACCGAAAACCGAAAAGAAGCGAAGGGAGACCGTCTGCACGCCGTAGTTCGCGTGGTAGAGCTGACATAGGTGCTCAGCGCTCAGCTTCGTCACGCCGTACGGGGAGAACGGTCTTGGAAGGACGTCCTCAGGGGTCGGGAAGGACTCCGCCTGCCCGTAGACCGACGAGGACGAGGCATATACGAAGCGTGATCCCGAGGCGGATCGAACGGCGTCGAGCAGATGCTGCGTGGCAAGGATGTTATTGCGTACATAGGCGTCGAACCTCGGGCCCCAGCTCGCGCGCACACCCGGCTCGGCCGCAAGGTGGAAAACCACGTCGACCTCGCGGACGAGGTCCTCGAGGTCTCCTCGCGAGAGGTCGATCGGCACGAAGTCGAACCGCTCCCACTCCCGGGCCTGTTCGAGGTTCCGCAGTTTCTGCGGTCTGCCGTAGTTGTCGTTGAAGCAGTCGATCCCGACGACCTCCGCTCCGTCCTGGAGCAGGGACTCGGTGAGGTGGGATCCAATGAAGCCGGCACAGCCGGTGACGAGCGCGCGCATGGTCGGACGCAGGCTACTCAACCGTCGACTCTGCGGACGAACCCGACCGAGCCTTCCGGACAGCAAGCTCTAGTGACGGCGCCGAAGAGCCTGCCACCGACCCGGCTCATCAGCTTGAAGCAGGACCGCATCAGGCGCTTGATTCGAGCCGGTCGAGCGAGGGCCGAGTACGAGTACCAGAGGTCGACTTGGTCTTCCAGGCCGCGCTGCTTGGCTGGAGAAGAAGGGGGGCGCCGTCATCGGACGCCTCGAGAATGCCAAGGATCT
>JBBJOI010000060.1:0-11265 GCA_037721555.1 Gaiellaceae bacterium | reverse complement strand
GACCTCTTCGCCTGGCAGCGCTTCGAGCGGCGCAACTTGCGGGCGAGCACGGCGACGATCGTCTTCACCGAAGCTGACCGCCTCTCGCTCGCGCGAAGTGCGCCCGAGGCTGACGTACGTGTGATTCCGTTGGGGATCGACCTGCCCGTCGAGCCGCTCGACCCGCTCGGATCGGAGGAGGCGATCGTCTTCGTCGGCAACTTCATTCATCCGCCGAATGCCGACGCGGCTCTGCATCTCCTGCGGGACATCCTCCCGCGCGTACGCCTCCGCCACCCGGGACTCAAGACGTACGTCGTTGGGGATCAGCCGCCGCCGGAGCTTCGGCCCTTCGCGCTGGAGGGCGTCGTCGTGACTGGGCGCGTCGACCGGGTCGAGCCGTACCTCGACCGAGCGGCGCTCGCCGTCGCGCCGCTCCGGACGGGCGGTGGGATGCGCATGAAGGTGCTGGAGACGCTGGCCGCCGGGAAGGCCCTCGTCGCGACCCCGAGGGCGGTGGCAGGCCTCAGCGTCCGCGACCGGGAGCACGTGTTCCTCGCCGAGGGCGCCGACGCCTTCGCTGACGCCATCGCGTCTCTTCTCGCCGAGCCGGGCCGGCGGGGAGAATTGGCGCGGAACGCTCGTGCGTGGGCACGACAGCAACACGACTGGGAGTCAGTCACGCTCGAGTACGAACGGGTGTACGCCTCGCTGCTCCCTGGCTGCTGCGGTGGGAGGCGCGAGCTGGGCGCTTTCGGGGATTGCGGCCCTCTATCCGGTGCTTCTTCCACTATGGCAAAGCCATGAGCAGCGCTTGCCGATGAGGCGTCCGTCGAAGCCGATCAGGTCCTCGGGGTGCAGCCGGATGCGCAAGAACGGCCGCCGGTGGAGAGAGCTACCACTCCCACTTGGTCGTCACTCGATCGGGGGAGGTCGCTATCCGGCGTTGTTTCTAGAGTTCGACGAATGCGAACGGGTGCGGTCGTTGTCAACTGGAATACGCCCTCGCTCACGATCAGGAGCGTAGAGTCGCTCCTCGCCGACGGGTTGAAGCCGCAGCAAGTGGTCATTTTTGACAACTGTTCAACGGACGACAGCTGCGTGCAGTTCACCCGGCAGCTGCCGAAGGTCAGGGTTATTCGCTCAGAATGTAACACCGGTTACGCGCGCGCGAGCAACGTCGGTGCCGCCACTTTTGAGGACACCGAAACGCTCATCTTCGTCAACAGCGACGCCGCAGTGATCCGCCCCGACAGCATTTCAGCCCTTCATGCAGCGGTGAACCAGCCGGGAGTCGGTATCACCGTCCCACGACTCCTCAACGAGGACCTGACACTCCAGCCAAGCGTCGTCCCTTTCCGAACTCCCACCGCGACCTTCCTAGAGGTGACAACGCTGGGCCGATTCCTGCCGAACGACAGCCAGCCTCGCTGGGGCATGTACTGGGATCATCGGAGATCGGGCACGATTCGCTCGGCAACAGGCGCGGTTATGGCCGTGCGAAGGGAGGCCTGGACGGCGCTCGGCGGCTTTTTCGAGGGTGCCCACATGTTCGCGGAAGATCACGATCTCTGCTGGCGCGCCTCAGACCTCGGCTGGAAGACCTGGTTCACGAGCGAGGCGGAATTCGTACACACCGGAGGCGCATCGACACGAACGGCTTTCGGCTCCTCCGAAAGATCTCACGACATCGCCCGAGCTGAGTCTGCTCTGATCCGGCGTCAGCTCGCTCCTAGTCAGGCTTCCATCACGCTGGGCCTCCTCAGGCTCGGCTTCGGCCTCCGTTGGGGCTTGAGCGTTATCAGCGGCGACCAGAGGCTCGCGGCAGAGCATCGGGCCTCATTTCACGGTTTCGCCGCCCGCGCGCTGGGCGACTAGGGTTGCGCCGCTCGGCGTTTGCGCTCCAGAGCGACAATCACCTCTGCCCAGATCCTAGTCCATTCGAGGTGCTTCACGGCATCCCGGTTGCTCAAACCTGCCGACCGGGCAAGACCCACATCCGAGAGGTAAACGGACAGCGCCTGAGCAAAGCCACGGCTGTCATCCGTCACGCAGACCCCGGAACTAGCCGGAATACCTTCTGCGGCGACTCGGGTAGCAACAACAGGAAGCCCCGAGGCCATAGCCTCCAACACCTTTAGTTTCGTTCCAGCACCGTCGAGGAGAGGCGCGACAAAAACCCAACTGCTACCAAGAACTACGCCGAGGTCGTCCACCCACCCTTCAGCGACGAGGCGAGCTTCTCCGGTTGCCTCCCATCCTCTTCCAACGAGCCGAAGCACCGCGTTCGTGGGCACAACGTGCGGCCAGACCGTAGTCACAAACCACGCGACTGCGCGCGTATTTGTTGCACCAGCCGGGCCGGTAAACACCGCAGTCGGAATTTTAGTTCTCTCGCTCAGTGAAGTCTTGAATAGCTTCTCATCCGCACCATTTGGTACGTAACGACTAACTGTGTCAGTCGTGATGTAGCCGAGTCGCTGCTTCTCTACCTCCGAGACGAACCAGACCTCATCCGCGGCACGAATCGCGCTCTTCTGCATCCGCCGGTACTTCATTGCAGTTATAAGTTGCACAAGTCGACGTCCGTACCCAGACATTCGTTGTGCAAGCCGAAGGTGCCTCGTGAACTCATCGTCGTGTACAACAAGTACTTTTAACGAGCTTTGTAGCCGATGTACGAGTGGCCAGACGTTGATACCTTCTGCTTGAACCGCATCGTAGTGACGCTCGCACTCAAAATCTTCTTGAACACGCTCGCACATTCTAGCGATTGGAGGCACAAAGGCCAAATGATTTTTGACTTTCCGTTCTTTCGAGACTATCAGCTCGTGATACCCGTTGAGCATTAACATGATCTCTTCGTTAGGAGCGTGTTCATCCGGTGCCTTAAAATGAAAAAGATGAAGACGCCAACCTGCGCTGGCGTAAGCCCGAAGCATAGCCTCAACCCGCGTGGCGTAGCCTGTTCCTTGCAGTGGCCCGATGACGACGACCGCAACCTCCATAGGTAACGCGCTCGCTGCACTTCGCTCGGACTCTTTGATAGGGCCCGAGTCATGCCTCATCGGATACCTCCTGTAGAACACTAAACATCTCCCTGAAGTGCCTTTCCCATGTGAACTCCTCATGCCGCTCGAGCAAACGCGTTGAGATGGCTTGGCGTCTCTCGCTATCCTTCTGTAGAGCGTTAAGTTGAGAAGCTAGAGCGATGGCATCGCCCGAGCGGAACAAGCAAGCTTCGGGCAACTCGTTCAGCCCACCTCGATCGCTAACGACAAGAGGAATGGCACGTGCCGACGCCTCGATCGCAACAAGGGCTGCGGGTTCCTCCCATTCGCTCGGCACAGCCAGAACATCGATCCCGTCGTAGAAAACGTTCTTTCGTGCATCGGAGACGTAGCCGAGATAGCTGATCCGTCCATCCCGAACAACTGCATCGGCTACCTCGACCTCGCATTCTCCCGACCCAGCAACTATCAGCCGCCAGTCCGTATCGGGAATCGACTCGAACGCCTCGAGGAGCGTCAGGATCCCCTTGAATCGGGAAACTGATCCGATGAAGCCAATGGTAAAAAGACCTTCCTTCCGGATCGTCTGCGCGCGCCGCTCAACGTGGACGCCCAATCGAACGATTGTTGATCGTTCGGGAGAGATGACGCCGGCAGCGAGGTGGCGCTGTTCGATGTAGCGCGAGACGCTCACTAACCGGTTCGTATGTCTCCTAACGGCCCCCCCACGAATGGCGCGTTGGATCTGGCACATCCGACACCGGCCCCCGCAGAACTGCCCGTCGCGCGTCATGCTCACGCGCACGCAGAGAAGGTTGAGATCGTGTGCCATGTGAACATGAGGAATCCTGAGCCGCTCGAGTGCCGTGAAAACCGCTGCGGACAGACCCTGGCATTCATTTGTGTGGACAACATCAGGCTGGAACCTTCGGAGGATATGAAGTGCGGCGAAGTACGTGGCCGGGCGCCATTGGTCGCGTGCATGCCAGATCGTCTTCTGAGACAAAGTGGCCTCGCTCGGCAAAGGAGGAAGCCCAGGTAGGCGAGCCACACTAAAGGGAGCTGTCGCATTACGAGTTGCGCCGGTCAGTACGAGGACATCGTTGGTTCGTGCGAGCGCAGTACCCAGGTCTGCGACGTACGCTTCGGCTCCGCCTTTCCCTTCCGGCGGCAGCGTGTTGGAGATGAGCGCGACGCGCAAGTTCAGCCCCCTCGTAAGTGCGCGCAGATGGTATCGAGCGACCGGATACGTGTCTCTACGAGCGACGATCGAAGTTGAGGATCCGCCGGGCTAGTCGGCGTCCGCGGCGACCGATCAGTGTCCAAGCCGTGACGAGCAAAAGCTTGCGCGTGGCCAGGACGGTAGGATCGATCTTAGCCGCCCGGCTGATGTGCCTAGCAGTTGAGCGCATGCTCGGTTCGTATCCAGTGTTCGCGCGTACGATACTTGCCAGATCCCTGCGCGACCAGCTCCGTGCGATCCGCCGGAGTTTGCTGACGTCTTCGTACTCCGACCCGTACCGGTCCAGGAAGCGCTTGTTGACAACACGACAACCGCTCGAGTATCTAAAGCTCGGCGCGTAATAACCTCCTTCGAGCAAGTGTGCCTCCTGCGTGACGCTGATGGCACTGGCGTGGCGGCGCGACGCGGTGAGAGGCTCGTCGAGATACGCGACCTTCCCTTTCCGTCCGAGGCGCAGGTAAAACCCGTGATCGGCCGCCAGGCCCTCCTCCTCCTCGAATCGCTCGCCTTGCACGAAACGGCGCCGCATCAACGGGCTTGAGAGGTCGACTCTCAAGCCCCACTCGAGCGTTCCACGAACGAACTGCTCCGGGCTCTCGATTGACGTCTGAGCGTCCCACCAGGAGGCCTTCTCGTTGAGGACCTGGCCCTCATCGTCAATGAAGCTGAACGCACTGTGAACGAAGACGATTCCCTCGTCTGCCTCTAGCACCTCGAGCTTCCGCTCGATGTTGTGCGGGAGCATGAGGTCGTCATCCTGGAAGATCATCACCAGCGGAGCCGTGCCGAGGCCGAGGCAGCGGGAGAGGTTGGCGAGATGACCCAGGTTCCGCTCCAGCCGCGTGTACGAGACTCGTGGGTCGCGGAAGGACGCGACCACATCGGCAGTGGCGTCCGTCGAAGCGTTGTCGGAGACGATCACCTCGAGGCGCTTCACCGTCTGCGCGAGCACGCTTTCGAGGCTCTCGCGAAGCAGGTGAGCCCGGTTATACGTCGGAATAGTCACCGTTACGAGTGGGTCACCGCTCACAGGCTGTTGATCCTAGCCGGAGCCCTGCCGGGATCATTACTCTGGGCAAAGAACTATGGGCAGATCTCACGATTGCGCGAATGGTGCGCCTTCTCACGTTGGCCGGACGCCAGTTCCGCTCTCGATCGTCTTCGCGGTCCCCGACTTCGAGCCGGCGGTCGGCGGAACCACACGTCAGACAGGGCTTCAGGCCCGCGCACTCGCCGCTCGCGGGCATCGTGTGGTCGTCGTCGCCCGCCGCACGCGTCGTGCCTGGCCAAGGTACGAGGTCCTCGATGGCCTGGAAGTTCATCGGATCGGCCCCCCTGGCCGCGGTCAGCGTGCTGACCACCTGGCAGTCCTCTCCCTCGGACTTTGGCTGTTTCGGCGTAGGAGGACGTTCGACATCCTCCAGACTGTCATGTGGTCGGACGCCACCCTCAGCGCCGCGGCCGCCGGCGTGCTGCGTCGCGTGTCGGTTCTTTGGGCGATTCGAGGCGAAGCAGCCGACGCTTTTTCGCCAGGTGGTGCCTTAGCGAGACGACTGAAGAGCCGCATCCGGATTCGCGCACTCCGACGTTGCCGTCACATCGTGCTCACCGGCACCATGCATTCGGAACTCCTAGAACTCGGCCTCGCGAGCAACGTGATCCCTGTCCCGGTAGATCCGAGCCGGTTTCGCGTGCCGACGGACAAGGAGCGAATCGACGCCCGTGCGGACCTCGGCATCGAGCAAGACGCGCTTGCCATCATCTCTATCGGGCATCTGCAGCGCCGAAAGCGGATCGACCGCCTCATTGCCGCCTTTGCTCCCGTGGCGCAGCAGCACGCGACTAACCGCCTGCTGCTGGTGGGTGGACTCCGGGGAGCGGACGATGATGTAGAGGAGCAGCTTCGCACTCAGGTCAACTCCCTGGGTCTGTCCAAAAGCGTCATCTTCTTCGGAGCGATCGAGGCTCCCGAGCGGCACCTCTGGGCGTCCGATGTCTTCGTTCTCGCCTCCGACCGGGAAGGGATGCCAAACAGCATTCTCGAAGCAATGTCGTGCGGCCTCCCATGCATCGCGCCGGCCTCCGCAGGAGGTACAGAGCTTCTCGACGAGGACAGTGGGATCGTGCCGCCCACCGGCGAGCCCGAAGACCTTCTATCGGCTTTGCGCCGGTTGATCGATCAGCCGCTCTTGAGGACGCAGCTTGGTCATGTCGCACGCTCTCGCGCGCAGCGGTACCACATCGACCAGGTGATCCTCGATTACGAGCGGGTGTACAGCGAGATGGCTGGACACGGTAAAAGCGACTCACTTAAGGCCTGATCGCACCGCCTCTGTGACCGCCCGATAGCGCGATTGTCCTGACGAGAACGGCCGGACAGCTGTCACTCGCTGAAGGTTGCAGTGCACCCGGGGCTCGCCAGCTCCGATCGTGGCGGAGCGTCCGATGCTGGCGCACACCGCGTGCAAGTATCTGTGATCGAGGGCGGCGTCTCGCTAACCTGCGGCGGATATGACAACCCTCGCGATCGCCCACGAGTGGCTCGCCGGACGGGCCGGAAGCGAGAAGACGTTCGAGGTCATGGCGCAGGCCTTCCCCGAAGCCGACCTCTTCGCCCTTACACGCGAGCCGGATGTCCCATTCGACCTCGGCGGCCGTCCGGTAGCGACCACGATCCTGGATCGCTTCGCAGTCCTCCGCCAACGTCGGGATCTGACGCTCCCGCTGATGCCGATCGCCTGGAGCCTACTCCGTACTCACGGTGACTACGACCGCGTCCTGACGTCGAGCCACGCGTGCGTCAAGGCTTTTCGACCGGGAAGGCGTGCTGAGCATTTTTGTTACGTGCACGCTCCAATGCGCTACGCCTGGGATCGACGGATCGACGCTCGCGCGGCCGGGCGCGGGAAGACCGTCTCCGCGGCACTCGAGGTGCTACGGCGTTGGGACGTTCGCTCGACCCGCTTCGTCGATCACTTCGCGGCCAACTCCACCGCCGTTCGGGAACGGATTCGCTGCTTCTACGGCCGAGACGCACGAGTCATCCATCCACCGGTCGATACGGACTTTTACACTCCCGCCACGGACGGTCGGCCGCGACACGGAGCTCTGGCCGTGTCGCGTTTCATCCCATACAAGGGTCTTGATCTAGCCATCGATGCGTGCGCCCGCGCGCGGATACCCCTCACGATTGCGGGCTCTGGCCCCTTAGAAGGCGCCCTGCGGGCGCACGCGGGCACCGCTCAGGGCGAGGTTCACTTCGAGATCTCGCCAACGGACGAGCGGCTGCGCGAGCTGTATCGCTCGAGCGAGGTCCTCGTCTTCCCTTCCGAAGAGGACTTCGGCATCGTCCCGGTCGAGTCCCAGGCGTGCGGCACCCCTGTGATCGCACTCGACGTAGGAGGGACGCGTGACACCGTTCTGCATGGCCGCACGGGTTTTCTTGTCCCCCGTCAGGAGCCGGAATCGCTGGCCGATGGGATCCGCAAGCTGCTTGCGACCCCGCTTTCGCCCTCGAACTGCCGCGCGAACGCAGAACGCTTCGGTCGAAACCGGTTTCAGCGCGAGCTGCGGGAATGGCTCGAAACACCTACGGAGGATTCCAGCAACGCGAACGCACTGTGACCACGACGCCTGATCTCCATCCTGGAATCTGCGTCGCGCTTAAGCTCCCGCTCCGGACAGAATCGCCGGGACGAGAACGACCGACAAACAGCAGCGAGAACTCTACTCGAGCGGTCCCGGTGCTTCCCGACTCGTGAACAACACACGGTCGAGCACGACGTACTTGACCACCCAGAGGAGGCCGAATCCGGCCAGGTTGGCCGCCAACACCACGAGCGTCAAGTGACTCCACCGCGCCGCGAGGGAGACAAGCAGGGTTGAGAGGCCCAGCCCCACGAGCGCCATGGCCCAGAACGGTACGACCTCCCTCCAGAGATGGCTCCTCCCACCCTTCCCCCACACCCACGAGCGGTTGAGCAGGTACGAGGGGACAGACGAGACCGAGACGGCGATGATGTTCGACACCACTGCCGTGAGGCCGACCCACGCGTGACAGATGATGAGTAAGACTTGGCAGCACGGGACCGCCACCCCCGAGACCATCGCGTAGCGAACCGGCTTGCGATCAAGCCGCGCGCGCGCAGACCCGAGTGCGACTCTCACAGGCCCGGGACGCGGATTACTTGTTGACGGGGCGTCGACACGGGAGGCTCAGGAGGCGTAGACCGCAGTGCCAAAGAGAAGGAGCCAGATCAGGCCCAGCACGGCGATCGACCGGTCACCGAGGACGATGTCCTCCGGCGCTCCTCCTTCGCCCGAGTAGACGCGCAAGGCGTACCTGAACAGGACGAGCACGAACGGGATGATCGAGAGCTGGTACCACGGGATGTCGCCACCGAACCGCGCCTTCTCGAAGGCCCAGAGGCAGTACGCGAGCAACGTGACGCCCGACGCAACGGCCTGTACATACACGAGGAAGCCGCGTGGGTAACGCGCGAGCACGGCGCGTGCGCTGATCCCGTTTTCACCCTCCAGCCCTGATTCGGCCGTCCGTTTCCCGGCGACGATAAAGAGCGCGCCGAAGCTGGCGACGATCAGAAACCAGTCGGACACGGTCTCTCCCGTCACAGCGGCACCACCCAGCGTGCGCAGGATGAACCCCGAAGCGACCGCCACGATGTCGAACACCGCGAGGTGCTTGAGCCAGAGGGTGTAGCTGGTGGTCGTGACGATGTAGGCGAGCAGGACAGCACCGAGCGGCCAGTTGCCGAGGAGCACCGAGATGAGCAGCCCGAACGCGATCAAGGCGCCACCCAGCAAGCGAGCAGCAGCAACCGATATCTCTCCCGATGCGACCGGTCGCAGGCGCTTTCGCGGATGCCGGCGATCCGCATGGACGTCTGCAGCGTCGTTCAGGCAATAGGTGCCGCTCGCCGCGAGGCAAAAGGCCACGAAGGCGATCAAGGCGGCGGTCAGGGTGTCGAGTTGAACGAGGGTTCCGCCCGCGCCGGGTGCCGCAAAGACGAGCACGTTCTTCGCCCACTGCTTCGGCCGCAGGAGGCGCAGCAGCGCACGGGAGCGCGAGGAGGACGTCCGCATCGGGCGCGGCTCGACCGGTCTGGCAACCTCTCGAGTAACGGTCACGTCGGCTGACTCACTTCTTACCCGACCCCTGGTCGGACGCGCCATGCTGCTTCACGAGCGCCGCTGCCCTGTCCAGCTCGGCCAGGTTGGTCACAGCGGCTGTCACGGTCACCGCAACGACAAGCGCAAGCAACGGCCGGCGCCATCTCGAGGTAACCGCCACCCCGATGAGGACGAGCATGCCCGTCAAAAAGTTGAGCGTGTAGAGGAAGGTCTCTGCGCCATAGATCGCATGAAGCACGAGCTGACCGAGCAGGAAGAGGCCGGCGACCTGAACCGCGCGCCGACGCCACTGTTTCGCCGCAAGGCCGACCGTCGCCGCGAGCAACACACCCCACAGTAGCGTTGCGACGAGACCAAGCCAGGGCTGCGTGCGAAGCGGTGCACCCTGAGCCGTGAGAACGATCGAGCTCGTGAACGTGGTCACGTCTGCCCCCTCTTCCGTCTCCACGACGTCGACGCGCGGCGATACAACCGTGTGGAAGAGCAACGAGGTGAACGCGCTGGTTACATGTTCCTCGGTCTTGGCAGCGACGTATTTCGTCTCGCCCTTGACTGCGAAGAAGAACCCCGCGTCAGGAAACACCACCGACTGCGCACCCCAGAGGATCGTCGCAGCTGCGAGCGCGTTGACGCTGACCTGAACCGCACGACGCCAAGCAAGATGTCTCAGCGCCGCGAGCAAGCCGAGCGACCAGTTCGTGGTGGTGATCGCAAAGGTCGACAGGCTGGCGGCTAGCCAGGCCCACTCGGGCAGCCGCCTGTGCTCGGCGAGAGCGACCACACAGAAGGCGCCGAGAAGGGTGAGGGATCCGAGCGGGTAGGTCTCGGGGATCGGCATCCAGAAGATCGCGGTAGCGGTGCAGCCAGCGAAGGCAGACAGCAAAACAGCGTCCGCTCGAGGAAGACCAAGCAGGCGCCCAAGCAGGAACACCGCTGCCAGCCACGCAGCCGCCGTCAGCGCCATGACAGCCTTCACCACATCGATGCCGTCCAATCCGAGCAGACGGAAGAATGTGACCGGAACTGCGTATACCAGCGGCGCCAGGGGATGCACGCTGGTGCGTTCCTGTCCGCTCGTCAGCTCGGCCAGGTTCATCACGAGCCGAGGAATGTCGGCTCCGAACCAGACATCGTTGTCGGGATACGGTGACTGGTAGCGGTCGATGGCCAGCAATGTCAACGTCCCTGCGCTAACGGCGAGCGCAGCCGCGATCACGAGGTCAAGCCGGCTACGCTTGGCGGCAGCGCGATGCTCCCGGTCGGCATCCGGTACCCCGCCCGAAGGGTGCGTCATCGAGCGGAGCTTCCCCCGCTGTCGTAGTTTCATCTGCACGTTGTGTCCTCCAGCCTGCCTATGGGCCGAGCTGGCTTCCATCAATAATGAACTTCATGTCACACCTCTGCGCCGACGCGGTCGGGCACCGACCCCGACTCAGGGGACGCCGAGACCGGATGGCTCGACTTTTCGATCGAGAGCCGCACCTCTCGTACATTGAAGGTTAGATGCGACATCAGCGCGTGGCTGAAGATCGCAACTCCCATCATCTCCAAAAACTCCTCTAGAGCAATGACGAGGTTGAAGCCGAGCCGGTCGTGGGGGTCTCCGACCTCTGTTGCGTAGACCCCCTCCACCATCTCTCCCCCGACGGCACCGAGCATGTAGACGAAGAAAGCGGCGGCGAACAGAAGTCGAACACTTGGCTGCAAGTGCCCGAGAAAGCGCAGATACGCCATCCCGATGACGAAGACGGCGGCCAATGCAGGAACGATCCAAGCGTAGTACCAGATGCCCTCTGGAGAGAACACCGAGCGCAGGGGATCGATGGCCGACTCGTGAATCCTCGCGCCTTCATCAAACGAGAGGTACAGGAAGATCGCGGC
>JBBJOI010000004.1:0-133463 GCA_037721555.1 Gaiellaceae bacterium | reverse complement strand
CCCGATCGAGCGACTCCACTCGCTCAGGAACAACCTTGTTGGGTCCTACAGCTAGACCTCGACGTCACTCGATCGCCGCAAAGTTCACGTTCCGCGCACCGGCAGCCGGCGCGACGAAGCGGAGCAGGCCACGCCCCTTCGCGGAGCGCGAAGCACGAGCTCGCTGGGTCAAGCGCCCGCGTGGCAGACGAGCGTCACGCCTCCCCGGTCGCGGTCGGTGCGCCACAGGCCGGACACGCGGCCGTCGAGGAGCGCCGAGCCGTGTACGTCCCCGCTCGCCCGAGAGAGCCGTGCCCGCTGCTCGCCGGAGAGGAAGCGGCTGCGGTCTGCGTGCGAGAGGAGGACGTTGTCGTACTCGGGCAGGAAGCGCGGCGGCGCGTGTCGGGATCGGCGGCGCGCAGTTCCGGTCGCGGCCGCTCCGCCAGCACGGGCCGCGCGAGTTCGAGGACGGGCTCGAGGTCGACATCGCGCAGCGCCGGGGCGACTGCGGCCCCGTGTAGGGGTTCAACGGGAGCTGCGCCTGGAGCCCGACGAGGTGCTCGATCGCGGAGAGGGTCCCGACGTCAGACCGTCGAAGGAGGAGCTGCCGCGCGAGCGTCGCGCGGTTGAGCGCCCGGTCGGTCATGACGTCGATGCTCACCGCGCCGATTCTGGCCGGGAGAGGTTGCGCCCACCAACGAAGTTGGACAAGTGGAGTGAAGTGGTTTACAGTGGGTCAAAGTGGGAGATCTACCTCGACCTGAATCATGTTCTTCGGCGAATACGAACACACCATCGACGATAAGAATCGGGTCACGCTGCCGGCCCGGTTCCGTGACGCCCTCGCGGCGGGAGTCGTGCTCGCACGGGGCCTCGACGACTGCCTCGACGTCTGGGGGCGCGCGGAGTGGAACGACACCGTCGCCTCGCGCCTGGGCGCCCTCGATCCGTTCTCGAGGGAGGCGCGGGAGCTGAAGCGGTTCTTCTTCGCCATCGCGACCGACGCGGAGCTCGACAAGCAGGGTCGCGTACTCGTGCCGCCGCCGCTCGCGAAGCGTGCCCGGCTCGAGCGGGAAGTGATCGTCGCCGGCGTCCACGATCACCTCGAGATCTGGGATCGCGACGCCTGGGCAGATCACCTGACAAAGGTCGAAGGGAGGGCCGACGATGTTGCCGAACGTCTTGCAGAGAAGCGCCTCTGATCACGTCCCTGTGCTCGCCGACGAGGTGCGCGACCTCCTCGCTGTGCGGCCGGGAGAGACCGTCGTCGACGGGACGTTCGGCGCGGGCGGGCACTCGAGCCTGCTCGCCGCCGACCTCGCGGGTGACGGCAAGCTGATCGCGATCGATCGGGATTCCTCGGTGCGCACCTACTTCGACCGCTTCAAGGCCGGGACGGAGGTGCAAGCACGGCTCCTGCGCGGCGAGTTCTCGATCGTGCTGAGCCAGCTCGCGGCGAACGATGTTCGCGCCGATGCGATCCTGCTCGATCTCGGAGTGTCGTCGATGCAGCTCGACCGCCCGGAGCGCGGCTTCTCCTACGCGGCCGATGCGCCGCTCGACATGCGGATGGACAGCTCCGCCGAGCTCTCGGCGCGCGAGCTGGTGAACGGCGCCGACGAGCGGGAGCTCACACTCACCTTCCGTCGCTACGGCGAGGAGCGTTACGCGAGGCAGATCGCGCGGGCGATCGTGCGCAGGCGCGGCGAGCGCCCGTTCGAGCGCACCAGCGACCTCGTGGAGACGGTCAAGCACGCGATCCCGACTCCTGCACGCTTCGGTGACGGACACCCGGCCAGGCGGGTCTTCCAGGCGCTTCGCATCGCCGTCAACGACGAGCTGGGCGCTCTCGAGGCGGCGCTTCCGGCCGCCGTGCGGATGTTGCGACCGGGCGGCCGGCTCGCAGTGATCAGCTTCCATTCGCTCGAGGACCGGATCGTCAAGCACTACCTCCGCGAGGAGTCGCGCGGTTGCACCTGTCCGCCCGACTTTCCGATCTGCGTCTGCGGTCACGAGCCGGTATTGCGGGAGCTCACGCGCAAGCCCGTGCGCCCGTCAGCGCGCGAGATCGAGCTGAACCCGCGCGCGGCCTCCGCGAAGCTACGCGCTGCGGTGAAGGTCTAGGGCGGGCAGCGATGGCCAGCTGGGCACCCGCACAGGCTCACACTGAGGCCCCGGCGCTGCCGAGGCCGAAGACGCGGCCGCGCAAGCGCAGCAAGGCGGAGTCGGCGCCGCGGCGTCGAGCCTTCGGCGGCGTCGTATGGATCGTCCTCTTCGGTGCGCTCCTCGCGGGCGTCGTCGCGGTGAACGTCGCCGTTCTCCAGCTGAACGTGCAGCTCGACAAGCTCGGCACCGAGCGCGTCCAGTTGCGTGCCGATACCGCACATCTGCGATCGCAGCTCTCGAGCGCGGGCGCGGTCACGCAACTCGAGTCGCAGGCGCGAACCCGCCTGGGGCTCGTCCCCGCTGACCCGACGGCGACGTCCTACATCGAGCTGCCGGCCCGCTAGTGAGGATCCACCGGTGACCGCTCGCCGATCGAACCGCCGGATCCGGCTTCTCCTCGGCCTCTTCGTGCTCGTCTTCGCCGGCGTCCTCGCCAGGGCGGTGTGGCTCCAGGGAGTCCAGGCAGGAACGCTCGAGCAGATGGCACTGCGCCAGCACCGGGAGACCGCCACGATTCCGGCCGGACGCGGCACGATCTACGACCGGAGGGGCGAGCCCCTTGCGATCGGCGAGCAGGCGACGACCGTGTTCGCAGATCCGCGGCAGGTGAAGGATCCGCGAGCCGTCGCGATCGCAGCAGCGAAGATCCTCGGCGTAGACGCGAACGAGCTCTACCCCAAGCTGGCCGAAGCCTCACGCCGCTTCGTCTACGTGCAGCGGAAGGCCGATCCCGAGCAGGCGGCAGCTCTGCGTGCGCAGAATCTCGCCGGCGTCGGTTTCTACTCGGAGGAACGCCGCACATATCCGCAGCGCGGGGTGGCTGCCCACGTGTTGGGCTTCGCCGGCGTCGACAACGACGGGCTCGACGGCCTCGAGAAGGCGCTCGACCGGAAGCTCGTCGGCAAGCCCGGCAGCCAGACGATCGTGCGCGACCCCGTCGGCCGGGCGATCGACGTGGTCGAGGTGAAGCCCGAGCGCCAGGGCAACGACGTCTTCTTGACCCTCGACCACAGGCTCCAGGCCAACGCCGAGGAGGTGCTGCGAACGACCGTGAACCGTTGGAACGCGCTCAGCGGGCACGCGATCGTGCTCGAGCCGCAGACCGGCCGAGTGCTCGCCATGGCCGTCGCGCCGGCCTTCGACGCGAACCGCTTCGGGAGCGTGCCGCCCGAGCATCGGAAGAACCGCGCCGTGACGGACGTCTACGAGCCCGGGTCGACCTTCAAGATCGTGACGGTGGCCGGCGCCCTGTCGGAGCAGCTCGTCACTCCGAGGACACGGTTCAAGCTCGCCCCCTCGATCACGGTCGCCGACCGGGAGATCAACGAGCACGAGTCTCGGCCCACCCAGCGCATGTCGGTGGCGGAGATCCTCTCCCAGTCCTCGAACGTCGGCACGATCACGCTCGCGCAGAAGCTCACGAAGACAAAGGTGGGCGTTGCCGGGTGGATCCGGCGGTTCGGCTTCGGCAAGCCGACCGGCGTCGACTTTCCCGGAGAGTCGCCGGGAATCGTGGTTCCTCCTGAGGAGTGGTCGGGCTCGACGATCGGCAACGTGCCGCTCGGTCAGGGCATCGGCGTCACCGGCCTGCAGATGGCCGCCGCCTACGGCGCGGTCGCGAATCACGGCGTGCTCCGGCGCCCGCACCTGGTGGAGCGCATCGGCGGGGCCCGCACGCGCATCGGCTCGGGGCGCCGGGTGGTCTCCCGGAGGGTTGCGTCGCAGTTGATGACCATGCTGCGCGACGTCGTCTCGGCGGAAGGCGGCACAGGGTCTCTCGCGGCGATCCCGGGGTACACCGTCGCGGGGAAGACGGGCACAGCCGCAAAGCCTGAGCGAGGCCGCTATTCGACCTCGCGCTACGTGGCGTCGTTCGTCGGGATCGTCCCCGCCAAGGAGCCACGGCTGGTCGTGCTCGTCTCCGTCGACGAGCCGAAGGGCGCCATCTGGGGCGGTGTGGTGGCCGCCCCCGCGTTCGCCCAGATCGCGAGCTTCGGTTTGCAGTACCTGGAGATTGCGCCGGACGCTCCGCTTGACCCCGCTCCGAACCCGTAGCCTGTGCGCCCGATGGAGCTCGAGCGCCTGATCGCCGCGCTCGCACCGGAGGCCGTGCTCGACCGGCAGCCTGTCGAGGTGCGCGAGCTCGCGTACGACGCGCGGGCTGTCACTCCGGGCGCTCTCTTCTTCGCCGTGCCCGGCGCGAAGTCCGACGGGCACGACTTTGCGGCCCAGGCGCTCGAGAACGGTGCTGTCGCCCTTGTCGTGGAGCGGGATCTGGACGTCCGTGTGCCGCGGCTCGTCGTTCCGGACGCTCGCGCCGCGATGGCGGTCGCGGCCGATGCGTTCTTCGGGGAGCCGACGAGGAGGCTTGAGGTCGCCGGCGTCACGGGCACGAACGGCAAGACCACCACCGCCTTCCTGCTTCACTCGATTCTCGAGGCTGCCGGCCGGCGTCCCGGGCTCCTCGGAACGGTCGAGAGCCGCATCGGCGGGGAGGTGCGGCCCGTCGTGCGGACGACGCCCGAGGCGATCGACCTGCAGCGCACGCTTCGCGAGATGCTCGACGCGGGCGACAGGAGCGTGGCGCTCGAGGCGTCGTCGCACGCATCCGTTCTGCGCCGGCTCGACCGGGTGCGCTTCGACGCGCTGGTCTTCACGAACCTGAGTCAGGATCACCTCGACTTCCATCTCACGATGGAGGACTACTTCGCCGCAAAGCGGCGTCTCTTCGCCGGTGCCGCGCCGCCTCCCGCCGCAGTGAACGTCGGCGACGACTGGGGAAGGCTCCTGGCGCAGGAGTTGGGCGATGCCGGCCGCGCTCCCGTCATCACGTTCGGGTTCGCCGCCGACGCAGAGATCCGACCGGACAGTCTCAAGCTCGACGCTGCGGGAGCGCGGTTCAGGGCCGGCGGGATCGAGCTGTCGACGAGCCTGCGGGGAAGGTTCAACGTCGAGAACGTGCTCGGGGCGGTCGCCGCGGGGCTGCTGCTCGACATGGACGAGGAGCAGATCGCCGCTGGAGTGGCGGCCTTGCGCGGCGTGCCCGGGAGATTCGAGGCGGTCGACGAGGGCCAGCCCTTCACCGTCCTCGTCGACTACGCGCACACGCCGGACTCGCTCGACAACGTCCTCCGCACTGCGCGCGACTTCGCCGGTGGCCGCGTGCTCGTCGTCTTCGGTGCGGGCGGCGACCGGGATCGCGGTAAGCGGCCTCTGATGGGTAGGGTCGCCGCCGAGCACGCCGACGTCGTGATCGTGACGTCGGACAACCCACGTAGCGAGGATCCGCTCGCGATCATCCAGGACATCCTCCAGGGCGCCGGAACCGACGTCGAGATCGATCCCGACCGGCGTGGCGCGATCGCCCGCGCTCTCTTACTCGCCGAGCCTGGCGACGTCGTCGTGATCGCCGGCAAGGGACACGAGCAGGGTCAGGAGATCGCCGGCAGCACGCAGCCGTTCGACGACCGTGACGTCGTGCGGGAGGCGCTGCGCCGGTGATCCCGCTGAGCATCGACGAGCTCCAACGGCTCGCTCCGGGAGAGCTCCATGGCGAGGGAGCGGTTACCGGGATGCAGATCGACTCCCGGCGGATCCGCCCTGGCGACCTCTTCGTGGCGGTCGGCCGCGGGAGGCAGTTCCTCGATGACGCTCGCACTGGCGGTGCGGCGGCAACGCTCATCCCCGACGACGTCTTCTCCGCGCTTGCGGCGATCGCCGGGGCCGTGCGCGAGCGCAGCTCCGCGCGTGTCGTGGGGATCACGGGCTCGACGGGGAAGACCTCGACGAAGGACATCCTCGCGGCCCTGTGCGCTCCCGTCGCGCGCACGGTCGCGACCGAGGCGAGCTTCAATGCGGAGCTGGGTGTGCCGCTGACCCTCTGCCGTCTCGAGCCGGACACGGAGGTGTGCCTCGTCGAGCTCGGGATGCGGGGCTTTGGCCAGATCGCCGAGCTGTGCACCTTCGCGCGTCCCCACGTCGGCGTGATCACCGCGATCGGCCCGGTGCACCTCGAGCGGGTCGGCTCTGTCGACGGCGTGGCGCGAGCCAAGGCGGAGCTCCTCGACGCGCTGCCGGTAGGAGCGCCCGCCGTCGTCCCAGACGCCCACGAGCTCGAGCCGTACCTACGGGAGGACCTCGACGTCCGGCGGGTCGGGCCCGTGGACGCCGAGCTGGATAGGGAGGGCACGCGGGTCGCGTTCGCCGGCAGGCGCGTCCGCTTTTCACTGCGAGCGCGCCATCAGGCCCAAAACGCGCTCACCGCCCTCTACGCGTACGAGGCGCTGGGGCTGCCGCTCGATCGGGCGGGCGAGGGAGCAGCGTGCGTGGAGCTCTCCCGCTGGCGGGGCGACGAGCTGCCGCTGGCCGACGGCGGCTTCGTGCTTAACGACGCGTGGAACGCGAACCCTGTCTCGGTTGCGGCCGCGCTGCGGCACCTCGTCGAACGCGGGCGGGGTCAACGGCAGCTCGCCGTACTCGGCGGCATGGCGGAGCTGGGCGAGCACTCGGGTCGCTATCACTGCGAGGTCGGTGAGCTGGCGCGAACGCTCGGGGTGGAGGTGCTCGCAGTCGGGGAGCTCGCGCGCGGCTACGGTGCGGCGCAGTGGGTGCCGGACGCCGGTGCGGCGCTCGTGCGGCTCCGGGAGCTCGTTGGGCCGGGCGACGCCGTCCTCGTGAAGGCCTCGCGCGCGATCGCCCTCGAAGGCATCGCACCGGCACTGGCGAAACCTCTGTAGAGATGGTCAGGGTTCTGATCGCAGGTCTCGTCGCGATGGTCGCCGCGATCGTGATCGGCCCGAAGTTCATCGAGTTCCTGCGCCGCAACGAGCTGGGCCAGCCGATCCGGGAAGAGTTGCCGGCCGGTCACTTCGTGAAGCAGGGAACGCCGGTGATGGGCGGCCTGCTGATCCTGCTGTGCGCGGTCGTCCCGTTCCTCGCGCTCTCGCGGTACACGCTGCCTGCGCTCACCGTCCTCTTCCTCACCGTCTCGTGTGGTGCGATCGGCTTCATGGACGACTTCATCAAGCTGCGCCACCGCCGTTCGCTCGGCCTCAACGGACGCTGGAAGCTGCTGCTGCTCGCCGCGATCACGGCCGTCGTGGGGGTCGCGGTGCACGAGCAGGACCGGATCGGCACCGACATCTACCTGCCCATCCTCGGCGTCGACCTGCCGCTCTCCTACGCGTTCTACCCCTTCCTCTTCTTCGTGATCGCGGGTGCGGCCAATGGCGTCAACCTGACCGACGGGCTCGACGGGCTCGCCGCGGGAACCGGGATCATCGCTCTGTTCACTTTCCTGTCGATCACCGTGATCGGCTATATCCGCTCCGCTCCCGCCACGGGCGACCGCTCCACCTACCTGCTCGACCTCTCGATCCTCGCGGCCGCGCTGATCGGAGGCGCGATCGGGTTCCTCTGGTACAACGCCTTCCCGGCCGAGGTGATCATGGGCGACACCGGCTCGATGGCGATCGGCGGCGCGCTCGCCGGCTTCGCGATCGTGACCGGCACCGAGGCGCTCCTCATCCTTGTCGGCGGCATCTTCCTGATCGAGGCACTCTCCGTGATGATCCAGGTGATCTCCTTCAAGTACTGGAAGCGCCGGGTCTTCCTGATAGCGCCGATCCACCACCATTTCGAGATGAAGGCGTGGTCGGAGACGAAGATCGTCGTCCGCTTCTGGATCGTCACCGCGCTCCTGTGCGCGTCCGGCTTCGTCCTCTACTACCGCTACTACCTGGAGTTCCGGTTGTGAGCCTCGACCGACGATCGCCGGCGCCGGCTCGAGTCGCGTCCGCGGTGAACGTGTCTGGGGCTTTGAGCCTCGGGCACCCGCTACGACATGTCGTTGCCGGTGTGCGCGGCGCGTGGCGTCTACGTCGAACGAGTCCATGGCTTTAAGCCTCGGATACGTCCCTCGCGAACACGGCGTCGTTGAACCCGCTTGGCGCTCGGGCGGGGCACGTCGCAGCGCCTTCCTCCTGAGTCGAGCTCGGTGAAGAAAGCTCTGGTGCTCGGCCTCGCGCGCTCCGGGCAGGCCGCGCGGGCAGCGCTCGAGTCGCGCGGGATCGAGGTCGTCGGAGCCGACCGCTCGCTCGGGAACGACGAGGACATGTCGCTGCTCGAGGGGGTCGACGTGCTCGTGAAGAGCCCCGGCGTCCCGGGGGAGGCGGCGCTCGTTGCCGCTGCCCGCAAGCGCGGGATCGCCGTCTGGAGCGAGATCGAGCTCGGCGGCCGCCTGCTCGAGAATCCCCTCTACGCGGTCACCGGCACGAACGGGAAGACGACAACGTCCGAGCTCCTCGGCGCGATGCTGGAAGCTTCCGTCGCGGGGAACGTGGGCCGGCCGTTGACATCGCTCGTCGGTCAGGTACCGCCGGACCGGCCAATCGTGTGCGAGCTGTCGAGCTTTCAGCTCGAGGACATCCAGGAGCTGCGGCCTGACATCGCCGTGCTCCTCAACCTCGAGCCGGACCACCTCGATCGCCACGGCACCTTCGAGGCGTACCGTGCCGCAAAGCTCAGGATCTTCGAGAACCAGGAGCGGGAGGACGTCGCGATCGTGCCGCGCGGCTTCGGCCCCGTTCCCGGAGCTGCGGAGCGGATCGAGTTCGCGGGGGACGATCCGCTGCCGGCCGAGCCGCTGATCCCGGGAGCGCACAACCGCCAGAACGCCGCGGCGGCAACGGCCGCCGGGCGGGCGGCCGGCCTCGACGACTCCACGATCGCGGCGGCCCTGCGGACGTTTCCCGGCGTCCCCCACCGACTCGAGCTCGTGCGCGAGCTTGCCGAAGTCCGGTACGTGAACGACTCGAAGGCGACCAATACCGCGGCCGCGCGGATGGCGCTGGGGGCGTACGACGCTCCACTGCACCTGATCCTCGGCGGCCGCGAGAAGGGCGAATCCTTCGACGAGCTCGTCGAGGCCGTCGCAGCTGCGAACGTCGTCACCGTGTACCTGGTCGGCGAGGCTGCCGCGACCCTTGCGGTCGACTTCGGCTACGCGGCCGTTCCCTTCCTGCTCAGCACGACGCTCGAGCGCGCGGTTGCCGAGGCCGCGAGCGCTGCCCGCCCTGGGGAGCTCGTCCTGCTCTCGCCCGCGTGCGCGAGCTACGACCAGTTTCGCGACTTCGAGCACCGTGGAGAGGAGTTCAGGCGCCTCGTAGAGAACCTCGACGCGTGAGAGTCGCATGAATGGGGGCCAGCTCGAGCAGCGGCTGCTCGTCCTCGTCACGCTCGCGCTGGTGGCGTTTGGCCTCGTGATGGTCTACAGCGCGACATCGGCCGCCGCTGCGCTCGGTGAGAGCGATCCGATGACCTACTTGAAGCGGCAGTCGATCTACGCGCTGCTCGGTGTGGCGCTCATGATCGGCGCCTACCGGTTCGACAACAGGCGCTTGCAGAAGCTGGCGCCGCCGCTCGTTGTCGCGTCGCTCGCCCTCTGCGTCGCTCTGCTCGTCGTCGCGCCAGAGGTGAACGGTGCCCGCCGCTGGTTCTTCCTCGGGCCGGCGTCCTTCCAGCCGTCGGAGCTCGCGAAGCTCTCGCTGCTGATCGCCGCCGCTGCGTACATCGCCCGGAAGGGTGCCCCACGCACGCTCGGCGAGCTGTGGCGGCCGCTCGGGCTGATCACGACGGTCTTCGCCGGCCTCTTCCTCCTGCAGCCGGACCTCGGCACCACGATCACGCTGCTCCTGATGCTGGCCGGGATGCTCGTCGTCGCGGGCGTGCCCGGCCGCACCCTTGCCGTCGCCGGGATCCTCGCCGTGTCGGCTGCCCTTGCGGCGATCTGGGTCGAGCCGTACCGGCGTGAGCGCGTCTTCAGCTTCCTCGACCCGTGGGCGGATCCCACGCACACGGGCTTCCAGACCGTGCAGGCGATCATCGGCATGGGCTCGGGCGGGCTGACCGGGGAGGGGCTCGGCCAGGGTGTCCAGAAGATCAACTACCTCCCGGAGGCACACACCGACATGATCCTCGCGATCATCGGGGAGGAGCTGGGGCTGATCGGCACGACCGCGGTCATCGCAGCCTTCGCCGCGTTCGCGTTCGCCGGCTTCACGGTGGCACTGCGGGCGCACGATCCGTTCGCGAAGCTGCTCGCCGCCGGGATCACGTCGCTCGTGTGCGGACAGGCCGCCGTCAACCTGTCGGCAGTGCTCGGGATCGCGCCGCTGACCGGGATCCCGCTCCCGTTCGTCTCCTACGGTGGCTCGAGCCTGATCGTGCTGCTCGCCTGTGTCGGGATCCTCCTTAACATCGCTGTGGATGAACGCGCGCCCCAGAAAGCAGTCCGCAGGCCTCCGTTGTCTCATCGCCGCCGGCGGAACGGCCGGGCACGTCCTGCCGTCGCTCGCGGTCGCGGAGGCGCTGCGCGAGCGGGGCGTGCGGGTGACCTTCGCCGGATCGCCGGATCGCGTCGAAGCTAGGCTCGTTCCGGCTCACGGCTACACGTTCGACGGGTTCTCGATCTCGGGCTTCCCGCGCCGGCCGTCCTTCGCTCTCCTGCGGGCCCTCTTTCGCGCGGGTCGCGCCCCGACCGCCTGCGTCCGGATCCTTCGCCGTCGCCGGCCACACGTCGTCCTCGGCGGCGGCGGCTATGTGGCGGGGCCGATGGTGCTGGCCGCGAAGCTGCTTCAGATCCCGGCTGCGCTGTCGGAGGCGGATGCCCGCTTGGGACTCGCGAACCGCCTCGCCGCGCCGCTCGCCGACCGGGTGTTCCTCGCCTACGAGATCCCGAGCCGCAGCGACGGCAAGTACGGCGACGGGAAGTACCGCGTGACAGGCCGGCCGGTGCCGAGAAGGCATCGCGGTGTGTCCAGGGTCGAGGGCCGGGAGCGGTTCGGGCTGCCCCAGGATCTTCCCGCCATTGCCTTCTTCGGCGCGCTCGCAGGCGCGCGCAGCCTCAACGACTTCGCGGTCGAGACCTATGGGCGCTCCGGGCCGGCCGTGCTCCACGTCGCGGGGGAGCGGGACTTCGCACGGCTGCGGCCGCTCGTGCAGCGCGACGACTACGTCCTCGTTCCTACGACGGAGCACTTCGGTGCCGCTCTCGCCTCGCCCGACCTCGCGATCTCGCGCGCCGGTGGAACCGTGTGGGAGCTCGCGGCGGCCGGCACCCCGTCGATTCTCGTGCCCTACCCGCACGCGACGGGCGACCACCAGACGCTGAACGCGAACCACTTCGTGCGGGGCGGCGGCGCCGTCCTGGTGCCGGAGGCAGAGCTCGACCGGGTGCCGGAGCTCGTCGAGGAGCTGCTCGCCGACCCGGCCCGGCTCGCGCAGATGCGGGACGCGATGTTGCGCATGGCGCGGCCGAACGCCGCCGAGGACATCGCCGAGGAGCTGATCGCGCTTGCCCGTCCTTGAGGGGCGACGGATCTGGTTCGTCGGGATCGGCGGGGCCGGGCTCTCCGCCTACGCTTACCTCGCGCGTGCGTGGGGAGCCGAGGTAGGGGGCTGGGACCGTGTCGAGACGCCCTACCTGCGCCGGCTCGAAGGCGTCGAGGTCGAGATCTCACCCGTGCCGGTCGCGCGAACGGGGTGGGAAGTGGTCGTCTCGAGCGCTTACACGAAGGAGGTTGCGGGCAGGACGCGGGCTGACTTCCTCGCGGAGCTTGTCGGGCTGCGGCGCACGATCGTCGTCGCGGGAGCCCACGGCAAGACGACGACCAGCGGGATGATCGCCTTCGCGCTCGCCGAGGCGGGGCTCGACCCGGCATGGCTGATCGGCGGCGAGATCCCGCAGCTCGGAGGAAACGCGGGCGCGGGGGAGGGCTGGCTGGTGGTCGAGGGCGACGAATCGGATCGGACGATCGAGCACCTGCGCCCCCAGATCGCCGTCGTCACGAACGTCGAGCTCGACCACCATGCCACGTTTGCGTCCGCCGCCGAGGTACACGAGCTCTTCGAGCAATGGCTCGGCGGGATCTCGCACGTCGTGCGCGGATGGGAGCTCGAGCCGGCAGATGTCGAGCTGGCGCTTCCCGGCGAGCACAACCGGCGCAACGCCGCCGCTGCACTCGCGGCACTGGAGCTCGCCGGGGTCGAGCGGGCGGACGCCGAGGCCGCGATCAGCCGCTTTCGTGGTGCCGGCCGGCGGTACGAGCTCGTCGGGGAAGCCGACGGCGTGATGGTCGTCGATGACTACGCACACCATCCGTCCGAGATCGCTGCCACGATCGCCGCCGCCCGCGAGCGTGGTGTCGGCCGCGTGATCGTGCTCTTCCAGCCGCACCTCCCCTCGCGCACGCGCCACCTCGCTGTGGAGTTCGGGCAGGCGCTCGCAGCAGCGGACGCCGTTTGCGTGACGGACGTCTACCAGGCCCGCGAGGAGGCGCTGCCCGGCGTGACGGGGAAGCTGGTCGTCGACGCGCTTCCTCCGACCGTTCGTGCTGCGTGGGCGCCAACGGTCGAGGACGGTATCCGCGTCGTCCAGACCTGGGCCCGGGCCGGCGATCTCGTGCTGACGCTGGGCGC
The DNA here is from genome assembly GCA_037721555.1 of Gaiellaceae bacterium. Classification (GTDB taxonomy): domain Bacteria; phylum Actinomycetota; class Thermoleophilia; order Gaiellales; family Gaiellaceae; genus Gaiellasilicea. The sequence goes on along the minus strand of JBBJOI010000004.1, from coordinate 120,842 downwards.
GGGGGACGTCGACCGTGCCGGGAAGCTCCTCCTGGAGCTCCTGTGATCGAGGTCGAGGAGGGCGTGGCCCTAGCCCGCTTGACGACGATCGGCACGGGGGGGCCCGCCCTCGCTTTCGCCCGTCCGAGCACGATCGCCGAGCTGGAGGAGGCGGTTGCGTGGGCGGCGCAGGGGGAGCTGGAGGTCGTCACCGTAGGGCTCGGCTCCAACGTCCTTGCCGCCGACGAAGGTGTCCACGCGCTGGTCCTGCGGCTCGCAGGCGAGCTGGCGGACGTCGCGGTGGATGGCGCGGCGATGCAGGCCGGCGGCGGTGCGACCAACGCCGTCTGCCTCCACGCCGCCCGCTCGGCGGGTCTCGGCGGCTTTGAGTTCGCATGTGCCATCCCCGGCACCGCAGGCGGTGGGGTCTGGATGAACGCGGGCGCCTACGGCAGCGACTGGGCGGCGGTGCTCGAGCGCGTGCGTGTCGTCAGCTCGGAAGGCACGGGCTGGTTCACGCCGTCCGAGCTCGGGCTCGCCTACCGGCACTCGAACCTGAGCCACGGCCAGGTTGTCGCGGGGGTCGAGTACCGCCTCACACCACGCGCCCCGGGGGAGATCAAGGCGCTCGTGAGAGAGCTGATCGCGCGGCGCAAGGCGACCCAGCCCACGAACAAACGCACGTTCGGCAGCGTCTTCAAGAACCCAGCGCACGAGCTGGGAGCGGGAAGGATGCTCGAGGAGTGCGGGCTGAAGGGCTATCGGATCGGCGGCGCGCAGATCTCCCCGAAGCACGCGAACTTCATCGAGAACGCCGGCGGCGCGACGACAGCGGAAGCACTTGCCCTCATGGCGGAGGCGCGCCGCCGTGCACGCGAGCAGTTCGGCATCGAGCTCGAGCACGAAGTCGAGCTGCTGGGGGCAGTCGAGCTGCCGCCGCCTGCCTAGAGATGGAACCTTTCGAGGACCGGCGTCGACTATGAGGTACATGCACGCTGCCGGTTCCTCCGCCGCCCAGGCCGAAATGCCGCGTTTGCGACCCGAGCTCGATCGCACCGACCTCGTTCGGCGCGCGCAGCTCGGAAGTGTCGCTGCGTTCGAGCAGCTCGTCCTCGTCGTCGCGCCGTCCGTGCACCGCTACCTCGCGCTGCGCTTACGCAACGACAGCGAGGCGCGAGACGCGCTGCAGGAAACCCTCCTCGCCGCCTGGCAGGGGCTGCCGAGCCTGAAGCAGGCCGACAAGTTCCTGCCCTGGGTGCTCGGCATCGCAACGCACAAGGCGGTGGATGCGAGGCGCGGGCGCGTGCGCACGAGTGACGCTGATGTCGAGCTGCAGGGGAGGGAGGACGAGAGCGCCGGCGAGATCCGACAGGCGATCCTGACCCTGCCCGCGTCCTTCCGCGACGTGCTCCTGCTCCGCTACGTGCTGCAGCTCTCGGAGGACGAAGTCGCCGAAGCGCTCGGCGTTCGCCGCGGAACCGTCAAGTCGCGGACCTCGCGGGCGCGAAAGGCGCTCGGGGAGCGATTGAGATGAGAGGGAGGCGAGATCAGATGGACGAGCGAGAGGTCGAGCGGCTGCTCGGCGAGCTCGACAGCCAGACAGAACCACCGGACGAACCCGAGCTTCGAGCCATGGCCCGCACTGCGTCGGGTGCAACCCGGCCTGTCACGCGCGCCGGCCCGCTGCGCCTTCGGTGGGGCCTCGCTGTCGCGCTGGCGCTCCTGGTCGGGAGTGGGTTCGGCTTCGGTGTCAGCGCCTGGAAGACGCCCGAAGGCAACGCCGGCACGAAGTTCGTGGGGCTCGGCTTCCTGCCTGCAAAAGGATGGACGGTGGTTCAGTCGGAAGGGGCCGGCCCGACGGTCGCGACGGCGAGCGCAGCCAACGTCCCGCTGCACCCGGACGATGCCCCCGGCGGTCTTCCGCGTGCAACGCTCGCGGCGCTGCCTCAGAGCGGCGTCGTGGTCGTCGGGACCTTCACCCTTCGGGGCAATCCTCACGCCGATGACTTCTTCCCGTTGCGTGAGCTGCCGCTGCGCTTCGCAGACGCCCGAGAGGTGAGCGGGCTCGAGGATCCTCTTGCTTCGCCGCGGCGACTCGATCGGTACCGCCTGCGTGCGGGCGTCGGTGCCTACAACGTGGACGCCTGGATCTACTTCGGTAGTGCTCCTTCAGCGGGCACCATTGGCGGGGCGCAGCGGCAGCTGAACCGGCTCCTGGTCGCCTCGGAGCAGATCACGCTCGCCGCACGGGATCGGGTGCTACGCAGAGGCCAGTCCTTCGTGACCGTCTATGGGGCAGTCGAGAGTGGCAAGGCCGACGTGTCGGTCACGGTCGAAGGGAAGGAGTGTGGACTGCATGCCTCCTCCTTCAGGCCCTGGGGGAGCGTGGCTCGCACGCGCGCGGGCGGGGGGTGGTCGACAGAGGCGTCAGTCCGTACCACCACCGTCTTCCGTGCCAGGGCCGGCGACGCCGTCAGCACGGGCGTGACCGTGTACGCCCGCCCGGGCGTCTTCCTGCAGCCGACCGGCTTGCCGCGACAGTTCGAGGTCAGAGTCGACGCGGTCGCGAACTTCTGGCGCAGGCGGGTCGAGATCCAGCGCTACGACCGCCGGGTGGGCACGTGGGTCAAGCTGCGAACCGTCCGGCTGACCGACAACAGCTACGGCGAATCGGCGAGGGAGAAATTCGCTCTCAACGTGCCGAAAGGCACGCTGCTCAGAGCCTCCTTCGCGCTCTCGCAGGCGCGGCCGTGCTACCTCGCGGCCTCGAGCAACCTGATTCGAGCGTGAACCGACTGGCGGTCTGCGGGAAATACCCGGTGATGAACGGATTGGAGCCGACCGACGGTGCGGTGTTCGAGCGCTCGCTGTCAGAGCCGCAGATCTTCACGGTCATCTTCGAGCGCTACTACCGCCCTGTGTACGGCTACCTCAGCAGGCGCGTGGGGCAGGCGATCGCCGACGACCTCGCCGCTGAGACCTTCACGCGCGCCTTCGAGCGCCGTTCCTCCTACGATCGAGCAGCCGAGCGAGCCCTTCCGTGGCTGCTCGGGATCGCGGTCAATCTCCTCGCACACCACCGTCGGAGTGAAGGGCGCCAGCTGCGGGCACTGGCGGCACTCCGAGAGCCCGAACCGGGCGAGCACCCTGCAGATGCGGCGACGCGAAGGCTGGACGCAACCACGTCACGGCAGAGGCTGGCGTTAGCTCTGGAGCGACTTGACGACTACGACCGTGAGGCGCTGCTCCTCGTTGCCTGGGGCGAGCTGACGTATGTCGAGGTCGCGAGCGTTCTGAAGATCCCGGTCGGGACGGTCCGGTCGCGCCTGCACCGAGCGCGACGCAAGCTCCGGCAGGCGCTCGAGCCCCGGTCGGACGACAACGTCATCGAGCTACCGAGAACGGAGGCGCGAAGTGGCTGACGAGCTCGAGCGACTGAAGGACCTGGGCCGGGAGATCGCGGAGCCGAGTGGGTCCAGCGAGGGGCGTGCTCGCAGGCTGCTGCAGCGTCGCATCGACGTCGCGAGCGGACGCCGAGCGCGGTTCTGGCGCCCTCTCCACGTTCGCTGGGCGCTCGCCGGGGTGGTAGCTGTCTTGCTCGCAAGCGGCTTCGGCTTCGGGCTCGGCGCCTGGAACACGGAGGAGGGAAGCGCGAAGACGAGCCTGGTCGGGCTGGGCTTCCTGCCGGCAAGAGGCTGGACAGTCGTCCAGTCGACGGCGGTCGGTCAGCGGGATGCCGCGAGTGCCGTCGCAGCCAACGTGCCGCTCCGCGCGAGCGCAGATCTCCGAGCTACCGCCCGTGCGACCGGCGCGTCCCTTCCGGGAAAGGGGATCTTGATCTTCGCGACCTTTGCGATCCGCGGCGATCCGGCGAGCGACGCCGGCTTCGATCGTCACGACCTGCCGCTGTCGCTTCGCCACGCATCAGTCGCTTCTCAATCCAGCGATCGGCGTGTCTACCGGATCCGCGCGGGCGTCGGAGGCTACAACGTCGATGCTCAGATCCACTTCGGCGCGGCCACGCCTTCGGCGGAGACGATCGAGGTCGCTCAGCGGCAGCTCAACCGCCTCGTGGTCGCCTCGGAACCCGTCACCATCCTCGCGCGCCCGACCGTGCTCGGCCGAGGGCAGAAGCTCACGCTCTACGGCTCGGTGGACAGCGAGAAGGCCGAGGAGATCGTCACGATCGAGGCCAAGGACTGCGGCCAGACCTCCTTCCGGGAGGTCGCGGCTGCCCGGACGCAGGAGGGTGGTGGCTGGTCGTACGACCTCTTCGATCCAAATATCTCGGCCTCTGTCCGCGCGGCCTGGAACAACCAGAGGAGCAGCCCGGTTGCTGTTCAGGACAGGCCGTACGTCAGCCTGCGGCGGCTGGGCGGATCTTCGAGCAGATTCTCGGTCGTGGTGGGCGCGAAGCTTCAGTTTTGGCGCAAGTACGTCGTGATTGAACGATTCGAACAGCGGCTCGGTAGCTGGAAGCCGAGTCGGAAGGTTGTGCTGACGGACACATCCTCGACCGCTGGCTCCTCATTCGTCAACACGTTCCAGAAGTTCAGGCTTTCAGTTCCGAAGAGTTCGCTGCTGCGAGCCTTCTTCCCGCGCTCGCAGGCCGGGCCCTGCTACCTCGCCGGCTACAGCCAGCTCGTGCGCACATGACGCAGGCCGCGGACTTCGACCAGGCCTGCGAGCTCGCCACCCGGTTCCTCGACAACGTCGAGACGGTGGTGCACGGGAAGCGCGAGGAGGTGAAGCTCGTGCTGGCGGCGCTGATCGCGGGCGGGCACGTGCTGCTGGAGGACGTCCCCGGAACGGCGAAGACGGTACTGGCGCGGGCGATCCGGGCTCGGTCGAGGGTGCGACCACGACGAGGATCCAGTGCACACCGGATCTGCAGCCGACCGACGTCACGGGGTTGTCGGTGTTCGACCAGAAGGAGCGGGAGTTCGAGTTCCGGCCGGGCCCGATCTTCGCCAACGTCGTGCTGGTCGACGAGATCAACCGCGCCATGCCGAAGACGCAGTCGGCGCTCCTCGAGGCGATGGCCGAGCAACAGGTCACCGCCGACGGGACGACTCGTGCCATGCCGAATCCGTTCTTGCTGCTCGCGACCGAGAACCCGATCGAGCAGGAAGGAACGTTTCCCCTGCCGGAGGCGCAGCTCGACCGCTTCTTCCTGAAGACGGCGCTCGGCTACCCGGGCGAGGACGACGAGGTGCTGATCCTGGAAGAGCAGGTCTCGCACCATCCGCTCACCCGACTCACGTCGGTGCTGACTCTTGCCGAGCTCGACGAGCTGCAGCTCGCCGCCACGCGCGTCTACATCGATCCGGTGCTGCGGCGCTGGATCGTCCGCCTCGTTCGCTCCACCCGCACGCTCGAGGGGGTGGAGGTCGGCGCGTCGGTCCGCGGGAGCCTCGCGCTCGAGCGTGTCTCGCGTGCGTGGGCACTGCTCGAGGGGCGAGCGTATGTCACGCCGACCGACGTCGAGCTGCTCTTCCTCTCGGTGGTCGGGCACCGGATCGTCTTCACGCCGAGCTTCGTCGCCGAGTCGCGGGAGCTGGGCTGGGCGGCGGCGATGGATTCTCTGCGGGAGCGCTGCTTCGAGCAGGCCCCGCGCCCGGGCGACGATCTGGACGAGACCCTCGCCGTCGCGGGATAGGCTTGGCGCAGCCGCAGCTCACCTTCCCGCTGCAGCCGAAGCGGCGGCTGGCCGGCCTCGCCTACGGCGCCCTGCACAGCACGCGCCGGGGCACCGGCTCCGACATCGCGGGTTCGCGGCCGTACCGGCGAGGCGACGACGTCAAGGCGATCGACTGGCCGGCGTCGGCCAAGCTCTCGCGTGCCCGCGGGAGTGACGAGTTCGTCGTCCGCGAGCACTACGCGGACGAGGCGCCGCGCATCGTCGTCCTCAGCGACCGGCGTCCGTCGATGTCGCTCTACCCGCCGGGCTGGCCGTGGCTGCAGAAGCCCGAGGCCGTGCGCGTGATCCTGCGGCTGATCGCAGACAGCGCGCTCGCCGTGCAGGGCTATACCGGCTACTTCGATCTCGGCTCCGGCGAGTCGTTCTGGCGGCCGCCGACGAGCCACCGGACGCTGCACCAGCTCGACCTCGAGCGTCCGTTCCGTGCGCCTCCCGACGCGCTCGAGCGCGGGCTGGAGGAGCTGGTTCGTCACCGACGTGACGTGCCGTCGGGGACGTTCGTGTTCGTCGTCTCGGACTTCTCGACCTCGCCGTCGCGTGCGCTCTGGCTGCGGGTGCTCGCCCGCCGCTGGGACGTGATCCCGGTCGTCGTTCAGGATCCCGTCTGGGAGCAGAGCTTCCCGGACATCGGTGGGATCGTGATCCCGTTCGCGGATCCGGCGACGGGGAAGACGCGGTACGCAGAGCTGACGCGCGCGGAGGCGGCTGGGCGGCGACGCGCCAACGAAGAGCGCCGCGCGGAGCTCGTTCGGACGTTGCGCAGCCTCGACCTCGAGCCGGTGCTGGTGGAGACGAGTGAGCTGCGCGGCGTCTTCTCGGCGTTCCTCGCCTGGGCCGACAGACGGCGCCGGACTCGCGGCCGCCCGTGGTAGGCCGCGCGCTGCTCTCCTTGCTCGCGCTCCTCCTGCTCGCTCCCGCCGCGGCCGCGCAGGAGCGGCCCCAGGAGGAGCCGTTGCCAGGTGGCCGCGGCCTCGTCGCGACCGCGTCGCTCTCGCCAAGCACGCACCTCTTCGCCGATCCGGTCGTGGCTCGCTTCGACGTCGTGCTCGACCCCGAGCAGTTCGAGGCGGATCGGCTCGAGGTGCGGCTGCGCTTCACGCCCTACGAGCCGGTCGACGGCGTCCTGACGACGCGGCGCGAGGTCGGCAGGCTCGTACACCTCCGCTACGAGGCAGAGCTCCGCTGCCTCCACATCGGCTGCATCGCGCCTCGCTTCCGGACAGCGCTGGGCGCGCAGGAGGAGGGTCGGGCGGAGCGGTACGGGATCCGGCTGCCGTCGATAGACATCGTCTACGAGGAGGACGACGGGAGCACACCGGTCCTCCTCAGCAAGCGCTTCCCGATCATCGAAGTCGTCTCCCGCATCAACACGGCGCGGCTCGAAGGCCTCGAGCCGGACTCGCGACCGGGTTCGGAGGGCGCGTTCGTTGCGAGCCTCGAGCCGCCCGACCGAACGTACCGTGCCCGGCCGGCGCTACTCGCCGGGATCGCGCTCGGCGCGGCCTTCCTGCTCGCGCTCTTCCCGGCTGTCCTCCTCGGCCGCGCGGTCGTTGCGCGCTGGCGGGCGGTGCGCCGGCGGGGGCCGCTGTCGCAGCTCGAGCGCGCGCTCCTGCTGGTCGATTGGACTGCTCGCCGAGACGACCCCGAGGAACGGCGGAAGGCACTCGAGGCGCTCGCGGTCGTGCTCGAGCACGGTGGCGTCGAGCCGCTCGCAGAGTCGACACGCGAGCTCGCGTGGGCGGAGCCGTCTCCCGCGGGTAAGGAGGCCGGAGAGGCCGGCGATCAGGCGCGCCGGACGCTGGCGGGAAGAGGCGATGGTCGGGCTGCGTGAGCCGGGGCTCCCGTACGGGGAGCTCGAGGCGCTCCGGCGGCCGCTCCTGCGGACAACCGTCTTGCGGCTGCTGCTCGGGGTCGCCCTGGCCGCGGTTCTCGTCGCCGCCCTCGTCCTCGCGTGGAGCCGGGACGCTCAGCCCGACCCGCTCCTGCCCGCGGGCACGACCGGGATGATCGTCCTCGACCTGTCGGCGAGCGCCGGCCTCCAGCCCGAGTTCGGGCAGCTGCTCCGCCGCATCGCGGCCGCGGATGAGCCGACCGGCGTGATCGTCTTCTCCGACACCGCCTACGAGCTCGTCCCACCCGGCACGCCGGGCAAGGATCTGGCGCCGATGATCCGCTTCTTCTCTGCCAAGAGCGTCGACAATCCCTGGGAGAGCTTCCAAACCGGTACCAACCTCGCGGTCGGCCTCGAGACCGCCCGGCAGGTGCTCGAGCGGGACCGGATCGAGCGGGGGACGATCGTGCTCGCCAGCGATCTCGAGTTCTTTCCCGACGATGGCCCGCGGCTGACGGCCGCGCTCGCCGAGCTGCGAAGCGAGGGAACCGAGGTGCGAATCCTGCCGCTGGGCGCGCGGGAGGAGCAAAAGCGCTTCTTCGAGGCGGTTGTCGGAGGGGACGTCTTCATCGAGCTCGACGAGGCGACCGCGGTCGCGGCCGGCCGCTCGGGCGCCACCCTTCGGCTGGCGGAGGAGAACATGCCGTGGCTCTTCGTCGGGCTCGCCCTCGCGCTCGCGCTGCTCCTCGCCGCGAACGAGCGGGCCTGCGGCCGCCTCCGGCTGACCGCACTCGCGAGGGCGAGGGCATGACACGCGCACACGTGACCCGGGCCGCCGCTCTGCTCGCGCTCGCCGCGGGGGCGGTGCTCGTCGTCTTCGCGCTCGATCTGCTGCGCTGGAGCCGAGGACTCGAAGCCCAGGACGTTCGCTTCCTCGCCTCCCCGAGCCAGTCACGCTTCTCCGACCCGGAGACGCTCCTTCCCTTCAAACCACCGAGGCGACGCTCGAGGGGAGCGACGACCTCGCCTTCCGCCGGCAACTGCAGGGCTACGCCCGCGTACGCCCGCGCGTCGCGCTCGATTTCCAGCGGGTTGAGTCGCTCCGCGCCGAGACACAGCTCGGCCTCGCCCGCCTGAGGCGCAGCGATCCGGATGCGCGACGGCGGTCGCGCGCGGCCAACATGATCGGCGTGCTCGCGCTCGATGAGCGACTCGCACCCAGAGACCCCGAGGCGTTGTCCGATCTGATCAGGGGCGCGATCGGCTCCTTCCGGAACGCGGTCGAGATCGACCCGTCGAACTCGGACGCGAAGCTCAACCTCGAGCAGGCACTGCGGATCGCGAAGGCGGCGAGCCTCGGCGGGCCCGCGCCGTCGGGCGGTCGCAACACCGGCGAGCGGGCCGGCCTGGGTCAGCCCGGCAGCGGCTACTGACCTTGAGCGCGCTCTCGTTCCTGACGCCGCTCGGTGCGCTCGTCGCGCTCGCCGGGCTGCTCCCGCTCGGGTTCTTCGCGCTGCGGGAGCGTCGCGCGAAGCAAGTCCGGGACACGCTCGGCTTGACCGATCCCGGAGCGGGCCGCACGCTGCTCATCGCACTCGCTGCGGTGTCCATACTCACCGGAATCGCAGCGGCGCAACCCGTCATCGACCGGGCGCAGGCGCGGCAGGAGCGGGCCGATGCCGAGGTCCTGTTCGTCTTCGACACGACGCGTTCGATGTACGCCTCCGCAGGAGCGGGCGAGCCGACCCGATTCGACCGAGCCCGGCGCATCGCGCGCGACATCCGCGCAGCTCTGCCGCAGGTTCGCGCAGGCGTCGGCTCCCTCACCGATCGAGCGCTCCCACACCTCTTCCCGACGATCGACGGCTCCACGTTCAGGTCGACGCTCGCTCGCTCGATCGCCATCGAGCGCCCGCCGCCATCGAGCTACTCGAGGCTCGCCACAGACCTCAACGGGCTGGCCGCCGTCGGCCGGCAAGGCTACTTCCTGCCCACGACGCGCAAGCGCCTCCTGATCGTCCTCACCGACGGCGAGACGGAAGGCGTCCGAGCCGAGCTGCCGGCTGCGTTCAGGAAGGCGCGCATCCGGACGATCTTCGTCCACGTGTGGAGAGCGAACGAGTCGATCTTCCTGACCTCCAGGCCCGAGCCCGATTACCGTTCCGATCCGCAGAGCCGCGAGACGCTCGCGCGGTTCGCAGCTGCAGTCGAAGGTACGATGTTCTCCGAGGACGAGAGTGCGACCATCGTCGAACAGCGCAGGCGGAGCTCGGCGAGGGCCCGACCCGATCGCGCTCGCAGCGCGACCTCCTCGCGCTGATGCCCTACCTCACGCTCGCCGCGGTGCTGCCGCTGGGCCTCATCATCGGGCGGCGAAACCTCTAGAACACAGAACTGACGCTCCACCGGCTCAAGGCTTCAATCTGAAATGGGTTCTCAGGGCGTAGGAAGCCTCGCGATGGCGGCGAAAGCGCGTTTATGGCCGGAGGAGCGAGACCGCGGAGAAGCTCGCGCCGGCGTGCGCGTGCGGGATCCGCCGTCGTCCCGCTCTCGCCAGGTTCCTCGCGCGGTCGGGATCTCTTTGGCCGCTTGCGAACAGGAACGCGTGTCGGCGATCGCCTGGAGCTGACGCGGCTCGCCCCCTCCGGCCGGTCCGTCCTCCTTGGGCTGGCACTTCTCGTGCTCGCGTGCGGGTCGTATGCCCTCGCCCGCGGCACCTCTGCGTTCGCCGTCGAGGTGGTCGCGGTCGAGGGCCCGCCCGCGCACGTCGGGGCGCAGGTCACCCACGCGCTCGCCTCCGCCCGTGGCTCGAGCCTCCTTGCCCTCGATCTGGTCGGCCTGGAGGCCGTGGTCGAGGCCATCCCGACCGTCGCGGCGGTCAGGTTCGATCGCGCGTTCCCCCACACGCTTCGCGCCATCGTCGTGCCCGAGCGCCCCGTGGCCGTCCTCCGGCAGGGCGGGCAGTCGTGGCTCGTCTCCGCGAGCGGTCGCGTGCTGGCGCCCCTCGAGCGTGGAGCCCGCCCGCGCCTGCCGAGGCTCTGGCTGACGGCGAGCGTCGTGCTGGGGGCGGGCGAACGCGTCACCGGCCCGCTGAGGGATGTCGTGCGGACGGTCGCACCGCTCGTGCGCGCGCCGCTTCCTGCGCACGTCGCGTCCGTGCGCTACGGCGACGCCGAGCTGACGCTCGTCCTTCGGTCCGGGACTGAGATCCGGCTCGGGAACCACTCCGATCGAGCCCTGAAACTGGAGCTGGCGCGCCGAATCCTGCCGACCCTGGGTGACGAAGAGCGGTACGTCGACGTCAGCGTCCCGGAACGGCCGGTCGTCGGAAGCGATCTCAACTCTCAACTAGAGCCTGAGGCTACAGTCTCAACTATTCCTTGAGACTTGCGTTGACATGGTGAAGTTGCAGACGTACCCTGCACGCGGAAGCGGTAGGCCTGAAAGCCGACGCTCAAGTGGAGCTTCAGGTTCCACCTCTGTAAACCCTTGACGGAAGAGAGAGCGCGATGAAGGACGGCAGCGGCAACTACCTGGCAGCGATCAAGGTCGTCGGTGTTGGCGGCGGCGGCACGAACGCGGTCAACCGGATGGTCGATGCCGGCTTGGGGGGTGTCGAGTTCATCGCCGTCAACACCGACAATCAGGCGTTGCTGATGGCCGAGGCCGACGTGAAGATCCACATCGGCTCGAAGGCGACCCGTGGGCTCGGCGCAGGGGCGGACCCGGCGGTGGGCAAGGCAGCCGCTCAGGAAAGCCGCGACGAGCTGAAGGAGGCGCTGAAGGGCGCAGACATGATCTTCGTCACGGCCGGGGAGGGTGGCGGAACCGGAACCGGCGGCGCCCCGATCGTCGCCGAGCTCGGCCGCGAGCTCGAGGCGCTGACGGTGGGAGTCGTCACCAAGCCGTTCGGCTTCGAAGGGCGCAGGCGTGCCGAGCAGGCGGAGCAGGGGATCCAGGAGCTTCGCGAGCGCGTCGACACCTTGATCGTGATCGAGAACGACCGCCTGCTGCAGGTGGTCGAGAAGCGCACGCCGATGACCGAGGCCTTCCGGATCGCCGACGACATCCTCCGGCAGGGCGTGCAGGGGATCACCGACCTGATCACGGTGCCCGGCATCGTCAACCTCGACTTCGCCGACGTCCGTACGATCATGCGGGACGCAGGCTCTGCCCTGATGGGGATCGGCACCGCGTCCGGCGAGAACCGAGCCGCCGAGGCCGCGCGGACGGCGGTCTCCTCGCCGCTGCTCGAGCAGTCGGTCGACGGTGCGACCGGAATCCTGCTGAACATCACCGGCGGCTCCGATCTCGGCCTCTTCGAGGTGAACGAAGCTGCCGAGGTCGTCACGAGCGCGGCAGACGGGAATGCCAACGTGATCTTCGGTGCGGTGATCGACGAGTCGCTCGGGGACGAGGTGCGGGTGACGGTGATCGCAACTGGCTTCGGGGGGACGCGAGCGCGTCGTCGGCGCCCCGAGACGGCCGGGGTCCCAACGTCCGCGAGCAGGTCGCCCGAGCGCGTGCGCAACTCCGATGCGGAGCTCGAGATCCCGTCCTTCCTGCGCGAAGACTAGGCCGCCAGCGCCTCCTGGCGCACGACGATCCGGAAGAACGGGCCGGCTTCGGCGCGCGCCGCTGCGAGAACGGCGTCGACCCACCAGAACCAGAGCGGGTGGAGCTCGTCGTGACCCTGCAGGGCTGCGCAGCCTGAGTCGCCGCAGATCGTCGCTCTCGCAGGCCCCTTCGCCGCCGTGGTCGGCGTCGCGAACGCGGTGACGGAGGCAAACGCGATCGTCGAACAGAGACGCGCGCGGATGTCCACGGAGGAACTACACCCCTGCTTGCCGGCTGGTTCCCGCGCCCCGGTGCGCCTCCAGCCCCTGGTGACCCCCCGTTAGCGAGGGCCTGGCCCATTCGGCAGCCGTTACAGTCACCGCGTGCAGACGCTCCTGAGGACACCGCTCCACGAGCGGCACGTCGCTGCGGGCGCGCGGATGGTGCCCTTCGCGGGGTGGGAGATGCCCGTCCAGTACGCGGGTGTGATCGACGAGCACCTCGCCGTCCGGCGGGACTGCGGCGTCTTCGACGTCTCGCACATGGGTCAGCTGCGCGTCGAGGGGCCGGCGGCGGAGGAGCTGCTCCAGTCGCTGCTCTCCAACGACCTGAGCCGGATCGGGGACAGGGAAGCTCAGTACACACTGCTGACGAACGACGAGGGCGGGATCGTCGACGACCTGATCGTCTACCGGCTCGAGCGGCACCACTATCTTCTCGTTGTCAATGCTGGCAACAGAGAAGCGGCGTACGCCTGGTTGAAGGAGCGGGAGATCCGCGGCTCCGACGTTCGCGACGCCTCGGACGAATACACGCTGCTCGCGGTTCAAGGTCCCCGCTCGATCGAGCGCCTCGGGCTGCCGGAGGCAAAGCAGTTCACGCACGCGATGGGCGAGGTGGACGGCCTCGAGGTGATGGTGAACCGCACGGGTTACACCGGTGAGCGGGGCTGCGAGCTCATGTGCCCCGACGAAGACGCGGCCGCGCTGTGGGATGCCGTTCTCGCCCGGGGCGCAGTGCCGTGCGGCCTCGGCGCCCGCGACACCCTTCGCCTCGAGGTCTGCTACCCGCTCCACGGCAACGACATCACGCCGCGCACCGACGCCATCTCGGCGGGCCTGGGCTGGACCTGCGCGCTGGAGAAGAAGGACTTCACGGGTGCCGAGAAGCTGCGGCGCGTGAAGGAGGAGGGCCCCTCGCGGAAGCTCGTCGCGTTCGTGATGGAGGAGCGAGCGGTGCCGCGTGCGGGCATGCCGATCCTGAGCGCCGATGGTTCATCCGCCGGCGAGGTCACGTCCGGGACACACTCGCCGATGCTCGACCGGGGCATCGGCCTCGGTTACGTCCTGACGGAGAGCGCCGCGCCGGGCGGCGAGCTGACGATCGACGTCCGCGGTAAGGACCGGCGTGCGACCGTCGTCCCGAAGCCGATCTACAAGCCCGAGGAGGCATGAGCGATCGATGGCTGCAGCCGAGAGCTACCCCGAAGACCTGAAGTACCACCGCGAGCACGACTGGGCCCGCATCGCGGGCGACGAGGCGACGGTCGGGGTCACCTGGTTCGCGCAGGACTCCCTCGGCGAGCTCGTGCACTTCGAGGCGCCGGAGCCGGGCGCAGCCGTGTCGAAGGACGCGAGCTACGGCGAGGTGGAGTCCGTCAAGGCCGTGTCCGACGTGATCGCCCCCCTCTCCGGAGAGATTCTCGAGGTGAACCAGGCGGTCGTCGACGCACCTGAGCTCGTGAACGCGGATCCCTACGGCGACGGCTGGCTGCTCCGCATCCGTCTGTCCGATCCGGCGGAGGTCGAGGCCTTGCTCGACCTCGACGCGTACAAACAGCTCGTCGCGGAAGCTTGAGCCAGCTCTCGCTCACGGCCGCCGATCGCGACCAGATGCTCGAGACGATCGGAGTCGCCTCTGTCGAGGAGCTCTTCGGGGACATTCCCGCTGCGGTGCGCTTCGCCGGCCGTCTCGACCTCGAGCCGGCGCTCTCCGAGCCCGAGCTCGTCCGCCACCTCGAGGAGCTGGCCGCAAGGAACGTGGACACGGGCAAGGAGCTGTCCTTCCTCGGTGCCGGTATCTACGACCACTACGTGCCGGCCGTCGTCGACGCGGTACTCCAGCGCGGTGAGTTCCTGACCGCGTACACGCCCTATCAGCCGGAGATGAGCCAGGGTGTGCTCCAGGCGATCTTCGAGTACCAGACGGCAATCTGCGAGCTCACGGGCATGGATGTCTCGAACGCCTCCGGCTACGACGGCACGACCGTGGCCGCCGACGCCTGCTACGTCGCCAAGCACATCACCGGCCGCTCGAAGGTCGTGCTGGCCGAGACGCTCCATCCGCAGGTTCTGCAGGTGGTCAAGACCTACGCTGTCGGATTCGGACTCGAGGTGGTGGAGGTTCCCCACCGAGGCGGCACCACAGACCTGGAGCTCCTGGCCGCCGCGGCCGCGGACGCGGCCGCCGTGATCTTCCAGCAGCCAAACGTATTCGGCTGTCTCGAGCCCGCGCCCGATCTGGTTGCCGCTGCCACCGAGGCCGGTGCCCTGGCCGTGGCACACGTCGATCCGATCTCGCTCGGCATCCTTGAGGCTCCGGGAAACTACGGAGCCGCGCTCGCGATCGGTGAGGGGCAGAGCGCCGGCAACTACCAATCCTACGCCGGGCCGCACTACGGGTTTCTCGCCGCGAAGTCGGAGTACACCCGACGGCTGCCGGGGCGCATCATCGGCGAGACGACCGACCTGAACGGCGCGCGCGGGTACGTCCTCACGCTCCAGACCCGCGAGCAGCACATTCGGCGTGAGAAGGCGACGTCGAACATCACGACGAACCAGACGCTGCTCGCGCTCGCCGGGCTCGTCCACCTGAGCTGGCTCGGCCCGCAGGGGCTCCGTGAGCTCGGTGAGACCTGCATGAGCCTCGCTGCCTATGCGAAGGAGCGGCTCGGACGCGAGCTCGTCTTTCCCGAGCGCGCGACCTTCAAGGAGTTCGCGATCCGCGTGCGGGGTGACGCGCGCGACGTGATCCGCGCCGCCCGCGAGCATGGCGTGCACCCGGGGTACGCACTCGGGCGCGACTATCAAGGGATGGACGACGTGCTGCTCGTCGCGGTGACGGAGAAACGAAGCCCGGGCGACATCGATCGACTTGCCGAGGTGCTCGACGAGGTCGGCGCCTAGTGCACCAGTCCGCAATCTCCTCGAGTTCTGCGAGCATCCAGCCGCGCCTGACGCCACCCGGCACCCGCGGACGTGCGACCGGCACCCGCGCGGGCACCGTGCGCCGCCAGATCGCACTTGCCCACTGCCCAGAGCGGCAACGGATTTCCGGAACTGTGCACTGGTGGACCTGATCTTCGAGAAGTCGAGGGCGGGGCGGCGCGCCTCGACGCTGCCGCGGTACGACCTGCCCGCGGTCGAGGTGCCCGAGGAGCTGCGCCGCGCTGCGCCGCCGCGCCTGCCCGAGCTGTCCGAGCCGGAGCTCGTCCGCCACTTCACGGAGCTCTCGACGCGCAACTTCGGCGTCGACACCGGCTTCTACCCGCTCGGCTCGTGCACGATGAAGCACAACCCGCGCGTGAACGAGCGGCTCGCGATGCTGCCAGGCTTCAAGGATCTGCACCCGCTTCAGGAGGAGGACGGCGTGCAGGGTGCGCTCGAGCTGATGTGGCGCCTGCAGGAGATCCTGCAGGAGGTGGCGGGGCTCCACGCGTGCTCGCTGCAGCCCGCCGCCGGCTCGCAGGGGGAGCTGACGGGCCTGATGCTGATGCGGGCGTACTTCGCCGACCGCGGCGAGGAGCGGGACACGATCATCACCGCCGACACCGCCCACGGCACCAACCCGGCAAGCGTGACGATGGCCGGATACAAGCTCGCGAAGGTCGGGACGGACGCGCGCGGGAACCTGGACCTCGACGATCTCCGGGCGAAGGTGGACGAGCGGACGGCGGGACTGATGCTGACGAATCCATCCACGCTCGGCCTCTTCGACGAGAACATCTCCGAGGTCGCTCGCATCTTCCACGACGCGGGCTCACTCCTCTACTACGACGGCGCGAACCTGAACGCCGTCTGCGGGATCTCCCGCCCGGGCGACATGGGCTTCGACATCGTCCACATCAACCTGCACAAGACCTTCTCGCAGCCGCACGGCGGCGGCGGGCCGGGCGGCGGGCCGATCGTCGTGCGGGACACGCTCGAGCCGTACCTGCCGACACCGGCGGTCGTCCGGGAGGGCGACCGCTTTCGGCTCGACGGCGACCGGCCCAAGTCGATCGGCAAGGTGCGCGGGTACACCGGTCCCTTTGGCGTCTTCGTGCGCTCCTACGCCTTTATCCGCAGCTACGGGCCGGCGCTGCGGGAGATGTCGGAGGTCGCCGTGCTGAACGCGAATTACCTGCTAGCTCGGCTACGGGATGCCTATGACCTGCCGTACGACCGCCTCTGCATGCACGAGTTCGTCGTATCCGCACGCACGTTGAAGCGAGAGCACGGCGTGAACGCGCTCGACGTGGCGAAGCGGCTGATGGACTACGGCTTCCACCCGCCGACGATCTACTTTCCGCTGGTCGTGCCGGAGGCGCTGATGATCGAGCCGACGGAGACGGAGCCGAAAGAGCGCCTCGACGCGTTCGCCGACGCGCTGATCGCGATCGCCCGCGAGGCGGCGGAGAGCCCGGAGCTGCTGCACGGGGCGCCGCGCTCACGACCCGTGCGCCGCCTCGACGAGGTGAAGGCGGCGAAGCGGGCGATCGTCGCCTACCGCTTCGAGGATCATCCTGAACTCTCGGTTGAGCCGGGTCCGGCTCGCTAGCTCGAGGCTCAGAAGGGTGCCTAGAGCTTCTAACACGATGAGGCCTCGTCGGCGCGGTGCGATGGGTGGTGCGAGGCCCAGGCAAGGACGCAGGGAGCGTCCAGATGAGACATCTGGACGCGACCGACGACGCCGCGTCGTACCGCCCAGCGTGCTCTGCCGGCTCAGAGTTTCAGCGTGTTAGAGGCTCTCCGCCGAGCCGAGCTCGAGCGACGAGTCGACGAGCTCGCGGAGACACACAGCGGGAAGGACTTCGCACAGGCCGTTCGCCGCCTCTCCGGTGAGCTCGACAAGGACGAGCGGGAGGAGTTAAAGGCGGTGCTGCTCGAGCGCGCGCGGCTCTTCGAGGACGCTATCGGCGAACGCTTCCGTGCCCGCGGCTGGATGCAGCGAACCCTCGCCCGGATCGAGGAGATCGAGGGCAGACTGCGTTCACCACCTGGCAACCGCAAGAATCAGTAGGTTTGCGCCGTGGAACGCCTCGCCCACTTCGTCGCTCGCCGTCGCTTCGTCATCATCGGCGTCTGGATCGCGCTGACGCTGTTCGGCGGCTTCGCCGCGGGGCAGCTTGCGGATCGCTGGCTCGAGGACTTCTCGATCCCCGGGGCCGATGGGTACGAGGCGAATCAGCGCGCAGTTCAGGAGCTCGGGAGCGGTGAGTTGTTCCCGTTCGTGCTCGTCATGCGTGCTGACGGCGACGTCACGGAGGTGGACGGGGTCGAGCGCGCGATCCAGCGCGCCGCGGCTGCAAACCCCGGCTCGCGCGTCAGCTCGTTCTTCAACACCCAGGACGAGGTCTTCGTCTCGGACGACCGGCACGTCACGTTCGCCAACGTCTACGCGGCCGGCCAGGCGAGTTTCGAGGGGGTCAATCTCACGCCTACATCGGACGCGCTCGAGGCGGCGCTGCCGCCGGGCGTCGACGGCTACGTCACGGGAATCGACGCTCTGTACGGCGAAGCGAGCGAGGGCAGCGAGGGATCGGAGCCGCCCAGCGTCCTGATCGAGGCGCTCATCGGCGGAGCCGGAGCGCTCGTGATCCTGCTCTTCACCTTCGGCACCTTGCCCGCGATCGCGATACCGCTGCTGATCGCGCTCGTCTCGATTCTCAACACGTTCACGCTGATCTGGATCCTCACCTACGTCACGGACGTCTCGATCATCGTGCAGTTCCTCGTCGCGTTGATCGGGCTCGGAGTGGCGATCGACTACGCCCTGCTGATGATCTTCCGCTTCCGCGAGGAGCTCAGGCACGGCGCGGAGCGTGAGGCGGCGCTCGTGGAGACGATGCGCCATGCGGGCCGTTCCGTGATCGTCTCCGGCTCGACCGTCGCGGTTGGCCTGCTCAGCATGATCATCCTGCCGCTGCCGTTCATCCGCTCGATCGGGATCGGCGGCATGCTGATCCCGGCCGTTTCGGTGCTGACCGCGATCACGCTGCTGCCGGCCCTGCTCTACACCCTCGGCCCGCGGATCAACAGCCTCCGCGTGCTGCCGCGACGCCTGGTCGAGGGGAGCGATGATCCCGAGAAGGGCTTCTGGAACCGCTGGGCGCGGACGGTGATGCGCCGGCCGGCCGCGGTGGCAGCCTCCGGCCTGGCCGTCGTGGCGCTGCTGCTCTTCTATGGCCTGCAGCTCAACCCGGCCGACGCGCAGGCGCAGGACCTTCCGGGTGGCGGGCCGGCGCACGAGGCGACCCAGGTCTTGACGGACGCCGGCATCACACTGGGGGTGATGAAGCCGTTCCAGGTCGTCGTCGAGGGTAACGCCACGCTGGCCCAGATCGACGAGGTCGAGAGGGCGGTCGAGGAGAACGACGGGATCGCCGGCGCAGTCGCGCCCCCCAACGCGCGGACGAGGAAGATCGCGTTGGTCGAGGCGTACTCGACCACGGACGGCTCTAGCAAGGAGACGAAGGAGACCGTCGACGTCCTCCGGAACGACATATTGCCCGCCGCTGAGAGCGAGTTCGGCGGTGGAACCCAACTGACCCTCGCGGGCATACCGACCGAGGAGGAGGAGTTCATCGACGCCGTCTACGGCAACTTCCCCTATGTCCTCCTCTTCGTGATCGTGCTCACCTACCTGCTGCTGATGCGCGCGTTCCGGTCGGTGCTGCTGCCGCTGAAGGCCGTGATCCTGAACCTGGTCTCGCTCGGCGCGGCCTATGGGATCATCGTCTTCATCTTCCAGAAGGGAAATGGCAGCGAGGCGATCTGGGGCGTTCCCGCGACCGACTCGATCATCTCCTGGATCCCGCTGATGATCTTCGCGTTCCTCTACGGCCTCTCGATGGACTACGAGGTCTTCATGCTCACCCGCATGCGCGAGGCCTACGACGAGACCGGCGACACCGTCCGCGCCGTGTCGCTCGGTCTTGCCCGCACCGGCAAGCTCGTGACGAGCGCCGCGCTCGTCCTCATGTTCGCGTTCTTCGTGCTCTCGACGAGCCCCGGCACCGACATCAAGCAGTTCGGCATCGGCCTCGCGGCGGGGATCATCTTCGACGCGACCGTGATCAGGGCCTTGCTCGTGCCCTCGATCATGCGCCTGATGGGCCGCTGGAACTGGTGGCTGCCCCCGTGGGCGGCGCGCGCCCTGCGGGTCGCACCTAGCTCCGGCTAAGCGCTTCTAATCCTCGGCCGGATCGAGCCGATACGTGGAGGGTGCGGTCCGCCCTCGTCCTGCTCGCGCTGGTCCTGGCCTTAGGCGGCTGGCAGGTGCTGCGCCGCGAGCAGAACGAGCGGCGGCTCGCGCTCGTGGCGACAGAGGTCGCGCAGCGCCAGGTGGACGTCGACTGCCCCGGCTTCCTGGCGCGGCTCGTCGAGATCACGCCGAACGCCGGCTGGGTCGACTTCGACGCGAATGGGCGACCGGCCGACAACACTCATCTCTCCGCGGCCACGTGCGCGAGCCTCGAGCGGGTCTGGCGCGCCGAGGAGCCACACGAGTTCTCCTGCCTTCGGACGATCTGTCGGGAGGAGACCTACGACCTGGTGGCGGGGATCATCACGCTCGCGCACGAGTCGTGGCACCTGCGTGGCGTCACGAACGAGGCGCAGACGCAGTGCTATGCCGTGCAGTCGTCCGAGCTCGTGGCGCTCCGTCTCGGCGTGCGACCGATCGGCGCGCGCGCGATCGCGGACTTCGTGGCCGCGCGTGACGCGATCGCGGCCGACGGTGATTACCACTCGGGCCAGTGCCGGAGCGGGGGCGCGTACGACCTGCATCCCGAGACCGACGTCTGGCCGGACTAGCGTCCGCTCGCGTGGGGCGCCCTCGCCATGCTGTATCGGGGCGCGCACCCCGGAATCGACGAGTCGACTATCTGATCGCCGCGACAGTGCCACGAGGGGGAGGCCGAGCTGCGACGACGGACATCCGCCACTTCCCGATGCTGCCAGGGCACGCGCCGGCGTACTAGAGCACCTGTCTGCAAGGTCAGGCACGCGCCCGGCGGCGTCTCGCCGCCCGTGGCTGCGTCGTCGGTCGCCCCGATAGAACCACTATCGGGACTCCCTGCGTCCTTCGCCACGAACGACGATCCATCCCCCGGATCACGCACCAAACGTGCGGACGGTTGCTCTAGCGCGTTGCCGCCAGCTGCCCGCACGCGGCCGCGATGTCCCGGCCGCGCGTGAGCCGCACGGTCGACGGCAGGCGCGCGCGGTCGAGGACGTGCTTGAAGGCGGCGATCGCGTCGCGGGACGAGCCGTCGTACAACCCCGTTGGGTTGTACGGGATCAGGTTCACCTTGAACATGTCGCGATGGAGCAGCTCGGCGAGCTCGCGTGCCTGCACCGGCGAGTCGTTGACGCCGGCCAGCATGACGTACTCGACGAAGACCTTGCGGTGGCGCAGCTCGAAGTAGCGCCGGCACTCCGCCAGCACGTCGGCCAGGGGATAGCGAGCGTTGACCGGCATGAGCTGCGACCGAAGGGCTGGGTCGGCTGCGTGCAGCGAGAGCGCGAGCCTGATCGGCTCCTCCACCTCGTCGACGAAGCGCGTGAGCCCAGGCAGCCAGCCGACCGTCGAGATCGTCGTGCGGCGGTGGGTGATGCCCACGTCCGGCAGACGTCGCGCCGCCGCCAGCACCTGATCGTGGTTCAGCATCGGCTCGCCCATGCCCATGAACACGAGGTGGTCCAGCGGCTCGATCCGGCGGAAGTGGAGCACCTGGTCGAGGATCTCGGAAGCGGTCAGGTTCCGGCCGAAGCGCATGGCACCGGTGGCGCAGAAGCTGCAGGTGAGTGGGCACCCGGATTGTGAGGACACGCAGACGGAACGCCGGCCGTCGCGATAGCGCATCAACACCGCTTCCACCGGGTGCCGGTCTGCCGTGCGGAAGAGCGCCTTGACCGTGCCGTCCGCAGAGTGGGCCTCGTCCTGGAGCTCGAGCGTCGAGAACGGCACCTCGTCTGCGAGCACCGCGCGCAGCCTTGCCGGGAGGTTCGTCATCTCCTCGTAGCCGGAGGCGCCGCGGGCGGCCCACTCCCAGACTTGTCGGGCGTGAAAGGACGGCTCGTTGCGTTCAACGACCAGCTGCTCCACCAAGGCGAGATCCATGTCTCCGCAGGATAGCGTGTGCTAGCGTGTGTGCATGAGGTTGCACATCACACTTGACGAGGAAACGGTGCGCGAGCTCGACAGGCGGGCCGGACGCGGTGGTCGCAGCGCGTTCATTGCACGCGCGGTGCGGCGCGAGCTCGACGACGCTCGTCGCTGGGAGCTGATCGAGTCGGCGGTGGGAGCGATTCCGGCCTTCGGGCATGAGTGGGACGAGGATCCGGCAGCGTGGGTCGCGGCGCAGCGAAGGCTCGATCCCCGTCGAGTCGGCTGATGGCTGCCGTCCTGCTGGACTCGAGCGTGTTGATCGACCTGCTCCGCGGTCATCGAGGTGCTCGGCAGCGGCTCCAGAAGCTGAAGGCGGTGGGAGACCTACCGCACATCTGCGCCGTGAACGTCGACGAGATCGCGCGCGGTACCGGGGCGGAGCCGGAGCGTCGGGTCGCAGAGAGATTGGTGGAAGGCATGCGAATGGTTCCGCTCGGGGCGCATGAGGGCTGGCTGGCCGGATCTTGGCGACGAGAGTTCGGTTCGCGCGGCCTGACGCTCGCGCAGGGCGACTGCCTCATCGCAGCGGCGGCGGCCACGATCGGGGGCCGGCTCGCGACAGGAAACCCGAGGCACTTCCCGATGCCGGAGCTCACGGTCGAGCACTGGCCCGCCGGCGCCTGACCGCGGAGGCTACGGGGAGCCGGCCAACTCGCGGGCGCGCTCGAGATCGTCCTCGTTCACCAGCACCTCGCGCGCCCCGATCGGCGCGACACCGTCGAGCGAGCCGGCGCCGAGGTCGGTGACGCGATGCATGCAGCGGATGCCTTCGCTGCGGAGCAGGTCGCAGAGCAGATCGGCCTCCGGCTCGTTGCGGACGATCGTCAAGCGCACGATGTCGCTCATCGTCTACCTACACCCGAACGACGTGAATGCCGGTAAAATCGTCGAAGTCGCTGTCCTGCGTGAGCACCGCCGCAGCGTGGGCGAGCGCCGTGGCGGCGATCCACGCGTCCTGCACCTTCGGTTTGCGCCCCGCGGCTCGGGCGGTTGCGACCAGTTGGGCAAACGAGGAGGCGACATCGCCGTCGATCGGGAGGCTGTCGTAGCTCGATTGAACCGCGCGCAGCGTCGCCAGCCGAGCGGCTCGAATCTCGCCCGAGGTCGCCAGATGGACGCCCAGCTCGAGCTCCGCGAGCGTCACCACTGAGACGGCGGCCTCGTCCGGGATTGCAGTGGTGTCAAGCCGCCGGCCTTCCTCGTCGGCGACGAAGACCGAGGTGTCGAGAACGGCCCTCACAGCTCGTCGATCGTGTCCGGAAGCGCGCGAGCGAGATCGCTGCGCAAGCCGGCATCTGCTTGAACCAGCGTCTCGAGAACTCGTGCTCTGGAGAGCCAGGCGGCGCGACGCGGTAGGGGGATCAGCTCTGCGACCGGTCGCCGGTCGACTGTCACGCGAACCCGCTCTCCACCTTCCACGCGACGCAGGACCTCGGCGGTGCGGTTTCGGAGCTCGCGGACTGAGACGTCGGCCACCGAGCTATCGTAGCACATCGGCTACAGTAACTACTCCTACAATCAGTGGGTGATCGACCTGCGCTCCGACACCGCTACGCGGCCCACCGCCGGCATGCGCGCGGCGATCGCCGCGGCCGCCGTCGGCGACGAGCAGAAGCGGGAGGATCCCACCGTGAACGAGCTCGAGGCGCGCGCGGCAGTGCTGCTCGGGCAGGAGGAGGCCGTCTTCCTGCCGACGGCGACGATGGCCAACCAGATCGCTCTGCGCCTGCACACCGAGCCTGGCGACGAGCTCCTCGGCGAGGAGAACTGCCACGTCTTCATCTCTGAGCTCGGCGGCCCTGCTGTGCACTCCGGCGTCGTCACGCGTGGGTTGCCCGGGGTTGCCGGGCGCTTCACGCCCGAGCAGGTGCGGGCCGCCTACCGCGTTCCCGCAGTTCACTCGCCGCGCACGAAGGTCGTGTGGGTCGAGAACACCCACAACGCGTCCGGTGGGCGAATCTGGCCGCTCGAGGAGATCGATACGCTTCGGGAGACGTGTGACGAGCTCGATCTTCGCTTCCACCTCGACGGCGCCAGACTCATCAACGCGGCCGTTGGGAGCGGGGAGGAGCCGGCGGCGATCGGCCGCCGTTTCGACACTGTCACGCTGTGTCTCTCGAAGGGACTCGGCTGCCCGCTCGGCGCGCTCCTCGCCGGTGCCTCGGAGCCCATGGCACGCGCGCGCCGGCTCAAGCACCTTTTCGGCGGCGCCTTCCGCCAGGCGGGCATCGTCGCCGCTGCCGGTGTCTACGCCTTCGACCACCACGTCGATCGTCTTGCCGACGACCACGACCGGGCGAAGCGCCTCGCGCTCGGCCTCGCCGACGCGGGCTTGGTCGTCGATCCGGATCGCGTGGAGACGAACTTCGTTCAGCTCGACGTGCGCCCGCTCTCGCACGCCGATGCGTCCGCGCTCCTGGCCGAGCACGGTGTCGGCCTCTCGGCGACGATCCATCCCGGCGTTCTGCGAGCGGTGACTCACCTCGACGTGGACGACGAAGACGTCGAGCGCGCAATCGAGCTGATCCCGCTCGCGCTCGGAGCGCGTGTCGGCGCCTGAGCTGCACCGGGAGCTTGGCCGGAAGCTGCGGACGGCGCAGTCGGAGCAGCGTCTGCCCTCGGTCTCGGCGTCCGTGTTCCGGCGCGGCGAGATTCTGTGGCAGGACTCGGCCGGGCTCGCGGACGTGGAGGCGGAGGTCGTCGCCTCTCCCGACACCCAGTACCGCATCGGCTCGATCACCAAGACGTTCACCGCCGTCTGCGTGCTGCAACTGCGGGACGCAGGCGAGCTGTCGCTCGACGATCAGCTGACCGACCATGTCCCCGAGAGTGCGCACGGGCCGACGCTTGCGCGCATGCTCGCCCACGCTTCGGGCCTTCAGCGGGAACCTCCGGGGGAGATCTGGGAGACGTTGCAGGCGCCGACGCGCGAACAGCTCGTGGCGGAGACCGCTGCCGCCGAGCAGCCTCTCGTTCCGGGCACCTGGTGGCACTACTCCAACCTCGCTTTCGCGCTCCTCGGCGAAGTAGTCGCCCGCAAGACGGGCGGGACGTGGGAGGAAGCGCTGCGCGAGCGGGTGCTCCTCCCGCTCGAGCTCGACCGGACGACGGCGGAGGCCGAGCGGCCGGCCGCGCGCGGCTACTTCGTCGAGCCGTATACGGACGTCGTGCGCCTCGAGCGGGAACCCGATCTCGGGGGTGCGGGCGCCCTCGGCAAGCTCTGGTCGACCGTAGGCGACCTCGCGCTCTGGGGCTCGTTCCTCGTCGACGGCAACGACCGCGTGCTCTCGGCGTCGACCCTCGAGGAGATGTCGCACGTCCGCACGATGGTCGATCACGAACACTGGTCGCTCGCGTGGGGAACCGGGCTCGAGCTGTACCGCTCCGGCGACCACGTCTTCGTCGGACACGGCGGCGCGATGCCGGGACACTTGGCTGGGCTCGTCGTCAACCGGACGACCGGGATCGGCGCGGCGGCGCTCACGAACACGAGCGCGGGGGGCAGGCCCGAGGCCCTGGCGCTCGAGCTTGCGAGGGCGGCGATCGAGGCGCTGCCGCAGGAGCCGAAGTTCTGGCAGCCGGGCGACGAGCCGCCGGATGACGTGCTTCCGCTGCTCGGCCGCTGGTGGTCCGAGGGACACGAGCTCGTGTTCTCGTGGCGCGAGGGCCGCCTGCAGGCACGCGCCGTCGACGGCGTGCCGGGGCGCGATACGTCCTCTTTCGAACGGGTCGACGACGAGCGCTGGCGCTCGATCGAGGGGCGCGAGCGGGGGGAGCTGCTGCGGATCGTGCGCGACGGAGACGGCACGATCCAGAAGCTCTACTTCGCCACGTACCCGCTCACGCGCGCAGCCTCGACGTTCTAGCGTTCGCCAGAGAGGAAGAACGCGACCGCAATGCCGACGTAGACGGTGATCAGGATGATGCCCTTCAGCCTGCTCGAGTGCCCGTTGGCGAGAAGCGCAGCGGAGACGACAACGGAGACGACGAGCGCGATGATCTCGACCTCTCGAAAGGCGAGCGAGACCGGCTCGATCAACAGCGCGAGCAGGGCGACGGCGGGGATGAGGAACACTGCGACCTGAGCACTCGACGCGAACGCGATCTCCGCGGCCAGCTTGATCTTGCCGCGAGCAGCGACGACGACGGCGCCTCCGTGCTCAGCAGCGTTGCCTACAATGGCAACAATGACAGCTGCGACGAAGAATTCCGAGAGGCCCACCTCCTCGGAGAAGACCTCGAGCGTCCCCACAAGGATCTCGGCGACGAGCGCGGTCAGCACCGTAGCGACTCCGAGCACGAGCAGTGCTGCGCGCAGTGACCAACCCTTAATCTCCTCGTCGCTCGCGATGTGCATCGTCGCGTGCCTCCGGAGCGAATAGAACGTGAGGCCGAGATAGGCAACGAGGAGCGCGACCGAGACGGGGATCGAGAGGTCGGCGAGCGAGCTGCGGTCGGGATCGCCGCTCCAGCCGGGAATCGACGGGATCAGGAAGACGAGTGCCGACAGCGCGACGAGCCCGAGCGCGATGAAGCTCGATTGCCGATCGATCTCACCACGCCCGCCAAAGAGGAGCGAGAAGCCGAGCACGAGCAGCAGGTTGCCGATCACAGATCCCGTGAGCGAGCCGCGTACGACCTCCGTCAGTCCCTGGTTCACCGCGAGCAGCGCGATGATCAGCTCCGGCGCATTCCCGAAGGTCGCATTGAGGAAGCCGCCGATGCCGGGCCCGGTGTGCTCGGCGGCGTGCTCGGTCGCCTCGCCGATCAGCCAGGCGAGGGGGACCAACGCGGCCGCGGAGAGGATGAATTCGACGGTTTCGTCCAGCTCGAGGACGTAGTGGAGGAGGATGACGAGCGGCGCGAGCGCGACGGACGTGAAGAGGATCCTGCGAACCACGGGCCGTACCCTATCCAGGCCTCGCCGATGGGCGGCGAACCGATCGCGGTGGCTGCGGGCACTGCCTGAAAACGCCTGAAATGTCAAGTCTTGCGGCGTGCGAGCTGGAGACCCACAATCCGGTTGTGGCAGCCCCTTCCACGGCACCGAACGAGCTTCCGCTCCGTCCCCAGGACGAGGTCGAGTGCCGCCGCTGCGAGGTGCACTGCGACAAGGTCGTCTACCCCGGTGCGTGCCTGGAACGGTCGTGTCCGTTCGTTTACGCGTACGAGGCCTGGGGGCACACCTACGTCGGCTGCATGCAGCGCGTCTACGGCGTCGAGATAGACCTCGACCTGCTGCGCGCGGCCGAGGCGCGACGCGATGGGTTCGGGGGCATCCGCGCCACCGGCTCGCCGCTGCCGATGTGCAAGGTCGAGGTCGCGACCTGCTACGAGAACCGAAGCGACGAGCTCGGCTGCCGCAATCCAGAGTTCTTCGAGGTACCGCGCGAGCGGCCGAGCTTCCGCGTCTTCGCCCAGATCACCCCCGGCTAGTGCACCCGTCCGCAAGTTGAGGCACGCGCCCGGCGGCGTCTCGCCGCCCGTGGCTGCGTCCTCGGTCGTCCCGATAGAACCACTATCGGGACTCCCTGCGTCCTTCGCCACGAACGACGATCCATCCCCCGGATCACGCACCGAACTTACGGACGGGTGTACTGCCACCCTCCACGTAGGTGCGGAACCCCTCCGGCGTGCGCACGCCGTGATCGAGAACTGCGACGTAGATGCCGTAGCTGCTGTACCACGGACGCCCGAGGCACGCCTCCTTGATGCGCAGGATCGCGAGCCGCTTCTCGTCGGTCAGCCGCGGCGGCAGCGACTCGAGATGGACGAGGTCGAACTGCCGGCTGTCCTCGTGGATGAACCAGATGTCGAGTGTCCACTCGTCGCCGGCCACGCTCCGGTAGCGCGGGCGCCAGAGGATGCCGTCGGGATAGTCCGGGTCGATGTTCCAGCTGCCGGTGTCGTCGCGGAGCAGGAGCTCGCGGACGCGCGGATGCGACGCGAGTGCCGCGGCCGCGCCGAAGATCGCGGACGTGTCGAGCGCAGGGCAGAGCACGGTCAGGTCGATGTCCCTGGCGACCATCAGCCCGAGCGCCACGCTACCGACCTGCACAGGGTGTCCAAACTCCCGGAGGCGCGGCAGCACGTCGAGGTCGGCAAGAACCGCTGCGGCTTCTCTCTGCAGCTGCCTCTGCCGCTCGAGCGCGCCCATTCGTGGCTACCGGCGTCGCTTCCGTGTCCACCGTTTGTGCAGGTCGCGCAGCTTCTGCACCTCGGCCGCGTCCGGGCCGTGTCCTTCCGGGCCAGGCGTCTCCATCACTGCGGGAAGCGCCTGCACCCGCGGGTCTGCGATGAAGGCGCCGAGCCGTTCGCCGAGCTCGCCCTCTAGCACGTTCGCATGGCGATCTCGGTTCGATCCGCGTGGGGCGGCCGCGTCGTTTACGTGCAGCGCGCGGAGCCGGTCGAGCCCGATGCGCGACTCGAACTCGTCGAGGCCGGCCGCGACCGCCGCAGGATCGCCAACGTCGACACCGGAGACGTAGAGGTGGCACGAGTCGAGGCAGACGCCGAGCCGCGGGTGACGGTCGAGCGCGTCCACGAGCGCCGCCAGCTCGTCGAGAGAGCGGCCGATCGTGCCGCCGGCGCCCGCCGAGTTCTCGATGAGCAGCCACGTCGTGTCGGAGCAGCCTTCGAGTACCTCGCGAACGACGGGGACGCAGCGCTCGAGACCGCTGTCGAAGCCGGCGCCGAGGTGCGAGCCGACGTGGAAGACGACTCCATCCGCGCCGATCGCGCACGCAGCAGCCAAGGTCGAATGCATGGTGTCGCGACTCTTGCGGTGGATTACCTCGTCTGCCGTCGCCAGGTTGCAGAGGTAGAGCGCATGGATGAGCACGCAGGCGATCCCGGATTCCTCGCGGCGAGCCCGGAAGCGAGCGAGATCGTCCGGTGCGTGCTCGGGAAAACGCCAAGCCCGCGGGCTCTGGGCGAAGAGCTGCACGGCGTCGGCGCGGATCTCGATCGCCTGCTCGAGCGCTCGCTTGATCCCGCCACCGCAGTGGGCGCCGAAGAGCACCCGATACGCTAGCGGCATGAGCGACTCGGCCGTTCGCGTGCGCATGGCCCCGAGCCCGACAGGCTTCCTCCACATCGGCGGCGTCCGCACGTTCCTCTTCAACTGGCTCTTCGCGCGCGGATCCGGCGGGGACTGCCTGCTGCGAATCGAGAACACCGACACGGGCCGGGAGGTCGCCGAGTCGGTCGACCAGATCCAGAGCTCGCTGCGCTGGCTCGGGATCGACTGGGACGGGGACGTCACCTTCCAGCTCGATCGAATCGAGCGCTGTCAGGCAGAGGCTCGACGGCTCGTCGAGGAGGGAAAGGCGTACGAGGATGACGGTGCGATCCGCTTCCGGATGCCCGAGGAAGGCGTCACAGGTTGGGAGGATGCCGTCAAGGGACGGATCGAGTTCCCCAATGAGCAGCTCGAAGACGTGGTGCTCGTCCGCTCCGACGGTCGTCCTACGTACAACTTCGCCTCACCGATGGAGGACTGGCTCGACCGCATCACCCACGTGATCCGCGGCGACGACCATGTCTCGAACACGCCGAAGCAGATCTTGATCCTGGAGGCTCTTGGATCGGAGATCCCGATCTACGCTCATGTGCCGAACGTGTTCGGCGAGGACGGCAAGAAACTCTCGAAGCGGCACGGAGCGGTCTCCGTGGACGAGTTCCGCGCCGCCGGCTACATCGCTCCGGCGCTGATGAACTTCCTCGCGCTGCTCGGCTGGGCACCGGACGGCGAGACGACGATCATGGGCCGCGATGAGCTGATCGAGCGGTTCTCGCTCGAGCGCGTCGGTTCGAGCCCGGCTACGTTCGACTACGCGAAGCTCGACTGGATGAACGGGGTCTATCTGCGCGGGCTCGAGCCGGAGGCGTATAGCGAGCGGCTGCTCACCTTCCTCCGCCAGGAGGGCTACGACTGGTCGGAACCCCTCGTCCGCTCGGCGGCGCCGCTCGTCCAGGAGAAGATCGCGCGCCTGGGGGAGTTCCCCGCGTTCGCCGGCTTTCTGTTCGGCGACATCGAGCCAGACCCATCGCTGCTGCAACGCGACGTGCTCGAGGCGGCCGCCGAGGAGCTCGCAACGGTCGAGCCCTTCGACACCGGCCCGATCGAGGCAGCCTTGAAGGCGCTGTGCGAGCGGCTGGGCCTGAAGCCTCGGCAGGCGTTTCAACCGATCCGGGTCGCTGTCACCGGCTCGAAGATCTCGCCGGGCCTGTACGAGAGCCTGGCGCTCCTGGGTCGTGACGAGTCGCTCGAGCGACTCAGGCGGGGGGCTGCTGCCGCAGCTCCCTAGGGAGGTCTTTCGGCGCCGCGAGCGGGTTCAGCGCCCGCTGGAACTCGAGCCAGGCGCGGCGGCGGAAGCTCGACGAGGGAGCGGGGAGGTCGAGTCGGATGCCGGAGAAGGCTCGGATGCGGTCGTGCTCGTGAGAATGCGTGTGCGTCACCTGTAGAGGGAACGAACGAGCGCGCGCGGGCGTTACGGGCGGTTCGAGCCGGCAGCGCTGATCGTGACGAGCACGAGCCCTGCGGCCCACACCGGCCAGAGGGAGACGAGCGCCCCGGCGAGAACGCCGAGGACGCCAAGGACGCCAAGGACGAGCACGAACACGGGGAGCACCGCGCCCCGACCCGCCGGCTGAGGTAGCGCCGCCGGCCTCATTGCACCGAGGCGCTGAAGCGCGAGCCGGACGCCGAACAACGCTCCACGCCATTCCCACACGAAGGCCTCGGCTGCGGCCGGGCCTGCGTCCTCCACGATCTCCGTGACCTGCGCGGTCTCCTCACGTGCGATTGCGAGGGCGATCTGCAGCTCCTCGTGTGCCTCCTCGAGGCCGGCGAGCGGCTCGATCCCGAGTGCGCGCTCCGCGGCGATGTGCAAGGCGTATTGAAGGTGCGGGAGCTCCTCCTCCAGCTCGTCGTGCGCGCCGGGATCCGCGGCCAGGAGCTCGAGCGCGCGGAGCGTGGGCACGAGCTCGCAACGCAAGTGTTCGAGCGCGCTCTCGTACCCCACCGTGGCTTCCGATCGAATGAGCGGGTTCAAGGAACCGAGTCTAGAGCGTCGAAGGCTCATTACGATGCGCGAGCTCATGGATGCGCCGCCGAGATCGGTCCTCGTCGTCGACGACGAGCCGTCGATGCGCTTCCTCTGCCGCGTGAACCTCGAGCTCGAGGGTCACGGCGTGCACGAGGCGGCCACCGTCGCCGACGCGCGGGAGCGGCTCAGCGAGGGCGGCGTCGATGTCGTCCTCCTCGACATGCACATCGGCACGGAGAGCGGCCTCGACCTCCTGGACCACATCGAGGCGCTCGAGCTTCCCGTCCGGGTCGTGGTGCTGTCGGGCACGAGCGAGATCACCCCGCAGGTGCGTGCGCGCGTGCACGGCGTGCTGGGAAAGCCGTTCGCACTGGAAGACCTTGCGGCTGCCGTGTGCGATCAGCGCTCGGGTAGTCTCAACGGCCGTTGAGCGCTTCACACGGAACGACACGCACCCCGGCGGAGTTCGAGGAGCGCCTCGCACGCTTTCTGTTCGAGCGGTCCGAGGAGAGCAGGGCCGTTCGTGTTGGCGAGAAGGAGACGTCCGAGCAGGCGGCGATCGTCGAGCGCTACCGCGATCTCTTCACTCGCGAGCAGCTCGAGGGCCTGCGTGTCGCGGAGGCGTCGGCAGCCCCCCGACGAGCGGGAGCTCCTGCTGCGCCTGCGCCTGACGTGCGAAGGGGGAATCGTCGCGGCGGAGGTCGCCGCGTGCGAGGACGAGCTCGAGAACCGGATTCTCGCGGCGCGGGTCGGTTGGCGGGGCGAGGAACTGCCGCTCCGGGCGGCCCAGGCGAGACTCGCCGTCCTGCCGGCCTACGGCGATCGCGACGAGCTCGGAGACCTCTACAACGCCGAGAACGTGAGCTTCAACGACGATCGGCGAGAGCTTCTACGCACGTCCGAGGAGCTCGCGAGCGAGCTGTCGGGGGTGGCCGACCCGGTCGAGCGGAACGCTGCGGAGAAGGGCATCTCGCTGCACGACCTCGAGCGCGTGCTGGACGCGACGAGCCGCGCGTCGACCTCCGCGTACAACACGTTGCGCGAGCGCTGGTTCGAGCGGCTGCTCGGCCCTGAGCGCGCGGCGGTGCCGAGCTCGAACCACACGAGCTACCTGCGCCGCCTGTCGCCTCTCGAGGAGGTCTACACGAAGGAGCGGAGCGTGCCTGTCTGCGTCGCGACGCTCCGACAGCTCGGCTTCGACATCGAGAACATCCACGGAATCCGGCTCGACCTGGACGACCGTCCGCAGAAGTCGCCGCGCGCGTGCGTGATCGCGTCCGACCCGCCCGGCGTGGTTCACCTGATCACCCGTGCACAGGGCGGACTGCACGACTACCAAGCTTTCCTGCACGAGGCGGGCCATGCGCTCCACTACGCCGGCTGCGACGCGAGCCTTCCGTACACGTTCCGCCGGATTTCCCGGGACCATGCGCTGACCGAGATCTACTCCTACATCGTCGAGGCGATCAGCCGGGAGCCCGCCTGGCACGCGGAGCACTTCGGCCTCAGTGACGAGCAGGCAGCAGAGAACGCGGAGGCCACGGTCGTCCTCGAGGCGCTCCTCTTCCGGCGGTATACCGCGAAGCTGCAGTTCGAGCTCGACTTCTGGGGCCGGTTCGGCGACGACGGCGGCACGTTCGATGGTTATGAGGAACGGCTGACGGCCGCAACGGGGCTCCGCTACCCCCGCGAGAACTACCTCACGGACATGGATGACGGCTTCTACTCTGCCGACTATCTCCGTGCCTGGATCCGCTCTGCGCAACTGCGCTCGTCGCTCGTGGCGCAGGTTGGGGAAGACTGGTGGCGCCGGCCGGAGACGGGCGATCGCCTGCGGGAGCTCTTTCGCGAGGGCACCCGGCCGACGAGCGAGGAGATGGCGACGAGGCTCGGCTTCGACCCGCTCGATACGGAACCGCTCCTCCGCGAGCTGACCTAAGGCGTACTCGCGCCGGAGATGCGCTCGGCCCGTCGGAGGTCTACACGCGTCGTTCCGGTCTCAGAGGCGGTCGCGCGGCGAGCTAGAGACTCCATGTGAAACTCACGCACGCGCGGCTGGTGTGCCAGACACGGCGCGGTTTCGCCGGCTCGGGCTTGCCCGTAGCACCACTACGCGCCGCGCCCGACCCGGCAAAACCGCTCCGTCTGGCACATCCCCGCACGCACCCGAGTTTCACATCAAGCCTCTAGCAGCCGCGCCTGCGCGAGAGTGTGTCGCGTCCGTTCCAAAACCGCCCTCGGGCGCGGTGGGGGCGCGATCCACCTCAGAGACGCGGTCTCGCGGCGCTACCACGGGCCGGCAACGTTGGTGTTGCAGCTCTACGACGAAAGTGTGAAGAAAGACGGCTCAGGTGGTCGAGATTCGCAGGCACCTACCTTTCCCCGTCGGAGTCCTGAGACCGATCCTCGCCGCCACATCGCCGCCTCCGGCGAGCACGTCAGCGACATGGCTGTCGAAGCGGCTTCCCGCCTGCTTGGACAACACGACCTCGACCCGGCCGACATCGATGTCGTCCTCTACTTCGGGTCGATGTGGAAGGACTATCCGGTGTGGCAGGCGGCACCGTGGATCGCCCACCGGCTCGGCTGCCATCGCGCCTATGCGCTCGAGTACGCGAACGTCTCGTGCGGGACGCCGGTGGCGCTCAGGCTCGCGCGCAACTTCCTCGTCGCGGAGCCGCAGCTGCGCAACGTGCTCCTCGTCGCCGCCTGCCGCGAGTCGTACCTCCTGAACTACTCGAACGAGCGCTCGCGCTTCATGTTCAACTTCGGCGACGGGGCTGTGGCCGGGCTGCTGACGCGGGACGGCGGCCATGAGCTCTGCGGCTCGTACGCGATCACGGACGGCTCGTTCTCCCTGCAGGTGAAGGTGCCGGCCGGCGGCTCGGTCGAGCCGGCCTCGGCCGAATCGGTGGCGGACGGGCGTCACTTTCTCGACGTCGCCGACCCGGCGCAGATGAAGGGCGGCCTCGACGAGGTCAGCCTCCCGAACTTCGTTCGGGCCGCGCGCGGCGCGCTCGCGAGCTGCGGCGCCGGCTCCGACGAGATCGCGCTCCTCTGCAACATCCACATGAAGCGCTCGATGCACGGCGCGATCGTCGACGCGCTCGGCTCGCCGCGTGCCTCCTACCTCGACGACACCGGCCATATGAGTGGCGTCGACCCGCTGCTCGCGCTCGATCGGGCCGCCAGGGCCGGCGAGCTGAAGGAGGGAGATCTCGTGGTGCTGCTCGCGGCCGGCACGGGCTACACCTGGGCAGCGTCGGTACTCCGGTGGTGAAGCCCGCCACGGGGCCGTGCCTCCATACTGCTCCCATCGCCAGCGCACCTCGAGCGACGAGCCAGGAACGTCGGGGAGTGGTCTTATGACAACGCTTGGAGAGCTGGTTGGCCAAGAGCTGACGTCCGGGTGGCGCGAGATCGACCAGTCGCGGATCGATCTCTTCGCGCGGGCGACGGACGACTCGCAGTGGATCCACACCGACCCGGTGCGGGCGGCAGCAGGCCCGTTCGGGTCGACGATCGCCCACGGGTTCCTGACCCTGTCTCTCGTCGTGCCGCTCTTTGAAGAGGCAATGCCGCACCTCGCGGGCTACTCCTTGACGGTGAACTACGGCCTCAATCGGGTGCGGTTCACCTCGCCTGTGCCCGTCGCGAGCCGCATCCGGGGTCGCTTTCGGTTCGACGCGGTGGACGCCGTCGCGGGCGGCGAGCAGGCGACGGTCGCGGTGACGATCGAGCGCGAAGGGCAGGAGAAGCCCGCCTGCGTCGCCGAAGCGCTCTTCCGCTTCCTCGTTTGAGCCCGCGAGCGCGCGGACACGATCGAGGGTCCATGAGCATGACGTGTCCGAACTGCGGCGAAGATCTCGAAGGGTCGGACGCGGATCTCTGCCCCTCCTGCAGCCTGCCCATTAAGGTGATGTGTCCCAACTGCGGTGAGAAGGCGCCCGCCGGGGACGAGGAGTGTCCGGCCTGCGATGCGCCGCTGACGCACGCTGTCGACCTGCTCTAGGAACCTAGCTTCCGAAAGCGCCCTCGAGCTCGCCGACGACGTCTGCCGGCAACCCGGTGGGCCGGCAGATGACGATCTCGTGTCCCGGGCGCGCTACGAGTTCGAGTCCCGCCGAACGGGCCATTGCCTCCACGCACGCGCGATTCGGTGCCCACCAGTTTGTCGCGTCGCCCGCGAGGCGCCTCTCGATGAACGCCATCGCGGGCCAGCCGGAGCCGAGGAGCCGTTCGCGCTCGTCGATCGGGAGGTCGTCCGGCGGCTCGACGGCGTCGTCCCCTGGCATCGTGAGCGTCTGGAGGACGAGCAGCCGCCGTGTGCGCGTGGCGACGAGGTCGAGCGCGAGGAGCGGATGCCGCAGGTGATAGAGGACGCCCATGAACAGGACGAGGTCGTAGCGCTCCTCGCTCCTCGCGAGGTCGTACACCTGCTGCTGCCTGAACTCGACGAGCTCCTCGAGCTCCAAGCGCTCGGCAGCCCATCTCGCCTGGCGCAGGTAGTGCTCGTCATTGTCGATCCCGACCACACTGGCGCCGCGCCGAGCGAGTTCGAACGAGTAGAAGCCTGCGTTGCAGCCGATGTCGAGCGCATGCCACCCGTGCAGGTCGTCCGGCAGGCAGGGTGCGATCTGACGCCACTTGTAGGCGGGGAAGTCGCCGAGCGGGTGGTCGGGTGCGGTCTCGATCGCGCCGGGCAGGTGCAGGTTGTGAAACCACGGTCCGAGCGCGGCGATGTCGGGCCGGCTCGACCCGGCCGACTGGAGCGTCACGCCGCCGCTTTCGCGAGCGAGGCGATGTGTGCCTCCAGCTCGTCGGCCCGATGCTCGGCCGTGTGCTCGGCCAGCACACGCGCTCGCGCGCGCTCGCCGATCGCCTGTGCCTCCTCGGGTGAGAGGCGATCGAGCTGGTGCAGCGCGTCCTCGATCAGGATCTCCCGCCCCGGCCGGAAGAAGGTCTCGATCCCGTCCCACCGATCGGAGATGACGGGCACGCCGCACGCGGCGGCCTCGAAGAGC
This sequence comes from Gaiellaceae bacterium, assembly GCA_037721555.1. GTDB lineage: Bacteria > Actinomycetota > Thermoleophilia > Gaiellales > Gaiellaceae > Gaiellasilicea. Next base: position 85,268 of record JBBJOI010000004.1, on the reverse strand, counting down.
CGGACGCTTGGCGACCAGCCCGCCCGGCGCATGTCCGCTCGGGTGACGTTGAGGGTGAAGCGCTGCGCCGCGTAGAAGCCGGGATGCTCGGGGGGCGCGAGATGGTCGATGCGGTCGACGTTCGGCGGCCACGCGAGCTCCGGCGGGTACTGCGGCCCCGCGACCGCGAAGCTCAACCGAGGGCGCCGCCGTGCCGGCTCGCAGAGGAGCCGCTCGAGCGCCGGCTGGCGGTCGGCGCCGTACGTGCCGAGGTAGCCGAGCACCCACCGCTCCTCGACGTCGAGCGGCGCATATGCCTCGGGATCGACGAAGCAGTGGAACGCGCGCGCGCGCCGGACGCCGAGCTCTCGCTGGAGTCGAATGAGCGTCGGGCCACCGGTGAACGAGAGGTACAGATCGAAGCGGGCGGCAAGCTCCGGCGTCAGGTACTCGCACTCGCCCCTCGTGACGGCTGCCAGGGTGACCGGCGTGTCGATGTCGTAGAACGCAACCGCTCCCTCCGCGTGCTCGAGGGCGAGGCCACCGACGTCGATTCCCTCCGGTACGTACGACCCGAGGACGATTGCGTCGGCCGCCTCCAGTTGCTCCCGAAACGTGTCGCGCAGCTCCTCGACCGAGCCGTAGAGCTCCGTGCGCCCCCAGGGTGGCTCGGGCAGGTCTCGGTGTGCGGCGTACCACGGCCTGTCGCGCTCCAGGAAGAGCACGTCGTGACCGCGTTCCGCCAGCGCACGCACAAGGCCTCGGTAGTTGGTCGCGTGTCCGTTTCCCCAGGAGGACGTGATCGACAGGCCGAGCAGGACGATCCGGAGCTCACGCACGGGCAAGCTCCGGCGCAAGCAGCTGCTCCACCGCGAGCGCACGGTGGTAGTAGGTGTGCTCGGCGAGCACCCGTCGGCGCGCGGCCCTACCGATCTCGCTCGCCTGCGTCCGCGTGAGTCCCGCGAGCAACTCCGCCACCTCGGCGCCATCGTGCGCGACGAGCACCTCCTCGCCCGGCTCGAGGAAGAGCTCGATGCCCTCCCAGGCGTCAGTGATCAGGCACGCTCCGGCTCCGGCCGCCTCGAAGACGCGCGTCGCAGGCGAGAAGCCGTTCGACGCCATGCTGTCGCGCGTGACGTTCAGCACAGCTAAGGGGGTGACGTTCAGGGCGTTGTGATCGCGCGGCGAGACGTGGCCCAGCGAGCGGACATTGGCCGGCAGGGGCTTGTCAGCCCACCCGGAGCCGCCGAGCAGGAACGATCTCCGAGGTGCGAGCGAGGCAGCCCGCAGGAAGAAGTCGTCGACCCGTCGCTCCCGGTCGGGCAGCCGGTTGCCCAGAAAGGCGAGATCGCAGCGGAACTGCGGGTTCGGCGGCACCGGGTGGTGCGTCGTCGGGTCGAGCGCGTTGTAGACGCAGACGCAGCAGCGGGCGCCGAGGGCGAGGTAGCGGCGGACGACCGGCTCGCCGCCCCCGTAGGTCAGCACGAGGTCGTAGTGAGGGATGAGGGTACGCAGCGAGTCGGCATCGTCAGCCTCGAGCCGCGCCAGCGTGGCGGGCGCGTCGACGTCCCAGAAGACGGTCGTCGGGACGCCCAGCTCGAGCACGGCCGCCTCGAGCTCGGTGTCGAGGACGCCGATCCCACTCGACTTGACCACGACGTCCGCGCCTCGAGCCCGCTCGAGGGTCTCCTCCCACGCCTCGGGCTGGTACACGATCACCTCCGCCCAGGCCGGGTCGTCCAGGTCGCGGTGCTGCTGACGCTCGTACGCGTCCGGTTCGAGGAACGTGACGCGGTGGCCGCGCTCCGCAAGCGCCCGCACGATGCCCCGGTAGTACGTCGCCGCCCCGTTCCAGTACGCCGAGACGAGGCTCGACCCGAACCAGGCGACTCTCAAGCTGCTTGCCTCGCGCTCTTCCCGAGCGCCGCGGCGATCCCGAGGAGCTCGTCGACGCGATGCGCGCAGGTGTGCCGCGCCGTGATGGTCTCGAGCCCGCGCTCCCGTAGTGAGCGGGCAAGCTCGGGGTCTCGCAGGACGGCCGTGAGCGCGCGCGCCAGCTCGGCTCCGTCGCGGACCACGAGGTAGTCCTCGCCGGCTCTGAAGAGGCCGTCGATGTCGTCCCACGGCGCCGACACGAGCGGAATGCCGCTCGCCAACGCCTCGAATGGCCGGATCGTCGGGATGCCGGGCAGCGCCGTCGCGTACGGACGCCGCGGCACGTGCACGGTCACACGATGCGCCGCGAAGACTCCCGGCACGTCCGTGTTCGCGAGCCAGCCCCGGTAGCGGAGGCCGCTCCGCCTCAGCTCCCGCCGCGCCTCGGCCGGATAGCGGACACCGTGGACGCTGCCCGAGAGCCCCAGGGCGCGAGCCGGCTCGAGGAGGAAGGTGCGGAGGTCCTCCGTGCGCTCGCCGTCTCCCCAGTTGCCTATCCAGACAAGATCCTGACGTGGGCCTTCGTGCTCGAGTGCCTGGAAGACCCGCGTGTCGGCGGCCTCGTGCCAGGTCCAGGCCCGCTCCGCCCAGCCGCGCTCGAGGTAGAGCTCGCGCAGGAACGTACCGAAGGCGAGGACGCCGTCGTAGTCGGAGAGGTCGTACCGCTGCATCGCCTCCGGTGCCGTGACCACACGGTGGTGCGTGTCGTGGAAGAGCAGCCGGAAGGAGGAGCCGCGCCTGCGGAGGCCCACCATCCGTACCAGCTCGGGGTCGTTCCACTCATGCACGAGCACGAGCTCCGCCCCGTCGAGCGCGCCGTCCAGATCGAGGGTGTCGAGGTCATAGGAGGAGCTGCTCAGGTGCGGAAAACGGTCGCGGAAGGCCTCGAGCGGGGCAGTGCCGTGGTCGTTCACGAGGTTCTTGATGCTCCAGCCGTCCCGCGGCTCGAAGACCCGCACGTCGTGCTGCCGGGCGCGGAGCTCGGCCACGATGCCGCGCAGGAAGTGCGCATTGCCGTGGTTCCAGTCGGAGGCGAGCGAATGGACGAAAAGGACGATCTTCACAGGGCGATCGCACTCAAGGGAGTCGGCTTCGAGGCCCCGGCCGACGCAAGCCGCTCGTACGCGCCGATGTAACTCGAGGCCATTCGTCCCGATGTGTACGTGGCCGCGCACCGGCCGGCCCGGCCGGCCATCTCCTCGCGCAGCTCCCGCTCGTCGATCAAGAGAGTCAGCGCCGCTGCAAGCGCGTCGTCGTCGTCCGGGTCGACGTACAGCGCCGCGTCCTCCCAGACCTCGCGCAGGCTGGGGATGTCGCCGAGGACGACCGCCGCGCCGGCGCGTCCCGCCTCGAGGGCAGCGAGGCCGAACGGCTCGTAGCGGGCAGGGAGCGCGAAGATGGAGGCGCGGCTGAGCCAGGCATCCATCGTGCGCCGGTCGAGGTGGCCGAGCGCCTCTGCGTGCAACGTGCGCTGACCGGGATCTAACGCTCCGGCGACGACGACCGGCCAGGCGATGTGCTCTGCCACCCGGTCGAGGGCCGCGACGTTCTTCGCCTCGTCCCAGAGCCTGCCGGCTGTAAGGACGAGTGGTTCCTTGTCCTCTCCGGCGCTCCGCAGAGGCGGCGGGCGCAGCCCATTCGGAATCGTCTCCCGCTCCGTCCTCAGCTCGTACCAACGCTCGAGCTCCCGCAGCATCGTCCGGGTCGGGGCAACGACGAGGTCGGCCGCCTGGAGTCCGGAACGAACCCGCTCGGCATAGCGGGTCCAGGTTGGCGGGGCCCCCTGCCCCCGAACCGCTGCGAACCAGGAGAGGACGCACGAATGGCCAACGACGAGGGTTGGTGCCTCCCACGGCAGCACCGCGTGGAAGTACCCGTTCAGGTGGACGACGTCCGGCTGCAGTTCGTCACGGATCGCGAGCAGCCAGCGGCCTGCCTGCTCAAGGTCGCTCCAGGGGTCATCCATCCACTCGAGCTTCAGGTTCTGGGCATAGACGCGTTCGGCGCGGGAGCCGCGGAGCTCCCGGCGTTGCCCGGGGGAGAGGGGAGCACCCATGGTTGCGAGCACGACCTCGACGTCACGCTCCGCGAGGGCGTTGACGAGCTCGAGCGCGTACGTCCACACACCGCCGACGGAGTCCGCCGTCATCAGGATGCGCAACGGGCCGCCCGGTAGATCGCGTCGAGGAGCTGCGCCACAGTCACGAGCCGCTCGGCCGCGGGGTCGAAGCGCTCGCCGCGCGCGAGCCTCTGCGACCAGTCCTGGGCCGCCCGTCCGCCCCATTCCTCAGTGGAGGACGCGAGGGTCTCGCGGTGCGTGCCGCGCAGACGGTCGGCGCGAATGTCGTAAAAGGAACCGTCGACGTTTCGGAGGGAGACCCCGCCCTCGGTGCCGTAGAACGAGGCCTCGATCAGGCAGTCGACACCGGCCGGCAGTCCCCAGGAGCAGGCGAGCCGGACGCTCGCGCCGCCAATCTCCAGCTCGGCGAACGCGACCTCCTCCACGTCGAGGCCGCGCGGGGAGAGCAAACGGGCCGAGGCGACGCGAGTGGGCGGGTAGTCGAGGGCCCAGAGAGCGAGGTCGGCGAGGTGAACGCCCAGGTCGATCAGGCAGCCGCCTCCCGAGAGCTTCCGGTCGTAGAACCAGGGCTTGTCGGGGCCGTAGGCGTTGTGGAACACGAGTTCGACGGAGTAGATCCGCCCGAGCGAGCCGGAGCGAACCTCCTCGCGCAGTCGCCGCGCCGCATCGGTGCAGCGATACGAGAGATCGACGCCGAGCAGCCGGTTCGCGACCCGCGCCGCCTCCACGATCGCGCGCGTCTCGCCTGCATCCCGCCCGAGCGGCTTCTGGCAAAAAACCGCGAGCCCCCGCTCGAGGGCCGCGATCGCCTGCTCCGCGTGCAGCGCGCTCGGCGTCGCAATCACGAGGCCGTCGAGCTCGTAGGTGAGCAGCTCCTCGAAGGAATCCAGGCAGGGGACGTCCAGATCGCACCCGCGAGGATCCGCGACGGCGGCGATCTCTGCCGCACCGGTGGCGGCGATCGCCTCCAGCCGGTTGCGACCGATCCAGCCGAGGCCGGCGAATCCGAGCCGCGGCCTCGTCGCGACCGCGCTCAAACGAGTACCAGCGCTTTCAGGAACCCGTCCGGGCGCTCACGGGCGGCCTCGAACGCCAGGTCGAGCTCAGCGAGCGGGAACCGGTGGGTGTAGAGCAGGTCGGGCTCGAGGAGACCCCTAGCGACGGCGTCTGCGGCCTGACGCATACCGGCGACGTAGGCGGCCGGATCCCGCTCGTGCGCGTTGACGACATCGAGCCCGCGCCAGTTCCAGAGCTGCATGTCGATCGTGCGCGGGCCGTCCTGGTGGTAGCCGGCGATTACCAGCAGCCCGCGCTCGCGGGTCAGGCGCGCCGCCACGTCCAGCGTCTCCTGGACGCCGGCCGCCTCGATCACGCAATCGAACCGTTCGTCGTCACCTGCCTCGTCGAGGCCGTTCGTGTGCACGGCGCCGAGACGCTCCGCGAGCTCGAGAGCGAAGCCACGGCGTGAAAGAGCGGTCACGTGAGCTCCGACGAGCGTTGCCAGCCGCACGAGGAGCAGGCCGACGAAGCCGGCGCCGACAACCGCCACTGTGTCACCCGCTGCGATCCGGCTTCTGGCGAAGACGTTCATGGCGCAGCCGAGCGCTTCGCCGGGGAACGGCCGCTCGTCGAGCTCGGGCGGCAAGGTCACGACGGCGTCTGCCCGCGCGACATCGAGCTCTGCGAACGCGTGCTGGGAAAGGAATGCGACGCGCGTGCCGGGGGAAGGCGAGGTGACGCCCTCGCCGAGCTCCTCGACGCGTCCCCAACCCTCGTGACCGGGGGCTCCCGGCCGGAGGGGATAGGAGAACCAGGGCCGGCCCTCCCACAGGGAGCCGCTCGAGCCGCACAGCCCGCAACCCTCGACGCGGATCAACACCTCGCCCGCCTGCGGCACGGGAGCGGGAACGTGCACCAGCTCTGCCTGCCCGGCTGCCGACACCGTTGCCGCGGCCATGGTGGCGCGCGGATTGGAGGTCGCAACGGTCGAGGTGGCAACCGCCATCTCAGCGTGCAGCCACCGGCACCGCCGCCAGGGGGCGGTGGGCGCGGGCGCGCTGCGCCTGGAGCCAGCGATAGAGCTCCTGGAGCCCATCGGCAAATCTGGTCTGCTGCTGCCAACCGGTTGCACGGTGCAGCCGCTCGGTGTCTGCGACGTAGTACCGCTGGTCTCCGGCACGAGCCGGCGCGAGCTCGATCCGCGGGGGTCGTCCGTGGATCTCACCGATCAGCTCGATCACCTCGAGCAGGCTGACGGCGTTCTCGACCCCACCGCCAACGTTGAAGGCGCAGCCAGAGAGGTCGTCGATCCGATCCCGTACGCGCACGAACGCCTCGACGAGATCCTCCACCCACAGCACGTCCCGCACCTGGGCGCCGTCGCCGTACACCGTGATCGGCTGACCGGCCAGCGTCCGCAGCAGGAAGTGCGCGACCCAGCCCTGATCCTCCGTGCCGTGCTGGTGAGGGCCGTAGATGCAGCTCATGCGCAGGACGGCAGCAGGAAGGTCGAACCCCTTCGCGTAGTCGAGCACGTACTGGTCGGCGCCGCCTTTCGAGCAGCCATAGGGGGTGCAGAAGTCGAGCGGCAGGCTTTCCGAGAGGCCGTGTGCTCGGAGCGCCGGATCGCGCGGCTCCCACCGGTCGCCCTCGCGCTCGAGCGGTAGCTGCGGCAGATCGCCGTAGACCTTGTTCGTGGACGTGAAGAGGAGCGTCGGCGGCTCCGGCAGGCGGCGGAGCTCTTCGAGCAGGTTCAGGGTGCCGCCGAGGTTGACGCCGAAGTCGTCCGTCGGGCTCACGAGGCTCGTCGTGACGGCGACCTGGGCAGCGAGGTGGAAGACCTGATCTGCGCCCTCGAGTGCCTGCCGAACCGCAAAGCGATCGCGGATGTCGGCGATCTGAGCCTCCAGCCGCGCTCCGTGCCGTTGCCGGAGCCAGCGCAGGTTCCGCTCCACGCCCGGCCGGGCGAGGTTGTCCAGTACGCGGACCCGGTGCCCCTCTTCGAGTAGGGCGAGCGCGAGGTTCGTCCCCACGAAGCCGGCGCCGCCCGTGATCAGCGCAACCGGCGGGGAGGCGCTGCGCCGCGGCAGCGGGAGGCGTGCGGTCTCGTGCACCGCCTCGAGGCCCCCGTCGCGCCAGAGGCGGCAGAGGAGCTTTGGCGACCCGTCGTCCCGCCGCAGGCCGAAGTGATACTCCCGTTCATCCTCGTGGAAGCGGTCGATGGCCGACCGGTCGACGCTCAGATCCTCGGCCGCGTACCAGTAGACGCGTGGCGAGCCGGCGTCAAGCACGTCCACGAGCGTCCGCAGTTGTGCCAGCTCGTCGTGCCGCCAGGTCGAGTAGCCGGCTTCCGTGATCCAGATCGCAGCCGGCGAGCCGGCCTCGTCGAGCGCCTCCTGCACCTGGGCAAGGTGGTAGTGCCAGCCGTTCCAGCTGGGCTCCCAGGTTCCCGGAAAGCCGTGAATCCCCACGACGTCGATGTGCTGGAGAACACCGCGCCTGGCCAGGAGCCGGAGCCAGTTCGGGTCGATGGGGCTCATGCCGCCGAGGACGACTCCGAAGCCCCGCTCCCGCGCCCAGTGGGCGGCGTCCCCGATCATCTCGCAGAAGAGCAGCCAGTCCAGATCGAGCGTCCAGTCCCACTCCGAGCGGCTGTTGGGCTCGTTCCAGAGCTCGATCCGCTCGAAGCTCCCGCCGTAGCGGGTGAGGACGAGGTCGACGAAGTCGGCGTAGTCGCGAGGTCGGCGTGGCGGAGAAGAGGTGCGGGGGACGATGCCTATGGATGGCGGCGTGTAGACGACGCACGGCAGCACCTCCACCTCTGACGCGAGGCGGGGCAACAGCCAGTCGTACCATTCCGCGCCGCCGTCCTCGTGCCAGCTCGCCCAGGAGAGGCCGGTGCGGAGATGGCGCACCCCGAGCTCCCGCAAACCGTCGAGCACGCGCTCGACACGCTCATGCTCGTTCGGCTCGAACCACTCGAGTACGCCGAGGGTCGGGGCCGCGGTCACAGGGGGAGTTTCCTCGCCGCAGGTTCCCGGGCGATGCCTGCTCTGCCAGTGATCAGCACCGCATGTCGCAATCCCGCCCTCCTTCGGCGAAGTGTCGGCGGGGGCGCGCCAACCAAGATTCCTGGAGCCAAAAATGTCCTCGGGCGGCTGCTTCAACCGCTGCGGTTCCCTCTCCGTGCGGGGATTTCCCAAACGGCCAGTTGCCTCGTGTGGATCTATGACGTCATCAACGGCTTCTTCTTCCCTGCAAACGCAAGGTTTCGTCTCTCGCGACGGCTCGACCGCTCGGTCGATGTGAGCAAAAGCTACTGACATGGCGGCAGCCGCGGGTAGGGTCGCGTCGTGGACAACCGAGAGAAACGCATGGCCCAGAACGAGGCACTCTTCCGTGAGGTCAACGAGCGCGTGAACGAGATCACGCAGGATCTAGGCCCGGACGCCCGGTACGACTACCTCTGCGAGTGTGCGAATCCCGACTGCACGTTCCGGCTCTCGCTGGCCCCGGCCGACTACGAGGCCGTGCGCGAGATCGCGACGCAGTTCGTCGTCCTCCCGGAGCACTACACGCCGGAGATCGAGACGCTCGTCGCGGAGCACGCCAGCCACTGGATCGTCAGCAAGACGGGAGCGGCGGGCGAGTACGTGGCGAAGCTCGATCCCCGTAGCCGGTAGTTCTTCTCAGAACGAGTTCTAGACCGGCTGCACGGTTACCTCGGCCCGAACGCGAGCCCACTCGAGCAGCCCGAAGCCGCCGCCGAGCATGAGCACCGCAAGCACGCCTTCGGGCCAGTAGATGTGGCTGTCGGTGAAGAGGACGCAGCCGAGCAGGAGTAGGACTGCGCCCGGGAGCGCTCCGCGGCCGACGCGCCGGGTGATCAGGGCGACGGCGATCGCGCAGCCGAGCAAAAGTGCCAAGACGCCGAGCTCGGCCAACGCATTGCCCGCGTCGAACAGCGCCGGGTTGCCGTCGTCGAGCGTCTCACGCCCCTCACGCCGCGCCGCTTCGACCGTCGTCCCGGTGCCGATGCCGGCGAGGACGTCGAGGGCTCCGTAGAAGACGATGTAGAGAAAGCCGGCGACGCGAGCGAGCCAGGCGGCGACTCCGTCCAGGCCGCGCAGGAGCCACCACAGGTTGAGACCCAGGAGCGGAAAGACGACGAGGAGAACCGTGTGCAGATCGCGCCATCGCGACGCTGTCTCAGCCGTGAGATCCTGCGGGTGGGCAACCCCCAGCCCGGCGAGGAGCAGCGGCCCTGCAGCGATCGCCGCGACCGAGCCGTACCTGTGCAGATTCGCGTTTCTCACCGCGCTCGCATCGACCCTAGCTAGGCTGGAGACGGTGGTTCCCGAAGCGCCCCTCGAGCGGGTCGAGACCGGTGTACGTCCTTGCGGAAGAGGTTGGTTCGTGGTCAACGCCCGTGAGGTGCCGTGGTTCGAGAGCGACGGTTGCGGCTTCTACGCCACGTTCGAGCCCGAGGACGCACGATTCGACCAGGTCGGCCTCGGCCTCGGCATCCTGCGCCCCGGCGAGCCGAGCGCGCTGTACCACGGAGAGGATGCCCAGGAGGATTTCCTCGTGCTCTCCGGCGAGTGCCTGCTCCTGATCGAAGGCGAAGAACGGCGGTTGCGCGCGTGGGACTTCGTTCACTGTCCCCCGTGGACGGAGCACATCGTCGTCGGGGCAGGCGATGGCCCATGCCTCATTCTCGGCGTCGGCGCACGGAGAACGGGACGCGGCATCCGCTATCCCGTCAACGAGCTCGCGCTGAGGTACGGCGCCGGCGTCGAGGAGGAGACGACGGACCCGAAGGAGGCCTACGCCCGTTTCGGCGACGACGAGCCTGTCGTCTGTCCGTCCGAGTTTCCCGGGTAGGCAATCCCGGACGCGGTTCGAGGCAGCGCCGCTATTCGGGCCGGCTGCTCGTCTTCTACGGGCGGCTCGCAGCGGTGACGAAGTCGGTCTTCGCGTCCGTGTAGCCCATCCGGTCGTCGAGGAACCTCACCGCAAGCTCTCGCTTCAGGGCTTCGTACTCGGCCGCAAGCGCGGGGTCTTCCCGCAAGCGGTCGCGAAACGCCAACTGTGCCCGCAGCTCCTCGCTGTCGGGAAGACATAAACGTGATGACGACGCTCCCCCTCCGGGACGCCGAATGCCTCGCGTCCAGCGACACCGAGGTTGCCTCGGTGGACGTAACCAATCGCGGTGAGGTACTCAACGGCGTTCGGCACGTTTGCCTCGGTCGACCACGACCACGAGGTCGATCACCGGCTTGGCGGCGAGACCAGGGACCGCCGTGGAACCTATGTGCACGATCGAGACGACAGGTCGCCAACTGCCGCAGCTACACGGTGGCGCAGTCGCTCGAACTCGAGCGGCCAAGCCTGATCATAAGCCGCGATGATGATCGGATCCGGCAGAGCGTCAGCCTACGTCGGTTAGCCCACGTCCAGAACCTGGCTGCGGTCGGGCCGTCCGCGCTGAAGGCAGACGCGGCGGTCTTACATCGGGCTTACAAACGTCGAATGCGGGGCTGACGTGGTCAGCCGAAAGCCAAACCTGGCGCGCGCCGTTCGCTCGGGGAACATCCCCGAACACTCGCTCGGGCCAGTTCGCAGTATCCTCCTACCATCCTATGACGACTGAGATCGAAGTCATGGAACGCGCCGTTGAGCGACGCTCGGTCAGTCTTTTCACCCCACGCCGCCTCGTCTTGGCCTTCGTGGTGCTCGCGGCTGTGCTGATGCCCGTTGCCGCACTCGGTGCCGCGAAAGACTGGTGGTTCCTGAGGTATGGCGGCACACCCGTACCGACGACAGCGCCCCAGGTCGTGAAGGAAGGGGAGTGGAACGGGCATCGGTGGCAGCTGATCGCCTACCCATCTGCCACCCACGGTCTATGCATCTCTTTCACTCCGAAGGATTCGGGCGACAACGGCGGGGGCGGAGCATTGGGTTGCGGTTCGTTCGTCGGCGTTGCGCGCACGCCCGAGGCTAAGGCATCGCCCGACATGACGATCACTTTCATGGCGGCCGACGCCACCGAGCAGCTGCCGGCCCGCATCGTGGGTGCAGTCATCGACGAAGCATCCGTGGTCGAGATCCACTTCGTTGACGGGGATGTTTTGCGCGTGCCCACCTTCGCGGGGCCGGAACCGATGCAGCACGTCCGGTTCTACGCGGCACGGCTGCCCGCGAACTTTCGGTTGACCCCCGAAAATTTCACCCGCGTTTTTCCCAGTTGGGTCGCGGGGCTCGACGCGAGCGGGAGCGTGGTCGCGTGCTCCGCGCCACGGACTGCGAAGGACGGCATCTCCTCCCTCTCGGACTGTCGCTAATCGCTCAGGGGACATTCCCGGACGCTGGCCCAAGTAGCGTCTTGTTACTCGACCTGTCGAGCTAGCTCCGGGGGCGCAAGCACAGCGTCTTCCTTCTTGCCCGGGGCGGGTGTTGGTTGCCTCGGCTACCAGCCACGCTCGAGCACGGCGGCGATCGGGCACGAGAAGTCGTCTCCCATCACGTCGCGGAGGATGTCCACGCATGCGCGCAATCCGTGTTCGCTGTTCGTTAGGCAGACTAGTCCTCGTCGTTCGGCGCACGAGGCGACTGCAACGGGGAAGTCTTTGAAGCCCATGTCGCCCCAATGCCAGAACACGTGGCCGGCGAGCCCCCAGCCGAGACCCCACGCGAGCGAATCGTCCGAGACGTGACCATGATGTCTGGTCGCCGATGTTGAGCAGACGAAGTGCTTCATGAGGCGCAGGCAAGCTCAGGGAACACTCTTGAACGCTGGCCCGGGTCGTTGTGGCCTCACCAGCCGCTGAAGACCGAGGCGCGCGAAAGCTGCGCGCACCGGGCGGATTGGTGGCATCATCCGCCGGTTGTGGCGAAGGCATTGGTAGCCGTAACGCTTCTGATCGCGGTGGCTGCCCTCGGTGTTGCGATCGCCGCGTTCCGCGAGGCGCACCGAGCGAACGAGCCGTCAACCTATGCCGACATCACGGCAGCGGCTGTGAGCGACTTTCAGGCGGCAGGGAACCGCATGACACCGGCGCAGGTGCTGCGGCTCCTCGGCGAGCCCGACGAGGTGTATCGCAATACTCCGCGCGCACTCTGTTGGCGTTACGGCGTCCCGTACACGATCAAGATGTGCTGGGGATCAAGACGCCAGCAGGCCTGGATCGCGCACAACATCCCACGCGAAGACTCGCGGGCGTAGCGTCGCGAGCACCTCGCTCGAGGACATCCCCGAACACTTGCGCAGACCGCCGTCCTTGACGGACGGCGCGCGTACCAGGTCAGTCCGTCGTCTTCGCATTAGAGAGCAAACCCTGCGTTTCGAGCGCGCGACCGGACGCAACGTTCTTCGCGAGGACTTTTCTTGCGACGACCTCCTCAACCCGGGGCTGGGTGAGTAGCCAGTCTGAGAGAGCAGTTACAAGCTCGTTGTCGTAACCGCGCCTGCGATGTTCCGCAGCGAGCCCGTATCCGATTTCGATCAACCCTGTCTCGCTGCACCACTAACCGAGCCGCACTCGCCAATCACGACTCCATCAAGCACGACGAGCCGCACGAATGATGATCCACCGATCGCTGTGGCCATCCTCAGCGCAGTAAAGCGTATCGTCGTACGGCCAACCACTGGCTCTGGCGATCAGCGGCAGGTCAGCATCGATGACTGCCCGCGCTACATCTTGTTCAACGGCGTGAGGACGAGGCGAGCTGCCGTAATCGTCTTCGGTCGCACGCCGCCCTCATCATGCCTCCACACCAGTTGGACATCTCTGAACACTGAGCCAGGACACTCTCTTCTGCGTTGGGGAGTCCGCTAGTTGCTCGCGCGGAGCGCGGCCAGCAGTTCCTGGTGGCGACGCTCCTCGTCGGGCATACCCTCTTCGATCGGTTCCCTGCGACCTCGCGCGAGCATCATCTGCACAGGCTTGACGATGAAGAAGAAGACGGCAGCTCCGATCGCCACGAACTGAATTAGATCGGTGAGAAACGCTCCGTAGTGAAAGACGGATCGGTGGATGGTGAATGTGAGGTCGCGGAAGTCAGGTTTGCCGATGATCGCGGCGACAATGGGCATCACGAGATTGTTGACCAGCGAGTTGACGACCGCAGCGAATGCGAGGCCCATAACGAACGCAACCGCAAGCTCGACGATGTTGCCTCTGAAAAGAAAGTCCTTGAACTCCTTGATCATCGCGGCTCCTTCGATAGCTGGTTTGAGCACGCGTAACGCTACGGCAATCGGTGACCGTTCGTCTACCCAATCTAAGCCGTAACGGTTCGCGCCTCGGGGACATTCCCGGCCTACTGGCGCAGGCCGTTCTGGCCTCACCAGCTACTTGTCGCCGATGTGACGATGACGTGACCCCCTGAGGTCGGTCCGGTCGCTACGAGAGTCTTACTGCCCATGTCGGGCAAGGAGGACCATCGGAGCGATGGGACGGAGACGCCGGCATACGCCGGAGCAGGTGATCAGGAAGTTGCGGGAGGCCGACCGGCTGCTGGGCGAGGGACAGGATGTGGCGGCGGTGGCAAAGCAGTTGGAGGTGTCGGAGCAGACGCTGCATCGCTGGCGGCAGCAGTACGGTGGTCTCAAGGCCGAGGACGCGAAGCGGCTGAAGGAGCTGGAGCGGGAGAACGGGAGGTTGAAGCGGATCGTTGCTGATCAGCTGCTCGAGAATCAGGCGTTGAAGGAGATAGCGAGGGGAAACTGGTGAGCCCGCCGCGCAGACGCGAGGCCGTGCTGATGCTGCGCGAGCGTCTCGGTGTGTCTGAGCGGCGGGCGTGCCGGATCACGAGCCAGCACCGCTCCACGCAGCGGCACCAGCCGCGAGGCGGCGACCGCGATGCGGCGCTGCGGGTGCGGCTGCGACAGCTCTCGCGAGCGCATCCGCGCCGAGGGCCGGATCCTGAAGCTCCTGCATGTCGTCGACGAGCACACCCGCGAAGCGCTCGCGATCGAGGTCGCGCGCCGGATCGACGCCGACCGCACCGTCAGCGTGCTCGAACGGATCGTCGCCCTCCGCGGCCGGCCACCCGAGCTCGTGCGGATGGACAACGGGCCCGAGCTGACCGCCAACGCGATCCGCGACTGGTGCCGCATCGGCGGCAGCGGAGCCTCCTACATCGAGCCCGGCACTCCCTGGCAGAACCCGTTCGTGGAATCCTTCGGCGGCAAGGTAAGAGACTCGCCATCGAAGCCTTCAACTCGCTGCTCGAGGCGAAGACCGTGATTGAAGATTGGAGAAACACCTACAACACCATCCGGCCACACAGCAGCCTCGGCTGGCAAGCGCCGGCTGTCTACGCCGCCAGCTGGAGGAGCGACTGACTACCCGACTCTCATAGCGAGTGGACCGACGAATGGGGTCCGGTCAACGATCCGAGGACGCTAGCGGCCTACGGGAGGTGCGGCTCCCAACGCGGCCTCGACCACGTAGCCGTCGGGATCAACGAATTTCACGCTGGTGTACTCCGGAGCATCAGGACCTCGCCGCTTGTACCGGCGCGGCGGCTGCGCGGTCGCGCCGTTTCTACGAGTCGTACTGCGGTTTCGACGCGCTCCTGATCCGAGACCGGGAGAGCCAAATGCTTCATCCGACTGAGAAAGGTACGGGCCGAGGCCTGCCAAACCATCTGATCGTGCTATCAGGGAACATCCCTTGACACTGGCCCAGGCGACGCTGCGGCAGCCCGCGTCTCAGCCATGACTCGAGTGTCAGTCACGGGTCTCGAGGAAGGTGAGCACGCGCTGCATGAGCAGCGCGGCGGCGCTCTCGTCGTAGCTCGGGAGACTGCTGTCGGCGAAGTAGTGCTGGTCGCCGGGATAGAGGAACAGCTCGGCGTGCTCGGTCGACTCGACGAGCAATCGGGCGGCGTCGATGTCACCCTCGTCGACGAAGAACGGGTCGGCGTCCATGCCGTGAATCTGCACGGGTACCTCCGCCGGCCACGCCGACCCGAACTCGGACGTTGGCACGCAGGAGTAGAAGAGCAGCGCACCTCGGGCGCCCGCGCGGGTCTGCGCGAGCTTCTGCGCCGGCAGCACCCCAAGCGAGAAGCCGGCGTAGACGAGCTCGCTCGGCAACGCCTCCGCCGCACGCACCCCGCGCTCGATGATCTCGCCGAAGCCGACGTCGCCGGCGTAGGCCACGCCCTCGTCGATCGTGCCGAACGTGCGGCCGTCGAAGAGGTCGGGAGTGTGCACCGTGTGGCCTGCGCGCCGGAGCTCGTCCGCCCAGGCGTGGAAGCCCGTAGTCTGGCCCAGTGCGTGGTGGAAGAGCAATATCTCCGCCATCTCATCTCCTACGTGTCGCGTTGCGGTCGTGACGTCCCGACGGACGATCTACATGCATCGATCGATCGGAGATACTAGAGCGCGGTGTAGACCGGACCACCACGCGCCGCTCGAAGTCGAAACGACTGATCCTTTGAGGCCCGAACCTGTTGCGGGCCGGGCCTCGCCCGCTTGCGCCGCTCGTGCCGATGGAACGCGCCCATGCGCGGACAGATGCTCCTGCAGGCAGCGTCCGGGAGTCTCCCCTGAACGGCCGCGGAGACCTAGCGGGACGTGGTTGACCTGCCCATGGGTCGCTCCGGGCGCTCGTAACTGTCGGCGTGCACTGCTCTACGAGGCAAGCCATGCGCTAAGCAAACAGCGCCCGCCTGGGACCGCGGGACGGCCGCTCTACGATGCGCCGATGGCTGTTAGGCAGAGCGCCGGAGTCCTCCTCTTTCGCCGCACCGCAGCCGTCGCTTCCGAGCCGGAGGTTCTGCTCGGCCACCCGGGCGGGCCGTTCTTCGCCCGCCGCGACGAGGGCCACTGGTCGATCCCGAAGGCGAGCCGGATCGCGCCGACGAGGACCTACTGGCCGTCGCTCGCCGTGAGTTCGCCGAGGAGGTCGGCCATCCGGCACCGGCCGGCCAGCCCGACGGATCGGTGCCGATCGCGCTCGGCACGATCGTCCAGAAGGGCGGCAAGCTCGTCCACGCCTGGGCGATCGAGGGCGATCTCGATCCGGCCACGGCCCGGTCGAACGTGTTCGAGCTGGAGTGGCCGCCGCGGAGCGGCCGGCGCGAGACCTTCCCGGAGCTCGACCGCGTCGCGTGGTTCACAGCGGCCGAGGCCCGACGCTGGGTCAAGCCCACTCAGATCCCGTTCATCGATCGGCTGATCGCGGCCATCGGCGGGGAGTCGGCCGAGTCCGGAAAGGCTCTCGACGCGGGTGAAGCCGCGTCGACGAGACGTGATGGAACCTGACGGCATCGGCGCGGACGATCGATCGACGCCGATAACCAATGCCGTCGCCGAGCCGTCCGCGCCAGTCACGGCGACGGACGCAGTCCCGCGCGTCATCAGCCGCGAGGTGGCCCGTCGCTACCTCGCGATTCACCACTTCCTGACGCCGCCCCGCTCGCTCCCGTCGGGGGCGGAGGGCGTGCTCGCCGTCTTCGACCGCCTCGGCTCGATCCAGTTCGACCCGATCGAGATCGCCGGCCGCAACCACGACCTCGTGCTTCTGTCGCGGGTCGCCGGCTACCGCCGCGAGCTGACCGACCGGCTGTTGTACGAGGATCGGCTGCTGTACGAGACGTACAACAAGGGCCTGTCGCTGGTGCCGACTGCAGACCTGCCGTGGTACCGGATCGCGTGGGACCGGGCGCGACGGAAGCACGAGGGAGGCGCGTTCGACGAGCACGCCCCGCTCGTCGAGGAGCTGCTCGAGCGGATCCGGACGACCGGCCCGATGTCGTCGATCGACGTCCAGCCGCGGGCCGCGATCGACTGGTACTGGCGCCCGACGAACCAGGTCCGGGCGCTCCTCGAGGCCCTTGCCGAAGCCGGCATCCTCGGCCTCTCGAGACGAGACGGCAACCGCCGCGTCTACGACCTCGTCGAGCGCCTCTTCCCGAGCGACGTTCTGGCTCGCGAGGTTCGAATCCGGGAGCGGTTCCGGCACAAGCTCCTGTCGCGCTACCGGGCGCACGGCCTGCTCGGCACGAGTGGCTCGGCCGAGCTCTGGTTGGGAACCTCGCCGCGCGACGAGCAGGGGTTCGAGGACGGCCTGCCGATCAAGAGCGCCGGGCGTCGCGCCTTGCACGCCGAGCTCGTCGAGTCCGGGACGCTCGTGCCGGTCGCGGTCGACGGCATTCGCGGCCCGCGGTTCGCCCCGGCCGCCGAGCTGCCAACCTCGCCCGAGCTGAGCGCGAGGTGGCCGCGGGTGAGCCGCCGGGCGAAGCCGCGCCGGGTGTCGCGTTCCTCGCCGCCCTCGACCCGCTCGTCTGGGATCGCGACCTCCTCCGCAGCCTCTACGACTTTGACTACACCTGGGAGGTCTACGTCCCGGCCGCGAAGCGGCGCTGGGGCTACTACGTCCTGCCGATCCTCTTCGGAGACCGGCTCGTGGGCCGGATCGAGCCGCGGATCGAGCGCAAGGCGAACGAGCTGCGGATCGCCGGCCTGTGGTGGGAGGAGGGCTTCGACCCGCTCGGCACGCCCGGGTTCGTCGAGGCGTTCCAGGAGGCTCTGGAGGCGCATCGGGCCTTCGGCGGCGTCGCGCGGGTCGCGTGGCCCCGCGTCGCGCGCCACCGGGCGCTCATCCGGGCGGTTCGGACCCAGGGCGCGGGCCTGGGGACGTAGTTTCGACGGACTACGCAACGGCGCGTCGACGGACACGAATCGGCGATCAGCGGAGGTCGATCACCTGCGTCGGCCAGCCAGGGCCGGCCGCCTCGACCGCACCCAGCCCGAGCCACAAGGCCAAGTCCTCCAGCTCGGTCTGCACGGCCTTGGTCATCGTCCGGGTGAACCTCACGTCCTCGTGGATCGCGTGCACTTGCAACAGGGAGGCCTTGAGGTCGGCGGTGGCGTCGACCTTCCCGACCAGCCGGTCGTGGTGGAGCACCGGCAGGGCGAAGTAGCCCCAGCTGCGCAACGCCTTGGGCTTGTACATCTCGAGGACGTACTCGAAGTCGAAGAGCTCCTGGGCGCGGACCCGGTCGTGGACGAGCCGGTCGAACGGCGACAGCAGCGCCGTGCGCCCTTCGAAGTCGTTGCCGAGCGCGGCGGGATCGACGCGCCACTCCCCCGCGATGCCCTGGACCACGGCCGGCTCGCCGGCCTCGCCCACGTGAATGGGCTCGAGCGGCATCGCTCTGCTCTTCTGCCGTGCGATGCCGAGCGAGGCGAGCCGCCGCTCGTTCTTGGTGCGCGCTGCCTCCTCGACCGACGGGACGACGACGTCGGCCGGGTACACGCGCTCGGCCAGGTCCCACAGCCGCTGCCGCCCGACGCGCCCGGCGATCGCGACCTCGCGCGCGTCATCAGGACCTCCAGCATCTGGGTGACGTTGCGGTTGTTGGTCCACCCGGTCGAGGCCCACGGCACGACGCACGTGTCCGGGATGTCACGCGAGGTCACCGGCCCGGAGCCGCCGAGCAGGTCGAGGATGTCCCGCCGGAAGGAGTCGTTGTCGCGGAGCCAGGCACGCGTGCCCTCGCTGCTGGGCAAGTCGGCCGCACCGGCGAGGTACAGGCCGAGGTCGCTCGCCGGCCGTATCAGCGCGTCGAGCTCGAACAGCGTGTGGTCTTGCTCCAGGGCCTGCTGGAGGTGGGCGGGTTGGTACGCCGAGCCAAGGCGGCTCCAGGCGACGAGGTCTGCGCTGCGCGCGATGGCCGCGGTCGGGTCGATCTGCAGCAGGGTCAGTTGCTGCACGACCGTGACCAGCTCGGTCGGCCGGGGTGCGTCCAGCAGTTGTGCGCGCACCGCGACGCGCCGGGCCTGCGCCTTGGTGAGCCGGTGCACGGACGGGAGGCTACGTCAGGGGGTCGGATCGTGGCTCACCGAATCGTCGTACCGAGGTCTGAGGTTACCGTGCTCCCGCGCTCGCTCCCGCTGGGCGACGATGGCCGCCGGGAATGGCTTGAAGCGCGCCGCTGACAGATTGAGCCGCCATCATGCTCGGAGATGGCCTACGACGAAACTCTCGCTGCCGAGATCCGCGAGCTGACTTCCGGTGAACCCGGTCTGACCGAGAGAAAGATGTTCGGTGGGCTCGCCTTCCTCATCAACGGCAACATGGCCGTGGCGGCGAGTGGCCAAGGAGGCATCATGATCCGCGGCGACCCAGAGGAGTCGGACACGCTCGTCGAGCAGACGAACGCTCAGTATTTCGTGATGCGTAGCAGACCAATGCGGGGCTGGCTACGAGTCGATGCCGAACACCTCCGCGTCAGGCGCGACCTCGCGAGCTGGGTCGAGCTCGGCACGACGTACGCGCGTTCGCTACCTGCTAAGCGATAGCAAGCGGAGGCAAGGCATTCCTGCGCGTCGTGTGGCGGGCGCAGGTGTCCACGTGGAGGGCGGTAGTGTTGTGACGCTCCTACACTCGATCTGAGGTATCCGATGACCAGGTTCGTCGTCGACGCCAGCGCCGTCCTCCACCTGGCGAGCGAGGGGGTCGAGATTCCAGGCGCGCACGAGCTCCTCGCACCGACGCTCCTTCGCTCCCAAACGCTGTCAATCCTGCACGAGGCCGTCCAGCGGGGCGACCTCCCGGCCGACGTCGCGCGCGACCGCCTCACCCGCATCGGGCGGATGCCGATCAGGCTCCTCGGCGACGCCGTTCTTCGGCGTCGTGCCTGGGACCTGGCGGATCAGTTGGGCTGGGCCTCGACCTACAACGCCGAGTATGTCGCACTCACGCAGCTGCAGGCAGACGCGCTCGTAACCCTGGACGCGGAGCTGGCGCGCAGCGTCGACGGGATCGTCGCGACCGCGTCGATTGACGCGCTGCGCTAGGAAGGGAGGTCCGGGCGTCGACCTACGTCGTGTAGGTCAGACGACTGCCGGTTCGGCGACCGAGAACAACCTTCTCAGCTTGCCGCAGTACCGAAACGCGGCGCGGCTCGATCACCAGTTGGCGCGGGGACTTTTCGGAGAGGCCATACGGATTCGAACCGGTGTCCCGGGAGACCGAGGTTCCGGAGGCGCTTCGACGGAAACTCGATGAGCTACGGGCGCAGCGCAAGAAGAGGGCTTCCGAGGGAGCTAGTCGCGTCTCGCCTGGGCCGGCCAGTGAGGGGATCAGCGGCGCCAGTGAATCAGCGCCGCCACGGGCGCGGCGCGGAGGAGAGGCACCCAGCCGACCGCTTCTCCTCGACAGCTTTACTGGCGTACTTCGAGAGATAACGGGCAGCAAGCCGGGCTTCCGCCAGTGACCCCGATCCGACCGGCAGATCACCAAGCAGCTTGATATGCACGTGCCCTAGGCCCCAGGTGTCACGGATCAGCGGCTGACCGATGAAGCGTCCGACCGCGAAGTGCACGTGCAACCCGTGCCCGCCCGGATGCCACTCGGGCACCCACAGGTAGGGGATCGCCTTGCCGCCAAGCTCCCGCCGTAGTTCTTTGAAGAACACGCCCACATCGGCCCGCAACCGGGGCGGCTCGTGGCAGCCCTCACCCGCATAGGTAAGCGTGCCAAGCCGGTTGAGCCGGTTCGCCGCGCAGTAACGCCGGATCTTCGACCGAGCCCGCCGAGCCGCCTCAAGCGCAGACCGCTCAGGATCCGGCCTCCAGCCCGATACCCCGACCCGTCGAGGCGCATACAGGCAGCCGCCTGCCTCACCCGCCGAGGGATACAGACTCAGCGTCCAGAACGCCCGCCGTCTCCGTCGCCGATCGGGGCGCGACCTGCCCGCCAGCGGACGCCCCGCTGAAGCACTCCCAACCTCATCCGACCAGCCCACTACGCCACCTCGCCGTTGATGAACACGACGAGCGGCCTTGCCCTCCCAAGATCGCCCCGCACCACGGACGCCCCGCTCACGACGCGACCCGATCTAGCTAGCTAGCGGTATCACCGCCCCTAGGAATAAGCCGCCGTAGCTTAGTCAGCCCGTCGGACGACCCACGGCAGGAGCAGTCACAGCAAAGCTCGAAAGAGGGTCGGCCCTCCGGCGTCTGGCGCTTCCCCGGAACGTCCCTCCGGGACGCCCCGGGCCCCCGCGCGCCAGACGCAGACCCCCACCCTCCGGGCCGACAAGAACCCACCCTCAGGGAATTCAGACACGCCCCCTGGAGAACGAGTTTCGTTGCTAGTTCAAGTAAAGAAGAGCACCGACCCGGAGCCGCCGGCGCCCCTCCATCACCCAGGCGTCAGCACGCGCACTCGCCCAGGCGATTGCGAACGAAATGAGACGACGTGTCAGGAATCAGCTGCCGTAGCGGGTGCCCGGTACTGGACCTCCTGGGCCTTGCGCAAGGCGTCCATCGTCTCGTCGACGCTCATCAGGACGGTCGTCTCTAGCGAGCTGAGCGCGCCGCCGCCACCGATCGCCAGAGCAACGGCAGCCATCGACACATTGTCGGGCGCCTCCCAGAGGGAGTAGCCATCGTGACTGCCGAAGGCGTACCAGAACCCGTGGAGCTTGCCACCGACCGACTCGATGTACGACCGAGCAGCTGTTCGACGGTCCTCCGGGTTACCGATCAGCCTGGCCCATGTCTCCGGCGTGTAGCTGAACCTCGATAGATAGAGCGGCATTCCGTTCCTCCCGTTCGGCGACCCGAGCGAGTCGCCGTGATCGAAGTATGACCCCACAAGGAGCCCCAAGGCCTCGCGCCACCCGCTCCTCGGGGGAAATTTACGAACACTGGCCCACTCCTAGTGGTTGTCGCCGGAGGCTCCTCACTAGACTCCGCCTATGTCCCGGGTCATCCGCTCGGGCCCGGCGTCGGCGTCTGCGTTATGGCCGAGTGTCGCGATGATCGCCGGAGGGGCGCTGAACATCGCGCTGTGGCCGATCTACACGAGCGTGCACGGCCCCGGCTCCGTAAACATGGAGGGAGAGGTGCTCGGCATGGGCACGCTGTTCTGGGGCAGCATGATGGAAGGCCCCTCAGGCCTGCTGATCGCGCTCGGTCTCGCCGGTTCGTACGGGCGGCTGACCGGCCGAGCCGGCCGGATGGCGCGGGTCGGCTACGTACTCACGATGATCGGCGTGGTGATCCCGGCATTGGTCAACCTGGCGATCCTCGCGGTCGTACCGCCGCTGCTTGCGCCCGTCTTTGGGACAGGCCTCATCCTCATGGCCGTGGCTAACCGACGAACTTCCTCGTTGACGCGATTCAGCCGGCTCCTGCTGTGGGGGCTCGGGGTCGTGCTGTTCTGGTCAGTCCTGTGGCTGGCGGCGGTACGGCCGGACGTGCTGGATCAGATTTACGGCTACAGGATCTACGGCGCCGTTGCGAACGTGCTCTTCGGCCTGGGCTGGATTCTGTTCGGCGCCAGCCTCGTTGCTCGGGGTCGGAAAACAGAGGCGGGTCGGCCCATCCCGGCCGCCTCTCCCAGCAGCTGACCTGCTCTTGCGCGGTTCGGGCCAGCCACCCGGCGACGCCCTCGGGGAACATTACCGCACGCTCGCCCACGCGAGGTTCGGCGACCTAGAAGTCGATGACGGCTCCGCCTTCGGTGACCTGCGGCGGTGCGACGTCCAGGTCTGGCAGGTTTTCGGCAAGCCACGCTGCTGCCGCGCTATTCGACTCCTCCGCGCCCGCTTGGTCGGCGAAGACGCTGATCGAAGTCGTGCCGTCGCCGGTCTTCAGGAGGTAGTACGCCCTGAATCCGTTGATGCGGCGATGACTTGCCGAATGTCGTCCGCGTGCTCGGCGAGCGTATCGGCCAGGTCGCGGTTCCCAGCGTACGTACGGACACTCGCGTACATGGTTGTCTCCTCATCTCATGTTCGTGAACTGCGGGGCCATAGCCTTTCACAACCGATCGCCGAGGCGACCCGATAAGGACGCCTACACTTCGCTCAGGGGACATTTCCGCTCGCTGGCCCAGCGGAGTGTCTCGCCTCTCGCTGACCTCCTGACATTCGGCTAGTACGTGATGACGCGGTCGTGGTCTAGCACCAGTTCCACGAGTCGGTTGGGGGTTGCTGGTTCGGCGATGCCTTCAGCGTCGAAGCCGCGCGCTTTGCTCGACATACCTGACACGAAGAATCGAGCTCCACCCGAGACGAGCGCGTCGTACGAGTCTCGAAGCGACCCCGTTCCAAGTCCAACGAGTGAATCGAGGACGGCTGGCCTCAGGAGCTGAACTGCGTCTGCCGCCAAGAAGAGTGACACGTCGTGACCGTCCTCGACCGCTGCCTTGCCGACCAGAAAGCCGAGCGCCGCGCGAGTTGGGTCCTCAGGACCGCGTGTGATGTGGATGAGGAGCTTCGCCATGGGGTAACTGTTTCACGCTGGGTCGTGGGGATCAAATCGGCAAGTGGTTACATTCGTCAGGGAACATTCCTGAACGCTCGCGCACGGCAACGTTTTCGGCCTCGATGCACTATCGATCAGCAACGCCCCCGTCGACAGAGTGCCGCTGTTCGGCGGCCAGCAGCATTCGTTTCCGCCTCACGGGAGTTAGAGAACGTCAGTAGCCAATCAACTTTGAATTTCGATGGACGATCTGCGAGCATCGCTCCGAATTGCGGTACCGCGATGGGTTACCTCAGCTTGGCGGCGCGCTGTTCATGACGGACGGCGGTATCGAGACGACGCTCATCTTCCACGAGGGCTTTGAGCTACCCGAATTTGCGGCCGTCGACTTGCTACGAAGCGAAGAGGGCACCGAGGCGCTCAGGAGCTACTACGCCCGATATGCCGAGCTCGCTGGCGACCTCGGCATCGGTTTCGTGCTCGAGAGCCCAACGTGGCGGGCAAGCCCGGCGTGGGCTGCGCGCCTGGGCTACTCGGCCCGAGAGCTGGATCGACTGAACCGCACCGCGATCGCGCTGTTGGAAGAGATCCGCGACCAGTACGAACGCCCCAGGTCGCCGTTCGTGATCAGCGGCTGTGTCGGCCCCCAAGGCGATGGCTACGCCCCTGAGGAAGTGCTCTCCGCTGATGCTGCTGAGAGCTACCACCACACCCAGATATCCACCTTCGCGGAGACGTCCGCCGACATGGTGACGGCGATAACGATGACCTACGCTGCTGAGGCGGTCGGGATCGTCCGCGCGGCGTCGAGGAAGGGGCTACCCGCCGCAATCTCGTTCACCCTCGAAACGGACGGTCGACTCCCGAGCGGCCAACCTCTCGGCGAGGCGATCGACCAGGTTGACGAAGAGACGCAGCAAGGGGCTGCGTACTTCATGATCAACTGCGCCCACCCCACTCACTTCGAGCACATCATCGAGCGGGAGGCGCCGTGGCTCGCGCGCGTGCGTGGGGTGCGTGCGAACGCGTCGACAAAAAGCCACGCAGAACTAGACGAAGCAACGACGCTTGACGACGGCGATCCGGAAGATCTGGCGAGGCGCCACGGTCAGTTACGGGCGAGCCTCGCGAACCTCAACGTGGTAGGCGGCTGCTGCGGCACCGACCACCGACACGTGGAGGCGATCTGCCGCACGCTGCTCAGCTGAGTTCGGAAGCGTTCAGGCCGACATTCCCGTAACTGCCCAGGGAGTTTGCGCTCACACGCGCTCGGGGTGCATTCCGGAACACTGGCGCAGGCGACGCTGCACCTCGTCGGAAGCGCAACCCCAACTCTGCGATGTCGGGGGTACGCTCGTGGGGTGGCGCACTACCTTTTCAACTTCGTAAGGGGGGACGCAGCGCCACGGCCAGCGCTCCGCGAACAGGCCATTGGATTCCTGCGGGTCAGGATGTGGGGCATCGACGCAGACGAGCGGCACCGCAACGCGCTTGCCGCCGGCGACCTCATCCTCGTCTATCTGGGCGCACCCGAGCGGAAGTTCATCGGCCGCGCCGAGCTCGCCTCAGCGGTTCATGATTGGACACCGTCCGAGGCGCAGGTGTACCCCGGCGATTCTCCTGGCGGTGTGTTGCTGGCTCAGGTCGAGGAATGGGACCCGCCGGTACCGATAAGTACCGTGCTGTCGCAGATCGACCCGGCAGAGAATGCCAGAGCCGACTTCGAAGCGGGCGTCGTTCGGATCACCGCTAACGAGTATGAGACCGCGCTTGCGGTGGCGGCTGGACGCGCGACCTCGACTGGCTGATCGGTCGGCGCTAGCCTCGCGTCTTGGATCCGTCGGGAGACATTCGCGAACGCTGGCCCATGCGACGAAGCACTATCGTGCCCTTGCTGGCCGTGCAGCCGGTAAAGGGCTAGTCCGGAGCCACGAGGCCTGAAGGGCTGCAAGGAGACCGGGCGGGCCCCGCGCCCGCCGCTATACCCGCTGCCCGTCCCCGCCGGGCACACGCCGCATCGCCGCCGCTTAGTCGTGAATTGCGTAGCGGTACAAACGGATCCCGCTGAACCGCGCGCTGCGAATAACTTCAGCTGCGGTCAGAACCATGGTGGGCGACATCCAGCCCTGAGACGGCTTGTGGAGAGCCCATCCCCCGCCGAGCGTCACCGCAGCGTGCTGAGCATCGCCGGCGGTGTCGCGCCACACCATCACTACGCCGAGAGCTGCACCTTCGCGAGCGGTCGTCGGGCTTGCTGCGGCCGCTAGCCACTCCTCAAACGGCGCACGCTGCATCCACAGCCCATCAGCGCCCGCCACGCCTGCGGCGGCCATTACCGCTCCGAAGCAGTTCGGTCCGCTTTGAGAGGGGAACACTCCCGCGACTCGTCGCGCGTCGGGGAGCAGTCGCTCAGCCAAACGCCACACTTTCGCTTCGACCTCCCTATGCCGGCTCGGCCTCCGCGCCCCTGTCACGTAGCGACTCAGCACGCGACGGCGATTGCCCCGGCTGAGGAGACTGGGCCACCAAACGAACCGGTGCCCGTCTGCCTGCTCGCGTGCTGATGGGCCTGCTTCTCTCCCAGAACCTTTAACCGTTGGAACCAAGCCGCGCCCTAGTTCCACCTGCAATCGGACAAAATCGGCACGCTCCCTGCGCGGGAGCGCCAAGTACTCGACCTCGCGCAGCCACCAAACCGAGAGACCGCGAGCGGCTAGGCCATACAAGTTGTACGTGTCGCGCACCTCGTCCCTCAGCTCGGCGGAGTTCCGCTCTGGCGGCTTTTCGGCCACCAAGAACGGTTGGGGGTCCGGCGCGAACCACTTCGACCACTGCGCCAGCACCCGGTCGGAAACGTCGATACCGAGAACCCGAGTGTCTGACACAGTCGGAGATTCTGCCCGAAGCAGCGCTCGATGCCTCGACCCGAGCCGCTAGGAGACCCTCGGCGCCTGCTGGCGTGCCTCCGGCCCGCGCCGTCATAGACGACTGAAGCTCGCGCTCGGGTGACATTCCTCAACGCTGGCCCAAGCAAGGGTTCCTACCAACAGCCCCGTCGAAGAGGAAGCGCACCTTCATCGCGTAGGCGCACCTGCTCGTGAATCCACGCGGCCACACGGTGGGCTGAATCTTCGACGGGCTCGCCCGAAGTGTCGACGACGGGCTCGCCCGAAGTGTCGACGATCGCCGTCGCCCACCGAGGGTCGCCCTTCTTCCAAACCGTCCAGCGGTGCCACTGCATTTCCGGCCAGTGCCCGATCATCACCTCGGGCATCCAGGCTGGATCGTCGTGATGCAACCGCTGCCAGGCTGCAAAGAGAACGAAGTCCCAGATTCGCTGGTCAGTGTACGAGGCGTGTCCGCGTGCGCGAAGTCGCCCTACGCGCGTCGTGTCATTGCAGTCGATCAGACAGACAGCAATCCCATCCGCCTCAGGCGCGCTCGGCGCGGCGAGGATCTCTCCGAGCGGCAAGTTCGCCGAAAGAAGAAGGTCGATGCCGTCCGCGCGATATTCGATCGCCCGGCGTAGCCAACGCTCTCCTGTCTGCTGCCGCCAAACATTGTCGGCGTCGTCCGGGACCCCGTCCTCATCGAAGTCGTGACTAGCGAGCGTCAGTCCAGCAAGAAGAGCTTTTCCGTCGCCGTCGAGGAACAGGCGTATAGCCGACTTACCCGCCCCACTCGATCCGCCCAAGACCAACAGCACACCGGCAGTTTCATCATCTGCGCCGTCGTTCGCTCAGATTCAGCGCGAATACTGGCCCAGCCAAGAGTCGATGGGGCGGCCTTGAAGATCGAACCTTCGACCGTGGGACTAACAGTTTGAAGCCGGGAACTACGCCAAGGAACGGCGATGAGTCCGGCCGTCGAAGACGGTCTGACCGATGAAAGCCACCGACCGTTCCGAAAGGACTCCACGTGCCCGATATCGTCCTCTACACCCTCGTCTCGCTCGACGGCGCGACCGAGGACCCGCACCGCTACTTCCCCGAGACCGGCGACAAGCACGGCGCGCCGGTCTTCGACAAAGAGCTGGCACGCCTCGAAGGGGAGATGCTCGCCCGGCAGGGCGCCGTCTTACTCGGCCGCCGTACGTACGACGAGTGGTCGGGCTACTGGCCCACCTCCGACGAGCAACCGTTCGCCGACTTCATCAACGCGGTCCCCAAGTACGTCGTCACCTCGACGCCGCTCACCGGCGACTGGACCAACGCGCAATCGGTCTCGGGCCTACTGGCGGACGTGGTGGCCGACGTGAAGGCGCGCGCCGACGCCGACGTCGGCGTCCACGCCAGCATCACCCTCGCGAAGTCGCTCCTCGCCGAGGGACTGGTCGACGAGCTGTGCCTCGCCGTCGGGCGCGTCCTCGACCCCGTCGGCGCCCGGCTCTTTGCCGGGCTACCCGCGCGTCGCGAGCTGGAGCTCGTCGAGGCGGCACCGACCTCAAGCGGCAGCTTGTGGCTGCGCTATCGGCTGCCGACGGCCTGAACATGCGGCCAAAGTTCAGGGTGCATTCCAGCACACTCGCCCAGGCAAGCGTCCCGGCATACGGGATGTGCGTCATTGGCACAATCGCTCGTGTGACGGACCGCGAGGATTACTTCCACCTCCTTATCCAGCGCGCGGGCGCACCTTTGCTCGGGGACGTCTATGTGGTACTCGATCTCTCCGGCCCGGCGGCCGCTGCTGTGAGATCCATCCGGGCGCAGTACTCGTACGATTACCTCGGCGCGATGCCGGTCGAGATCACGCTGGCTCAGGGGGAGTCGGATCTCCAAGGCATCGTGGCGATCCGCGCTCGCTCTTCGCGGCCCTCGACGAGATCGTCGAGTCGACCGCCCCGATACGCGGACGACTCAACAAGACTCTCCGATTTCCAGGTACTGACGTCCTTTATGCCCGGCCCGAGGACCCAGAGCCGATCGTCGCACTCCATGAGCGGATCGCAATCTCCGGCATAGAATTCGACCCGGCTCAGTTCCCGTTCGTCCCGAACTGCACCTTGACCCAGCCGCCGAATCCAGCGCCCACCGATCCAGACGCTCCCGAATTGCAGCTGGACGCTGAGTTCACCGCCGACATGTTGTCCGTCTACCAGATCGAAGCGTTCCCCGTGCTCACGCTTCGTTACCGGGGACATCTGCAGGGCTCCGGCTAACCGCCTCAGACACCGCCGGGGGACATTCCAGCATCTCTGGCCCATGCGAGCGTTCGTAAGGCAAGGCCCACTCATCACGTCCGAGCGAACCCCGCTCGGGACGCGACGAGCCTCGGGGGCCAACCCCGACACGCCACAGGATCAGAGGACGGGCGCCTCAGCGGAAGCCGAACACTTCAAGTGACTGAGAACACTTTAAGTAGCTGAGAACAGAAGCAGCGCCACGCTCGTCAGGAAGGCCCGCAGGCGATTGCCGACCGACGATTCATGAGATAGCGCTCCTTGGCGGTGTCGACATGTTGTTGGAACCGAGTGACCTTCCCGTTGGCGAGGCTCCACACGTGCGCAATCTTCACTTCGGCGGGCTCGCCGGAGCCCTTGCGGTTCCAGGAGCAGGTGCCGAGGCCCACCACGGTATCGCCCTCGGCGACCAACTGAGTGACATTGACAGAGAAGTTCTCGCCAATCTCCCCGAGCCGCATGAAAACTCCGTCGACGACCGCTTGGGGACCCACCAACGTACCGCTGTAAAGCGGCCAGCCCTCAGCCTCTGTCCACTCGATCTTGGGATCCATCACGGCCAGGACCGACGGCACATCACCCTTCGCGAAACTGGCGTAGGCCGCTGAGATGATCTCTTTGTTGGTTGTCATAGAGGACTCCTCATGCTCGACGATGATCCGCAGCCTCGCAGGTTCGCGCGTCCGATAGCAACTGGCCGAGGGGGCAATCCTCTAGCGGCAGGCTGTCGAGGGCTCCCGATTGGGCCAGCGTTCGGCAATGTCTCCCGAACCGATGGTCGGGGCTAGTCGGGCAATGGTCCGACGAACTCGATCCCGTACTCCGTGCTGGCCTGCTTGATCCGCGACCCTTCGACCGACTCGAGCGGCGGCAACCCTCCAGGACGCGAAGCTAGCGTGATCGCGCGGTAGAACTCCCCATGGCGCTGCGTCGTGAGAATGAGGTAGCGAGCTGTCTCTGACTCGACTCGGAATCCGTGAACGGTCCCACCAGGAATGTGCGCGAACGAGCCGGCCGCCGCCCGAACTCCCGGCTGGTCGCCGATGTAGAGCGCTATCTCCCCTTCAAGGACGTAGAACGACTCCATGTCGTCGCGATGCAGATGCAGCGGAACGCTCTCCCCGCGACTAGCCTGCTCGTCGACCAGGCTGAATGCTCCGCCCGTCTGGTCGCCCGTGGCGAGGAAGTGCGTCGACGTCCTGCCCATCCAGCGGAGCTCGCTCTCTCCGGGTTGATAGAGGTATGGAACGGTCGCATCCGTCATGGAGATTCTCCCTTCGGTCGACGAAACAGGCAGCTGACAGTACACCCGTTTGATCTGCTAGCCCGAAAAATGGACTGCGACATCTACCGGCGTATCGTCTGCTGGGTGGACTTCGGACTTGAGCGAGCGATCTCGCCTGGGCCAGCGTTCAGCAATGTCCCCCGACGAGGCCGGTCTCCGTCAGGCGTCAAATAGGCGTAGGTTTATCCAGCTTTACGCAAACGCGAACAGGAGGAGTCCGCAATGGCATTCGCACGCATGTTCAACAACCCGAACGTCACGAAAGATCAGTACGACGCGACGCGCGAGAAGTTGGGCGTCACCGAGGACAACATGCCCGATGGGGGCATCATCCATTTTGCCGGCGAAGGGCCGGACGGCTCGTGGCGCGTCGTCGAGGTATGGGAATCGGAAGAACACGCCCGCTCCTGGGATGGAAAGCTCGAGCCCGTCCTCTCAGCGCAAGGGATCACCCGACCTGCGCCGGAGACCTGGCAGGTGCACAACCTCCTCAAACGCTGAACCCAAGTCCTCAGCGGTCGGGTGTCTCGCCTGGCCGAGAGTTCAGCGATACCCCTGAGCGAAGTGTCCCAGTCTAGGGCAGCGTCCAGAAGGGGCCGCCGAGCTCGAGGCTGTCGAGGATCTGCTGGCTTTCGTCTCTGCTGCGAGGGCGCCAGTCGGGTTGTAGGCGGGTGACCCACCATGCGTGGGCGAGGTCGCAAAGGGTTTTCGCAGGGATTGTGGCGCCCGGCGTACGGGTGCCGAGCCAACGTTCGATGTGCTCTTCCGACCGGAAGAGGTTCATCGAGCTTCAGGTGTAGACGATGTCATCCCACCAGTGCGCGGCGGGGACGAGGCAGTGAAAGAGTAGGTCTGGGCGGTCTATCTGCCGCTGCGCGACCTCGACTGTGTAGGGCTCGCCGCAGTCCGGGCAAGACGACTCGATCCGACCCTCGAGGTCGAGCGCGGCGAGGATCCCGAAAGCATCCCAGGCGCAGTTGGCATACCACCAACGGCTGTCGGTCTTCACCCGGTACGCGGTTGGGACGGCCGAGAATGGGTTCGCCATGCGGATCTCGTCCATTGCCGAGTTGAGCACGAGCGCGTGTGCCTCGTGCAAGACACGCCAGCCGGCACGTACCTGCTGCTCGTCACCGAGCTCGCGTGCGGTGGGCGCGCGGCCGAGTTCGACGAACGCTGCATAGGTGCGGTTGCGAATGTCGAGAAGTACGGCGTCGATCGGATGACGATACCAAGCGCCTCCGGCGTAGCGAAGGAGGCCGAGCAACGACGCTGACGTGCGCCAGGTGTTCCGGAATGACGCCAGAGGGTCGCCGTACTGGGCGCCGTGACACGACGCGGGTAAGGCGCCGTTCCGAGGATGTTGAGTTTGCGCGGAAGGCATCCGGGCGGCTCGCGAGCATGGAGCTCGCCCGTGCCGCCGGCGTGCACCGCCATCCGGAAGTGACACGGGCGGGGCGCGATGACACGCCGCCCTACGACGACACACACAGTTCCGTTCCTACCTCAGTCGAGGCGCAGGATCGTTTCCTCGATCTCCTCACCGCGACCGGGTGCGAAGTCGCGGTTGACGCCAACGCGTCGGAACCCAGCTTTCTCCAGTACGCGAAGCGAACCGACGTTGTCCGAGGCCGCTCGGGCGTACAGTGGACGTTCGGCAGTCTCGGCAAGAAGAATCTGTAGTGCTGCGCTCGCGATGCCTTTCCCCCATTGCGTTCGGTCTACCCAGTAGGTCACCTCAGGCTGATCGTCGATTAGGAAGGACGCGATCGTTCCAGCGATTGCTCCGTCGACATCGATGACTCGGTACGAGACGCTTGTGTCGGCCCGCAGGCGCGACATCCGGTTGAGAAACGCGCGGCGATCGGTCTGATCCTCGGCTGTGAAGGCGGCCATTCGGACCGACTCCGGATCCGTCACTTGCTGATAGATCGTGTCGAGATCCCGGTCCTCGAGCGGCCTCAGCGAGACGTTCACCTGGGCGATCCTAAGGTGTCGTTGCCTAGGCGGTTCCAGGGAGTCGCCTGCGCCAGTGATGCGGAATGTCCCCTGAGCTAGGAAACCAAGAGCAGCGTCCCGACGGTAAGACCGGCAGCGATCTGGGCCAGTGACCAGCCGACGGTACTGCGTCGCGACCGAGGACTCTCTCCTACGGTGACCTTCCCTATGGCGTTCTCCTCGGCTCCGCACCATAACACCTCTCTCCCCGGCAAGCCTCGGCGCCTGGCGCGTCTGCGATCGACGCCAGAACTTCAAGTCGATGATCGCTGGCACCGGTCTGACATGATCGAGCCCACTGCAGCGAGAGTGGGTCGCTTCGACCACCGAGGAGGGCAAGACGTGAGTGAAGATCCGACACCCGATCAGATCATGCAGATCGGCCTCGGCTTCTGGGCCTCGAAGACCCTCTTGAGCGCAGTCGAGATGGAGCTGTTCACCGAGCTCGCGCGGCACCCTGAGAGCGGCGAGGCACTGCGGGATAGGTTGGGCCTTCACCCGCGCTCGTCGCGAGATTTCCTCGACGCGCTGGTGGCACTCGGGTTCCTCGAGCGCGGCGGCGGGGTCTATCGCAACACGCCCAGCGCGGATCTGTTCCTGGACAAGCGCAAGCCCTCCTACATCGGCGGCATCTTAGAGATGGCCAACCACCGCCTGTACCGTTTTTGGGGCGGCCTCACCGAGGCGCTGCGGACTGGGCAGCTCCAGAACGAGGCGAAGTCGGGCGAGATGCCGTTCTTTCAGGCGCTGTATGCGGATCCGGCCCGTTTAAAGGGATTCCTCGCCGCGATGACGGGGATCAGTCACGGCGCCAACCTGGCGATCGCAAACCAGTTCCCCTGGCACGAGCACGAGACGTTCGTCGACGTCGGGACGGCCCAGGGCGACCTCGCAGTGCAGATCGCGCTCGCGAACGAGCACCTCACGGGCGTCGGCTTCGACCTGCCCGAGGTGGCGCCGGTCTTCGAGGACTACGTCGCGCACAACAGCGTGCAGGAACGGCTCCGGTTCGCTGCCGGCGACTTCTTCGCGGACGAGCTGCCCGAAGCCGACGTGCTCGTGATGGGACACATCCTCCACGACTGGAGCCTCGACGAGAAGCGAACGCTCATCAGCAAGGCGCACGAGGCGCTGCCGGAGGGCGGCGCGCTCATCGTGTACGAGTCCATCATCGACGACGACCGGTCGAAGAACGCGTTCGGGCTGCTGATGAGCCTCAACATGCTCATCGAGACCGAGCACGGTTTCGACTACACCGCCGCGGACTGCATCGGCTGGATGACCGACGCCGGATTCAGCACGACGCGTGCCGAGCACCTGATCGGGCCGGACTCGATGGTCATCGGCGTCAAGTAGCTCGTCGCGCACCCGCGCTCGAACGCGGCATCCGACCCGGGCCGTTGCGCGCGTTCAGGATGCACTCATGAACACTCGGGCAGGCGAGTGTCTGTTCCCCGAACGCGACATTCTGCCCGGTGTGCTCATCGCGCGCTGGCGATCGAGTGATCCACCCTGGGTCTGTTGGAGGGTCTTGCGGAGCCTCCAACTTTCCCAGCGTGGATCAATGGCCCGGCAGTTGTCCGCCGGTAGTGGCACGAGTATCGTCACCAGGGATCCGACGTCCCCTTGCGTCGTGTGAGACCCGAGAGGAGCGGCATGATTGATCAGGACCTCACCCAGCAGGCGTTTACGACGATCCTGAAGCATTTCGTGGCAACGGGCAGGGCCCCGCACTACGGTGAACTGGCAGACGCCCTCGAAGTCGGTATGGAGGAGGCCCGTGAGGTCCAGCGTGCTGCGGTGGAGGCGTCTCCGATCGCGAGTTGCTGGCTGGCTCACGACACGGATCACATCGAGTCCTACGCGCCCTTCAGCAACGTTCCGACGCAGTATCTCATCAGTGTCGACGGCACACAGAAATGGTACGGCCAGTGCGGGATGGAGTCGCTGGCCGTGCGCTGGCTATTCCCTAGGCAGGAGGTCGTTGTCGAGTCCCGGTGCCTTGATTGTGGTGAACTGATTCGCGTCCGTGCTCGTGACGAAGAGATCCTGGAGATCGAACCCGAGACGGCCGTCGGGTATATGCCGTCACCTTTCGCGGCATCGAGAGTGGGCTCCGCAGCGTTCAACTGAAGCCGGATGAATCTCTTCCGGTCGGAAGAGCACCTCACACGCTGGCTTCACTACTTCCACCCGGTCGATGACTATGTGCTGTCGGTGGGCGATTGGGCCGAGGTCTTCGGCGCATCGATGTTCCGGAAACGGCTCGAGCCCGATTACCTCGCCCGCGCTCCCGAGTATCTCGAGGACTACCGTCGAGCCCTCCACGCGACGGGCAAGACTCTTCCTCCTCCGGACAGGGTCCTGTCGACGGTGATGTTTACGGACATCGTCGACTCGACAAGAGTGGCTGCCCTCGTTGGCGATTCGAAATGGCGTTCGTTGCTCACGCGTCACAACGACATTTCTCGTAGCCAGCTTCAACATTTCGGCGGGAGGGAGATCGACCAGATAGGAGACGGGTTCCTGTCCACGTTCGACAGTCCGGCGAGGGCGATTCGGTGCGCGACGGCGATCTGCCGGGCGATGCCCAGCATCGGTCTACAGGTACGGGCAGGGGTTCATTCCGGGGAATGCGAGGTTATCGGTGACGGTCTCGGCGGCATCGCCGTTCACATCGGAGCCCGGATCGGCGCGCTCGCTGGGTTCAACGAGGTGCTCGTCTCGCAGGCCGTCAAGGACGCCGTGATCGGTTCGGATATCTCCTTCGATGACCGTGGAGCCCATGACCTCAAGGGCGTCCCAGGTCGATGGCAGCTCTACGTAGTCGTGTCCTGAACCTCATCGCAGGCGCGCGCCACACGAGCCGTCTCTGCAGAACCGAGAGGATCGCAGCTTGTTCCCCCGATCCCTCAGGGACATTCCCGAACACTGGCCCAGCCGAGGGGACGTTTGCACCTCATGGGCTTGCCACTGGTGGCTCGCTGCCCGTCAGCGCTTCGAGGCCTGGGCGATATGGGGTGCCCTCCGACCGGTCGACACAGACCACGGCCCCGAGCCCCACGGCTTCACCGACGTCTATGCATCGATCATCCCAGCGACTGCATCATTCGTCGTACAGGCGGTTCTTCTCGTTGAGGTCGGTGGCCTGCTCCATGTCCTCGACCGAGCGGTCGAGTTGAGCGTGATCGACGAGAGCACGTCCGTAGGTCGGCAGACCATCGACCGCCCCCACAGGTCGGGCTCCCACATGTGCGACCGGATCATCGACTTGCCACAGTGGAACATCGCTTCGTGCACATGCAGCACGGCGGTTGCTCCTGGCGGGCGCGGAGACTAGAGTCGCGCTAGGAGGTGGTCTGTGCGCGCGTTCCGGCTCGCAGTCATGGTCGGCGTCATGGCGTCTGTTCTCGCGGCGGAAGCATCAGCCGCGTTGTCGGAGACTAAGTTTCCGTTTGTCGGGACCTGGCGCACGACCATCATCTCGCAGGCCGACGCCGAGGTGACCCTACGCCGGCAGGGGCTGTCGAAGTGGATCGCACCTTTCCGACGCCAGACGCCCTTCACTGAACCGATGTCGCTCATTCTGGTTGTCACACCGAAGGAATGGAACCTGTACGGGAAGCCGAAGGGAAAACCACGCGTGGAGATCGACTACAACGCGAAGTACGTCGTGAAGGGGAGCACTCTCGACAAGATCCATTCGACCGGCTTCACGACGCTACGCTGGTCTGTGAAGGGACGCAAGCTGACGCTTCGCTGGGTCAAAACGACAGAGCCGCCATACGCGGGTATCCCCGACAAGGTCTTCCAATATTCGCTGTACATGACGCGCAACTTCTCGCGGGTGGGCTAGAGCGCTCAGGGGACATTCCCGGACGCCGGCCCAGGTGAGCGTTAGTACGCTCGGCGGGTGGGTGATTCTGTGCAGCTTCCGTGGGACTTGCCGATCATGCAGGCGCCGATCGGCCCTGCAACAACCCCCGAACTCGTCACGTCGGTGTCCGCTGCTGGAGCGCTCGGAACTGTGGCCGCTTCCTGGACGAAGCCCGGGAAGCTACGCGACCAGATCAGGGCGATTCGGTCGGCGACGTCTAACCAGTTCTGCGTCAACCTTGTACTCGCCTTCGATCAGCGCGAGCGCCTCGAACTAGTACTCGAGGAGCGCGTCCCCGTCGTCTCCTTCTCATGGGGACACGACGCGGAGCTCATTGGACGGGCGCGCGCGGCCGGAGCCTTCGTTCTCGTGCAGGCAGGTGACGCGGACGAGGCGAAGGCTGCTGCCGCGGCCGGCGCGAGCGGCGTGATCGCCCAGGGAGTGGAGGCGGGAGGCCACGTTCAGGGAACGACCCCCCTCCTGACGCTAGTCCGCGAGGTCAGCGCCGCAGTTGTGCTCCCAGTCATCGCCGCAGGCGGAATCGCTGACTCCGCCTGCGCGCAACATGCGTTGGCTGCTGGCGCGCAAGCAGTCGCGTGCGGCACGGCCTTCCTGGCTGCCTCCGAGGCGGACGTACACGGGCATTATCGCAGTCGTCTTCTTGCTGC
This sequence comes from Gaiellaceae bacterium, assembly GCA_037721555.1. GTDB lineage: Bacteria > Actinomycetota > Thermoleophilia > Gaiellales > Gaiellaceae > Gaiellasilicea. Next base: position 49,030 of record JBBJOI010000004.1, on the reverse strand, counting down.
AGGCGCGTGCGACACCGAGCTCACCGAACTCTTCGACCTTGGCTGGCCGAACGCTCCGCATCGCGTCATTCGGAACCGGACCGTGACCGAATGGGCGGCTGCCGGCCGGCCGCCGGCAGGTCGTAGGCCAGGCGAAGGTGACGTCATCGCGAAGCATGGCCACACTCAGGTAATCCGCTACAGCGACGTTCAGCCAACGACATCCGCCGACGGCGACATCGAATCGATGGCCATGTACGCCGGTGCTGGTGTCGGCGATGTCCGCCGCGTTGCATCGGCGTCCGGGATCGTCGCGGCCCTCGCTCACGGCATCCATCGCCGTTGACCACGCTCCGCGGGCCGCATCGCTCCAGGGGACATTCCCGCACACTCGCGCACGCAGCCGTGGCGTCGCGCGAGGATGTCTAAGCGCGTGCGCCTGCTTTGTGCTCAGGGGGCGCCGCGTCAGAGTGCAGAACTTCTCCGGTCGGGGCACCGTACTTATCGAGGATCGTGATCGTTCCGGTCCGCATATCCCACTCGGTGTGTACTGCATCCCTGTTCTCGGTTCCGGGGGCTGGGATCCGCTCAAGGAGATCCATGTTGACGGTCGTCGACGGGAAGACAGCGACAAAGCGGATGTCGATGTCACCGACGTTCGTCGTGCCGTGGATGACGCCCGCAGGGATGAACACGGTCGTCCCTCCGCTGACGCGCCTAGTCTCCTCGCCGAGCCGCACCTCGGCGCTTCCGTCGAGGATCAACACCACCTCATCGATCTTGTGTCGGTGCAGCGGTATGCGGTCGCCTGGCGCGATGAACTCGTAAACCACACCCAGGTCGACGTGCCGGCCACCGACGCCGCCTGGGTCGACTGCAAACGCCCAGCGCGAGTCCGGGCGGTAGTCGTCAACTTCGTCGGTCATGGGGTGAAACTGGAGTGGCTCGACGATGCCCACGATCCTCCTTGTCTCTCGACCGGTCGGTGCTCACGCGGTGCGAGCCTACTCAGCACACTGCGCCGTAGCGCTCAGGAGACAGCGCTCAGGAGACATTTCCAAGCACTGGCCCAGTCGGCCGTGCCCGGCCCCAGAACAGCGGTTAGGAAGCTGCTGTTTGCTGCTTGACGTGATCGAGCACAGCGTTCAGCTCTTGGGTGGGCGAGAAGTCGACATACTCCACATCCTCCAGCGCTTCGGGAGCGTGTCCAGGCGCCCAGTAGAACGCTTGTCCCGCCTCGTAGTCCTTGGGCCCGTTAGGCGTGTGCATACGGACTGTTCCTTTCAGCATGTAACCCCAGTGCGGGCACTGGCATATATCTCCTTCGAGCCCCTGCAGCAGCGGCCGCATGTCCGTCCCGCCCGGCAGTCGGAACAACGCGACCGTCATCTCACCGGCCTCCTCCATACGAATCTCAAGACCATCGCCCTCCATCGCGACGCTCATCGTCTCGCGAGTAAACGCTTCCACTGCGCCTCCTTCGGCTCCGACTGATGCCCGACTATAACGCGGTGCGCGCTCGCAGCACGCGTGCACCCCGAGCCGCGGTTTTGCCCGGTGCAGACACGCTGCCTGTCGAGCCCGGCTCGGGGGACATTCCCGCACGCTGGCCCATGCCAAGTAGCACACCTTAGACTCGCTTCGTCAGCTGAGCTAAGCCGGTGATCGGAGGTTTGCATGAGCGAGTATGCGACCCGGGCGCTCGATGCGTCGACGTGGGATGCCTTCGCGCGCCTTGCTGAGAAGCACAACGGCATGGGGTTCGGCGGCTGCTGGTGCACGTGGTTCCATTCGCGAGATCGCAGGCCCGAGGGCGAGATGGGCCGCCCCTGGAAGGAGCGTCTTGTTCGCGAGGGGAGAGCGCACGCCGCCCTGGTCTTCGACGGCGACGCCGCGGTGGCGTGGTGTCAATACGGCTCTCCGGAGGAGCTTCCGCGGATCTATCACCGGAAGGAATGGGAGGCCGGTCTCACGGGGGAGCCGCCCGCCTATCGCATCACGTGCATCTTCGTCGACAGGGACTATCGGCGGAAAGGCGTCGCAGCCGTGGCGGTCTGTGGAGCCCTCGATCTGATCGCGAAGGCGGGCGGCGGCGCGGCGGAGGGCTATCCGCACGACCTGCAGGGCGAGAAGATGCGGTCCCAGTTCCTCTATAGCGTCACGCGCAGCCTCTTCGAGGAGGTCGGCTTCAGCTACGAGCGGCCCAAGGGAAAGAAGAATTGCGTGATGCGCACGACGGTTGCACCCGTCAAGGCGTCTCGACGGGCTCGCGTCGGGTGACATTCGCGAACACTGGCCCAGGCGAGATTCGCTAGCACCTCCGGCGTCAGGCTGAGAGCAGCACCTCGTACAGGACTAGCCCAACAGTCCACACGAACATAAGCGTGTAGAAGGCGACCGCCGCCGCCCCAACGAGCAGAGCGCCGAAGTTGACAAGCGTCCCGGGGCGGGTACGTCGGAGTGCGACAACCGCAGAGCCGTTGCGATCGGGGTGAAGACGATGCCTCCCCCGAGTGTGAGCACGATGAGTACTTCTGTACAGAAGCATCTAGGAAATACCTTCGTCTGATCTCAGGCCGGGGCCGCTGGCAAGCCGGCCGCAGCCAACTCGGCACGCTCGGCAGGTGTGACCTCGTACGGAGCGCCAGGCTCGGCGCCGATCACGAGCACGACGGTGTTGTCCGACAGCGCGACCGCAGACCGGATCGTTTTCACGTCGATGGCGCTCACAAAGGTGCCTGCCGGTGCGTCAACGTCCTGACCGTCCACCTGAAAACGCGCGTGTCCTGTGTGGACGAAGTACAACTCCTGGTGCTGCTCGTCGGTGGGATCCGCGTGGTCGTGCTCGCCGATGAGGTGATCGCCGGTATTCCGAGCGGTGTAGGCGTTGACACCGAACGCGGTGATCCCGAAGTGATTGCGGACCGGCGTCCACTTCGCATCGGTGTGAGCGACGTCGGCGGCTGGGATATCCGTCAGCGAGGCGTGAGAAGCGGAGATGGAGGCGATTCTAGTGGCCAAACTGCGTCAGCAGTGCCCCGACTGGCACGCCTTATCGACAAGGGCGGCGCGTTCCGGGGCCCTCAGCCGATCCGCTCCGCCAGCTCGACGATGATCCCCTGGCGACGTGCCCCTCGCCCTGCACCTTGAGTCCGAGTTCGACGAAGAACGCCGTCGCGGCCTCGAGGTCGTCGACCACGATGCCCACGTGCTCCATGCGTTGGATCGTCATGCGCTCGACGGTAGCGGAGTGACGGCCCCAGCTGCAGCCTCTCTCGGTTGCCGATCGGCCGGTGGGAACGCGCCGCCAATTGGCCTTTCGGCATGAGTCACACACAGCTGCGGTCACGACGCGGCAAGACGTCACGCCTCAAGGGACATTCCCGCACACTCGCGCAGGTGAGGTCGCTTGGCCGGTCTTCGGCCAGCGGTGGGTAACGTCTCTTCGATGTCCGAGCTGAAGAACGAACTCGATGCGATCGCCTCTGAGACGACGTTCTCCGGTGTGGTACGGGTCGACTGCGCGGGTGGGATCGAGGTGACGGAGGCCTACGGGCTGGCGCATCGTGGCTATGAGATCTCCAATCAGGTGGACACTCAGTTCGCGATCGCGAGTGGAACGAAGGGCCTGACAGCGCTCACGGTGGTGAGCTTGATCGAGGACGGTCGTCTCGATCTTTCGACGACGGCTCGTTCGGTGCTCGGTCAGGATCTTCCGCTTATCAGCGACGACGTGACGATCGAGCACCTCCTTTCCCACCGATCGGGTATCGGTGACTATCTCGACGAGGAGGCCGATCATGAGCTCACCGACTACCTGATGCCGGTTCCCGTGCATGAGCTCGCGACGACCGAGCAATACATCGCAGTGCTCGACGGGCACCCGAGGAAGTTTGCTCCCGGCGAGCGTTTCGCGTACAGCAACGGCGGCTACGTCGTACTGGGGCTGATCGCCGAGCGAGCGAGTGGGGTGCCGTTCCACGATCTGGTGCGTCGGCGTGTCTGTCAGCCGGCGGGGATGGGCGACACGGAGTTCCTGCGCTCCGACGAGCTTCCCGGGTGCGCCGCCCTCGGCTACCTCGCGATCGACGGCGCGTGGAGGACTAACGTGTTCCACCTCCCGGTGCGAGGCAATGGAGACGGCGGGATCTATTCCACCCTGGCCGATATCAGCTCTCTCTGGAGAGAGTTCTTCGCCGGCCGGATCGTGTCGACCGACTGGGTTAGCGAGATGGTGCGCGCCCGCAGCGACGCGCCATCGGGGTCGATGCGCTACGGCCTCGGCTTTTGGCTGCACGCATCGACCGACACCGTGATGTTGGAAGGCTGCGACGCGGGAGTCTCCTTCCGCACTGTGCACGACCCGCGCTCCAGCGTCACCCACACGGTGATCTCAAACACATCCGATGGGGCGTGGCCCATCGCTCGGTACCTCGATCAACGACTCGCCACCTGACGGGTATCGAGCATCGACCGTCTGCGGCCGTTGTTGCTCGCATTTCAGCCGCCGCCCTGCCGAGAGTCTATGAATGAGGCCATGAGTTGGAAGCAGGGGCCGAGAGATCGTCTCAGGGGACATTTCTGAACACTCGGTCAGGCGAACGCGCTGCTCAGTCCTGAGTCGCAGTTGGGGCACACCGCGCAACCATCCGGCGCGTCACCGCCTACCCTTGCTGTCATGCGCCTTGACCGCTTCCTGCCGCAGACATGGTTCGATGCGCGACTCGCCGCGGGCGGTTGAACCGGCTACGGACCGATGACCTGAGCGACCGTCTCGATCGGGAGACATTCCGCAAACTCGCCCAGCGGACCATCACCTCGCTTCGGGCGCGGCGAGCCTCGACGGCGTGTTGAAGCCGTGCGTTCGGCGGGGCATCGCTGACCCTGCCCGAGAGTTCGCTAGCGTCGCTGCTTAGGGTTAACCGGTTGCCTGGGAGGAGATGAGGATGTCCCGCTCGCCGTGGAATTTCGGCGGCGGTCCGGTGATGTGATTCTCTCAGGAGGGTATCCGGTTAGCCGCCCCTTCCCCGAATCGTGAGCGGGCGTCGACGCGTTTCCCTGCGCTCCGACAGGCTAAACCCGCCCGCCCTGGCGACCTTCAGTCGAGCGAGTCGAGGGCGAGCGCGACCGCCTCGTCCGCCGTCAGCGTCCAACCTTGCTCCCACGCCTCGGCGAACGCCGCTTCGTCGAGGTGAGTGCGGATCGATGTGATGGTCCTCTCGTTCATCCTCCCGACCCAGGCTTCGCTGACGCCGATCTGCTCTCGCAGGCCCTCGAAGCAGGAGAGCAGCCGGGCAGAGGTGTCCGCTTTCCCGCCGAACAGAGCTAGAACTTTGGCCGCGCGACAAAGACCCTGTGCCACGTCCTGGAGAGAGCCGATCTCGCGCCAGGCAAGAAGGTTTTCCTTCACCAGAGCGAATGCATCCTCGACCCGGCCCTGGTCGACGGCGATGATCGCCAGGGAGCCCAACGTCCCCGCCTCCGTCCCCTTGAAGCCGCGTGCTCGGGCCCGGTGAAGGTTCTCCTAGTGCAGCGTGCGAGCTCGCTCGATGTCGCCGCGGCTGTAGTACGTGAACGCGAGGGTGCGAGTCGCCGCGGCCGCAAATTCGTCGTCGCCAACTTGGACGAAGAGATCCAGGCTCTCTTCGCCGAACTGCTGCGCCCGCTCGAAGTCTCCCTCCTCGATGCAGGCTACGCAGAGCGCGTTGAGAGCCTCGGCCGCGCCCCGCATGTCGCCAAGCTGGCGATAGAGCGCCAGCGCCCTCTCGGCGATCGATTTGGCCGCCGCCGCATCTCCGCCCCCGTACCAATGGAGGCTGCTCCGTTGAGAGCCCTGGCACGGGCCGCGGTCGGACGCTCCTCGACAGAGAGCGCGCTCTCGAGGCGATGCCTGCCCTCGGCGACGTGCCCACCGTGGTGCCAGAAGTCGGACAGAGCTCCTGCAAGTTGCAGGACGAGTTCGCTCTCCCCTGAAGCCGCAAGGTAGTCGAGCGCTGCGCGGAGATTGTCGTGCTCGTGCTCCAGCCGCTCGATCCACTCCGCGGAGTACATGCGTGTGTTGGGCACCGCTTCTTCCGCGAGCGCGAGGAAGTAGTCCGCGTGGCGCCGCCGCAGGTGATCGCCTTCGCCGGAAGCTTCAAGCCGTTCCGTCGCGTACTCGCGGATCGTCTCCAGCATCCACAAGCGCTCGCCCTCACGGGCGCGGACAAGGCTCTTGTCGACGAGCGACTGGAGCGTGTCGAGGTCGGCGTCGCACACGGCCTCCGCGGTCTCGAGCGTGCAACCGCCCGCGAAGACGGCGAGGCGGGCGAACAGCCGCTGCTCCTCCTCGTCGAGCAGGTCGTGGCTCCACTCGATCGTTGCTCGCAGCGTCTGCTGGCGCGGGTCGACGCCGCGGCCTGCCTTGAGCAGGTCGAGCCGCCCGGCGAGCCGGTCGAGCAGCTGCTCGGGGGAGAGGACGCGGACGCGCGCCGCCGCCAGCTCGAGCGCGAGCGGAAGCTGCTCGAGCCTCGCGCACAGCTCGGGAACCGCCTCGTCGGCTGCGAAGTCGGGCTTGACGGCGAGCGCCCTCGTCAGGAAGAGCTCCCTCCCGTCCTGCGGCTCGAGCGGCGGTACGGGATAGGCCTGCTCGCCGGGGACGCGAAGCAGCTCGCGGCTGGTGACGAGCAGGTGGAGCTTGGGGCAGGCCGCGAGCAGCTCGGAAAGGCCGTCGGCGGCATCGACGACGTGCTCGAAGTTGTCAAAGAGGAGCAGCAGCCGCTTGTCGGCGATGTGCTCGGCCAGACCGTTCTTGGCGCCGAGCGCCTGCCCTGCCGAGTCCAGCACCAGCTCCGGGTCACGCAGCGGGGCGAGCGGAACCCAGAAAAACCCCGTCGGGATAGCGCTCGGAGGCCTCGGCGGCTGCCTGCAGCGCGAGGCGGGTCTTGCCGGTGCCCCCTGGCCCGGTCAAGGTGAGCGGTCGCGCGTCGGCGAGCAGCCCGAGCACCTCCGCCAGCTCGTGTTCGCGGCCGAGCAACGGCGTCGCGGGAACGGGAAGATTCGTCTGGTACAGCGTCTTCAGCGGCGGGAAGTCGTCGCCTCCGAGCTGGTAGATCCGTTCCGGCGCCGACAGGTCCTTGAGCCGGTGCAGCCCGAGATCGACAAGTAACACCGTCTTACTTGTCTCGAGCAGGAAGGCGGTCGAGGCCGAGACGACCACCTGGCCGCCGTGGCCTGAAGAGGCGATCCGGGCTGCCCGGTGCACATCTGTTCCGACGTAGCCCTCCTCGGCCAGGTGCGGCGTGCCGGTGTGGAGGCCGATCCGCACTCGGATCGGCCCCGGTGAGAGCGCTTCGGTCGCCTCGGCCGCCGCCTCGAGCGCCCCGGGCGCGGTCGGGAAGGCGTAGAAGAAGGCATCGCCCTGGGTGTCGACCTCGACGCCGCCATGGTCGGCGAAGGCCTCGCGTAGGATGCGGCGGTGCTCGGCGAGGGCTTCGGCGTAGCCCTTGGCTCCGAGCTCGTGCAGGAGCTCGGTCGAGCCCTCGACGTCGGTGAAGAGGAAGGTGACGGTTCCGGTCGGAAGGTCGCGCTGCATAGCAGCATCATGAATCAGCGCGGCGGCGAACTCACGCTGCGACACACCCGCGGTTCAATTTCACGCCCGCATGGGCCTCTGTGCCGGTCAAGAAGGGGCAGCTGACCGGAACCACTTTTCTCTCAAGCGAGCGTGACGGCGACCTCCTGGATCGGGTGACGGTGGAGCTCGCGCTCGGCGGCGAGGGCGAGCTTGGCCAGCTCGCGGTAGCCGATGACGCGCCGGAACTGACGCTCGGCTTCGAGCATCCCTGCCGCCGTCCAGCGCAGCGCCATCTCGCCCGATTGCCAGCGCTTGACGTTACGGCTCGTGCGCCGGACACACTCGATCATCGACTCGCACGGGTTGGTAGAGGCAAGCGTGCGCTTGAGCGAGCCCGTGATGCCGAGCCGGCTGAGCGTGAGCGTCTCGGCGACCCCCTCGCGCAGTGAAGCCGCGGCACCGGGGTGGCTGCGCTCAAGCTCGGCAGCAAGCGCCTGCAGCCGAGCGAGAGCTCGGTCGGGATCGTCGAGCGCCCAGGCCTGCCGCAGCCGGCGCCTGAGCGCGGGCCGGTCACGCTCGGGCAGATGGTCGAGCACGTTGCGTTCCTTGTGCCGGAGGCACCGCTGCACCGGCATCCGCTCCCCGAACACCGCCCTGATTGCCTTCCGCAACGCTTTCGAGCCGTCTCTATGCATGTAGTTGTCCGACAGTACGAAGGCGCCTCGCTGAACGTCGCTTGCCGTGCGCCGCTAGTCAGCCTCCCTTACGCGCGATGTAGACGAGGAAGTCATCGTCCGGCGTCGGTTCCGCGTCGTTGTACTGCCCGCGCACTTCTATGTCACCGAACCCGGCGCACTTGAGCATGAGCACGAGCTCGTCACGGAAGTAGAGCGTCGTCGTCAGCCGGTGCTCCTCCTGCGCCGCAAGCTCGCCGTCCCGCCACATGAACGCTCGCATCTCCCATGACACCTGCTGGGCGAGCGGATCGAGGCCGACAATGCGAGCGCACAGGGCGTACTCGGCTCCGTCGGAGCCAGCGCGCCGCCGACCGGGCTCCCTTCTCGGTTGCGGCAGCTCCGCCCGCTGCTCCTTCACCCAGTACCGCCACTGCGGGCCGTTGGCATAGGGCACCTCATTGTCGAGCACCAACACTCCGCCGGGCTCGAGGTGGTCGTGCAGGCGACGCAATGCCTCCAGATCCTGCGCGCGGCTGCTGCCGAGACCGAAGCCGCCACAGACGAACACCGTGCGGTAGCGTCGCCGCAGGTCGAGCTCGTGCATCGCCTGCTCGTAGAGCTTCGGCGAGAGACCCTCGCGCGCAGCGGCTTCGCGGCAGCGCGCGAGCATGTCCGGTGAGACATCGCAGCCGTCGACGTCGAGGCCCGCCCGCAGGTATGGAAGCAGTAGCCGGCCCGTCCCGCACGCGACGTCGAGCGCCGGTTGGCCTGCCTCAACGAAGCGCCGGAAGTAGTCGATCTCGGGCCCCGTCTGGTTGAACTCGGCCCACCAGCGCGCGACGACGCCGTAGTGCCAGGTCTGAGGTTCGGTGGACAATGCAGTCAGTCTCCTCTGCAGGGTGGGTGGGCCGCCGCGAAAGCGGGGGCGGGACGCGTGAGAGAAGAGGAGACTTACATTGCCGTTCGGCCCCAACGCGCAAGCGAGGGAGCCGGTAGGCCGCGGTCATCCGAACCAACCGCCCTCTCTGCGCCTAGCGCTCGGGAGACAATCCAGCACGTTGGCTCAAACAGCGTTTATCCTCCTAGAGTGGTAGACCGGCGTCGGTTGCTAGCCATCGGCCCCTGGTTCGACCGTGACTGTGGCGGTCGCCTCGGCAGTGGTGACGACCGCCGCGCTGACCGGCCTCGTTGAGTTGCGGAGACGAGGGCAGTTCCGCGCCCAACGTGCGCCATAGGCGCAACGACCGCGATCTCCATCCATGTCTACGGAACCGACGTCACCCGCGTCGGATCGAGCGTCCGCTTGCAATTAGCTGCGCCCTTGTCGCGAAAGGAGCTGCACCATGACCAAGGTGGTCGCAATCATGTCGATGTCTCTCGACGGGTACGTCGCCGACGCGAACGACGGGGTCGCCGAAGTTTTCGACTGGTACTTCTCGGGCGACGTCGAGGTCTCCACAGCGAGCACGAGATCGGGCATGACGTTCCACGTCTCGGCGCCGAGCGCCGACCACCTGAGGGGCTTGGGGGCTGAGGTCGGCGCCATGCTCACCGGTCGGCGCACGTTCGAGGTCGCCCACGGCTGGGGCGGCCAGCACCCGTGGGATGTGCCCGCTTTCGTCGCCACCCACCACGTGCCCGACGGCTGGCCACGGCCCGGCTCGACAGTCCAGTTCGTCACCGACGGCATCGAAAGCGCCGTTGCTCGAGCGAAATCGGCTGCCGGCCCGAAGTCCGTGGGAGTGCACGGCGCCCAAACGATCCAGCAGTGCCTGGACGCCGGGCTGCTCGACGAGATCCACATCGATCTGGCTGCCGTGTTGCTAGGCGCAGGAGTGCGGCTGTTCGACCACCTCGCGAACACACCGGTCGTCCTCGGGAATCCGACAGTCGTCACCGGTGTGGGTGTCACGCATCTGCGCTATCCCGTGCACACGTCGTAGACCAAGTGGGTGACCCGGTCGCCTGGCACGATCGAGGTCGGGTTCTCTAGCCGCAGCGGCTCGGCCAGGCCGTCGGTGGCGAAGGACGGGCGACCGGAGCCGAAGACCACCGGCCGCACACTCCGTGACTGTGTCCGCGCCCCCCGCACACGCGTGCGAGGTACATAGCTAAGAAACTCTACGCCTGACCGGCACCGGCCACGCCCTCGCTTAGGGGCATTCCAAAACGCTGGCTCAGCCCCTGGGTGCTTACGCCGTCGCGGCCTACGATGCTTCGAACGAGCCTCCGCGACCGTCCGTTCTGACTGACCTCATGGACGTGGGGAGAGGTCATCACCGCAAACGTGGGTCGCGGTTTGGGTCGTCGGCCGGAGCCCTCAGCCGATCCGCTCCGCCAGCTCGACGATGATCCCCTCCGGGCCGCGGACGTAGTAGAGCCGATAGATGTCTTCGTAGTTCTCCACCTCGCCACGAGCTCCGCGCCGCGGGCATGCAAGCTAGCGACGACGGCGTCGATGTCGTCCAGGTCGTGCGTGTGGTAGGGCCAGAGCTTGTTGCCAGGCTCGACCTCGGACATGGTCGCGCCGATTAGCTCACCGCCGATCCGTTGACCGACAAGTGCCCCCTTGCCGCGCCAGCCTTCGCGGTCCCTCGTCCCATCCCATTCGTCGCAGGACGAAGATGGACATCCTTCCGGGTCATTCCCGGACGCGGGCCTGAGGCGACGGGATGGACGTCACGGCAGCCAGCCCTCCCGGTACGACGACCGCTCCTCCGGTCCGAAGCGGGCGTATGCCTCGGCCGGTTTCGACGTCTCCTCGAGCACGCTCGCGCCGTGCTCCGCTGCCACCTCGTTCATCGGATAGACCGCCTCGAAGCCGCCCGCCCGGCTGCCAGTCATGACGATGACGCACGGCCCCTCACCGGCGCCAACGAAGACGTGGTGCGTCCACGGCGGGCAGTGAACGAAGTCCCAAGCTTTCACGCGGCGCTCCTCACCTTCGATCACGAGCACGCACTCTCCGGAAGCGACGAGGAAGTCCTCCTGGCCGCGCTCGCGGTGGTACATGCCGTTCCGCTGGCCGGGCATGAGCACATGGATGCGGAAGCCGAGCTGAGCCCACTCCTGCCCGCCTTCGAAGTCGGTGTCTTGCCCGCGCTCCTCGCTTTGGATCCACGAAACGTCGCGCGCGTTGAGAACGAACCAACCCTCACCCTGGGGGATGAGCCCGGCGTCGGTTCTCTTCAGTTGTGCCTCACGAACGGGTGCGGTCATGGGCGGATCCTTGCAGGAACGATGCGCGGAGGACGAGGACTCGCGGGCAAGCCCCGACGGCGACGCCTCTCGTCACGCTCGGGGGACATCCCTAACGCTGCCGCAGGCCACGGGTCGGCCCGTCCCCGCGTCTTGCGCCGGTAGGCATCATCGAACGATGCTGCTTCGTCTCGCGTGGGCCGTCGTTTGTGTAGTTGTCTGGCCGCTCTACTACCTCTGGCTCGCCGTGCGGTGGGTGATCCCATACCCACTCCGGCCGCTGCGCAAGGCGTGGGCGGCGGATGATCGACTCATGCAGTCGTTCAGATCACCGCCGTACCTCGATCGTCTGCGTGGGTAGTTCGCTCAGTGGACATTCCAGCATCGCTGACCCAGACGAAGGTGCGAGCAGCCCGCTTGTGTTCTCTCGGTAACACTTGCTGGCTTGCCGGACACCTCTAGCCGGACACCTCTAGCTGGGTGCGTAGGACTGAGATAGAACCCCAGGTCGTCCCGTGTTAGAGTCGCCGCCGGATGTAGGCCGCTGCTGATCCCTTGACGTCGCTCGCGGCGTTGTGCGCCGCGTTACTTCCTGCGCTCGTGGAGGTCAGAAGTGAGTCAAGCCTCGCACGTTCAACCACCCGATCCTCGCGCGTGGATCAACAGCCTTCCTCGCGTTGTCGCAGCACAAGCGGCTGTATTGCTACGGCTGCTTGAGGCTACGGAAGCTGATCCACGCATCCGTGCGTTCCGGGTGCGCGGCTCGATCGCACGTGGCACCGCCGACGAGTATTCCGACCTCGACACGCGCATCTGGGTCAGCGACGACCAGTACGAGGCGGCCTTGGCTGATCTGCCTACCGTGATACGGGCGGTCGGCCCGACGCTCGACATCATGTTCGAGACGCCAGGATCGCCGTACCTCTTCGTGCAGTTCGCAGACGGCGTCCAGCTGGAGCTGTCGAGCGGCCGTGTGTCTGAAGCGAGCGGACGGGATCACGGTGTGGTCGTTCTGCTCGATCGAGACGGTCTCTGGGATCAGCCGAACCAGCCAACGCCGGCTTGGGATCAAAGTCTTTGGCTGGGCTGGGCGTGGATCGCTCTGTTCGACATCGACAAGCACCTCCGACGCGACTCCCTCTGGGAGGCGCTGACGACGCTAGAGAAGGCGCGTTCGCTGCTGCTTCGCCATCACGCCGCAGAGACTGGCATGAGAGATCCGGAGTACGGAGTGACAAGCATTCTCGACTACGGAGGAACATTGCCGGAGGGACTCGAATCGACCGCGGCCGGACTCGACGCCGCCGAGATCCGTCGCGCCGCCTTCGCGTGCGCCGAGTTGCTAGGCACCTATGATCAACGCCCATTCGCGGACTTCGTCATGAGTCGCCTGGCCACGCGCAACTGACCACGCTCGGGAGACATTCCCGCACACTCGCGCAGGCGACCTACCGTTCGCCGGAGGACAGCAGGTTCGTACCCGTCGCTAGCCACAAGCGCGCCCGGTTCACGTTCGGGCCATCCGGCGCGAGAGCGACGGTCTCCGATTGCAGTTCGGTCATAACTAGCAGGGCGCGCCGTGGGTCTGACTCTGAGAAGGCATCTTCGATTCGCTCTGCGAGTCGAGCAGGCTTCACCGCGAGTGACGCGGCGCGTGCCGCGAGACGCTTGTGCGTTGGCTGCCAAACCCTGTTGAGTGCGTAGACGATGCGGAGGACGCGCGAGGCATCATCGAGCATCCGCTCGATGCGCGCGAGCTGCTCGCCGGGGCGGGCGAGAGTTAGCAACCCAGCAGGCGCAAAACCACCCCAGGTGAGAGCAGCTTCCTCGATCCGCGTGGCCGCGAGGTCGTCCGGATAGTCGCTCAGGCGCGCTTGCCACCGCGACAGTGCGCCGGACGTCCGTAGAGGTATGCCGTTGGCGATTGCGTCAGCCGCCGACGACGTATCGCCGAGGAGGATCCCGTCGATGGAGGACTCGGCGTATTTCCGCGACCACCAGATGAGTTCGAGAGGCACCCCCTCACGGAAACCAGAAACGCGCTGTATCGGTGTGCCCTGCGCGCCCCAGGTATCAAGCTCCTCAAGGCCCGCAGCCCGAGCATGCTCGAAGCACGCCGCCAGTTCGAGCGGCTCCGGCGTGACGATGAGCATCTCGATGTCGGAAACCTCATCAGCGACACCGCGCGAGACGCTGCCGGTAAGCACGACCTCCTCCGCCACCTCGGACGGGAGCGCATCAACGACACGTTGAGCTAGGTCCCGCAGCTGCTGGCTCCGCTCGTTCTGCACGACCGAAGTATTCCGGGCAGGAGGCGCGCCTTATGACCCCACCGACCCTAATTCGGTCCTATCGGACCGCGCGCGTTTCAGTAGCATCGTGCCGTGCGCGAGTTACGTCCGGGCCTGTGGCACTGGGAGGCACCGCACCCGGAGTGGCGGGCGACCGAGCCGTGGAGCGAGAACGTGTCTTCCTACGCGATCGACGACGGGGAGCGGCTACTGCTCTTCGATCCGCTGGCCGTGCCGAGCGAGCTCGGGGAGCTCGCGGCCGGCCGCGAGACGGCGATCGTGCTCACCGCACCGTGGCATGAGCGCGATGCGCAGAGCCTGGTCGAGCGGCTCGGCGTGCCGGTCTACACCCCGCTGCCCGACAGCGCGCAGTACCTGATGGAGACGTACGGCATCACCGCCGAGCAGGCCGGCGACGGCAGCCCCGACGTCGTCTGGCTGCTCCGCGAGAAGAAAGGCGAGGCACGCCCGTACTCGTCCGGCGACCGGCTGCCGTTCGGCGCCGACGTGTTCCCAGGGCACAAGGCGAACGACACCGTGCTCTGGATCGAGAGCCAGCGTGCGGTGATCTCCGGTGACACGCTCGTCGACTTCGGCCAGGGCCTCGAGATCAACGAGAGGTGGCTCCGCCCCGGCGTGACGCGCGAGGAGATCGCCGAGGGGCTGCGCCCGCTACTCGCACTGCCGGTCGAGCACGTGCTTGCGACGCACGGCGGGCCGACCGACCGGGCCGCCCTCGAGCGGGCGTTGTCCTCCTCCTAGACCGCCCAAGGGACACTCCCGAGACGCTGGCCCAGGCCAGAGTTCTGCGCCCTGCGGCCGTCGCGCTGCTCGTGGAACACGAATGTCGTGTGCTCAAGCGATGCTTCTATGTCTGTCAAGTGGCCAGTGCTCCGTGTTCGGGTAGCCGGTAGAGGCTGCGGGCGAGGTAGCGCTTGAGGCAGCGGTTTGCCTCGTTTGGTCTTGCCCTCCTGCAGACGCCGTTCGATGTAGGCGATCGTGGCGGGGTGTGAGCGTTTCCGTGTGACGAGGTCATGTAGCGCACGGTTGAGCTTGCGGTCGCCGCTTCGGTCGAGGCGGTAGCGGACTGTCTGGCCGGAGGAGGCGGGGATCGGTGCCGCGCCGGCGAGCCTCGCGAACGCAGCTTCCGATCCGATCCGGCCGCGGTCGGACCAGGAGAGGACGAGCTGAGCGGCGGCGTGCGGACCGATGCCGGGCTGGTCGAGCAGCTGCGGTGCGAGCCTGCGGGTGATCGTTTCGATCTCGCGGGCGAGCTCACGCTCCTCGGCGGTCAGCTGCAGCACCCGTCGGGCGATCGAGCGCAACCCGAGCAGGCTGCAGCTCGGCGTCGTGTCGGCCGTAAGGTCGGGTTGCTGCGAGACGTTGCAAAAGCCGTGCACGTGTCAGCGGCCGCAGCTCGCTCCGCAGTGGCTCAGGTGTCGTGATCAACAGGTCGCGCAGCTGGCAGAGCCCGGCCCGTTGGGAGTTGACTGCCCCTTCGCGTGCGGCCACAAGTGCCTGCAACGCCTGACGTTCACCCCCTGCCCGCGGGGTTGCCGGCCGCTCCTGCGCAAGCACGTTGCGGGCGGCGCGGATCGCGTCGAGCGCGTCGGTCTTGCCGCCGGTGCGACGCTCCCGCCGCAACCGGCCGACCTCGAGCACCCGCTCGCCACGTCCGCTAAGGAAGCGCGTGAGGCCGGCTCCGAAGGAGCCGGTGCCCTCAACCGCGAACGCTCGCCGACCCGCCACGTGCTGATCGACAAGCTCGAGCGCATGCGCGTAACCGCTGCTGCTCGCGGCGACATTCGCCTCCAAGACGATCGCTCCGCTGGGGACGTGCACCACCGCGAGCGCATCCAAGTCGCGGTGCGGGTCGACGCCGACGACGTAGTCCAGCTGATCTGCAAGCATCCCTACCGACCTCCAGCCCAGAGTTGGGGGACACATCCGGTGCCTGTCTGGAGATGAAGACCGCCGGCGGCCAAACTGTGACGGGTCACGCCCCCACAAGGCGGACAGGCTCCTGATCAAGCCAGCAAGCGGGCGCCAGGCCGGCACCGGCCTCCTCGCCCGGACACACCACTAGAAAAACACCCGCAGGCGAGATCATCCGAAAATCGAGCCACAAACAAAAAGCACGGCGCCACCCACCCAGGCAACAGCCCCAGACAGAACCACTGGCACACTCACAGCCCGGGAATGTTCTCCGAACGGAGCTACGGGTTCGGAGTTGTCCGGCCGACCGCCTTCGAAGTCCTCACCGTGTCCCGCGTCACGGAGTTGGCAGGGTTTCGGGCTCGGTTGACTTGATGGTCTCGCGATTGTTGATCGCTTCGAAGTGGACGTCGAGCGGTCGGCGCATGCCGATGCCCTCGTGCGGCCGGACCTTGTTGAAGAGCTGCCGGTAGGTCTCGGCTTCGAGGCCGAGCTGGTGGCCGTCGTCGATCTCGTGCCGGTAGAGGTGCTCGTACTTGAGCGAGCCGAAGGCGCGCTCGCGGACGCCGTTCTGGTTCGGCGACTTCCGCTTCGTGCGGATGTGGATCAGCTCCGGCCGCCGCTCGATATAGGCGGCGAAGCGGACCGACTTGAAGCAGGGGCCGTTGTCAGTGACCACGGCGATCGGGCGGATCTCGCCGGTGACTGGGTCGGCGAGCAGCTCCGTCAGCGGCCGGCCGGTCAGCCGTTCGCTCTCGGCGATCGCTTGCTCGACGGTCTCGATCGCGTCGCGGTGGTTGCTGGTGGTGGAGACGTGCCAGCCGAGCTCGAGCTTCGACCAGTAGTCGGAGACGCCGCCGATCCGCCAGGTGCCGCCGCGGCGGGTCTCGAACTCGCTGAAGTCGACCTGCCAGACTTGGTTCGGCCCGGACGGGGGCACCACGAACGCCGCCCGGCGGGCCTCGGCGAGCTGCCGCCGCTCGGCCTGGTAGTCGATCGGCAGCACCCGGCCGCTGCGTCGGAGCGCCCGCAGGACGGTCGAGTCGGGGGCGTGGTGACCGTCGACGCGCATCAGCATCGCAACCTTCCGGTGACCCCAGGCCGGGAAGCGATCCGCGTACTCGATCGCGGCCGGCTCGACACGGTCACGCGCCGGAGCTGGCCACGGCCCCTTCACCGGGCGGCCCTGCCGCTGCCGCTGCTGCCAGCGCCGGTAGGACCGCTCTGGCACGCCGATCAGCCGAGCGAAGCGGCTCGTCGGCATCCCGGCCTCGAGGCGGATCACCTCGAGGTCCTCGTAGGGCCCAGCCTGTGCTCGGCGCTGCGCTTCCAGACCCGCAGCTCGACGTGCGCCTCACCCAAAGCGGCCTTCAGCTCCTCGACCTCCTCGAGCAACTGCCGCTCGCGCGCGTTCGGTCCCGGCTTGCCCGTCTCCGCCAGCCCCAGCTTGCCGCTCTCCAGAAACAGCCGCTTCCAGTTCGAGATCGACTGCTCCGACGCCTTGCCGCGCCGAGCCGCCTCCGCCACGCTCATCTCGCCACTGAAAACTGCGAGGACGAGCCGATATTTGTCTTCAACAGAGAAAACAGAAGGACGTGCCACGGAACGCTCCCTTCACGAGGAGCCCGACACTAACCCCCATGCCAGAATCCGTGACGCGGGACAAAACCGGCATCACCCCTAAACCGCGAGCAACGGGAGCGAAAATGGCATCCACCAAGAACAGTGCCGAGGTGTTCGAGCAGAAGCTCGACCCCACCTGGTCGATCATGCTGGACCGGCCCTTCACCCTGGCAGAGGCCGCGGCACAGGACGCAGCGAACCACGAGGCACTAGAAGTCACGGCGCGTGGCGAGCTTCCCCGACGGACGGCCGAAGAAGCTGACCCCGTAGCCGCACAGGGTTCCGACGGGAACTCGGGATGATCCCGCCGGAGCAACCGGCAGCCCCACGGCGAGGCAGGGGCGCCTCGGTCGGCAGGCCCAGGGCTTACCTCCGTTCGCCCAGGCCCGCCGACACCAACTGACTCCCCAAAGCGCCTCCAGTGCGGACGGGAGCGGGTGCAGCGGAGTACCACCGGAACAGTTAGCAGACCCTCTAGTCCTCAAGCGTCGATCCGCGCAGACCGATAACCGGCGCAACACCCGCCGAAGGAGGGAACGCATGAGCACGCCGTGGGGAGTTTGGAATTACGTACCGCTCGAGGTACAGAAGCGACAGCTTGCGGACCTGGAAGAACTGGAACGCCAGATGCTGAGCGAGCATCACCCGGAAGGCATCAAGGACCCGAAGACACCACAGAGGCTTCCGACACGTCACCCGTTCTGGAACGAAACGGTGGAATGGCAGGACCTGACAGGGACGTAAGTCCGTCCGTTAGCCGTCCGCCTAATAACTGGTTGGGTCGGCGCCAGCAGCCAAGTAGACCGGCCGCCCGACTTTTTCGCACTCGAGTCGCCGTGTTTGCGCAGCGTGCTGCGAGGGGGTAGGCGGAAGCCTCAGCTAAGAAACCCGTCGCCCCGTTGCCTCGGGTGGCGATTTCCGGGGGTAGCACGGGGTAGCACCTCCGACTCGCTCGACGGCTGTGGGCGTCGCGTGAAGGGCTGGCGCCTCGGCCCGACTTGACCTATCTCCAATGGCTGGCGGTCGCTCACGTACTCGAACATCGTCGGCGCGGACCCTGAAATCCAACCGAGAGGGGAGAGGAATCTCAGCTGGGGTGAGGGCTTTCGCTGTCGCTGTCTGGATCCGAGGTTCTTCCCGGTCCAAGCGGAGGCACTGCAGCAGTCGCATCCCCAGAATGGGGGGGCATGGTCGATCTACATGTGGTTAGCGAAGTTGATCTGGCTGCGGCTGCAGATGTTTCTGAGTGGGCGGGTCCGGCGGTCCCGGTGGGTCATGTGGTGAGAACGGGATACGTTCCGATACATGACGTCGTTTGTCATGCTCCTGTCGGACACCAGTTGCTTCCGGCGGAGGTCGAGCGTGCTTACCGCCGTCAACTTGAACTCAAGGATCAGCAGCCCTGGCCGCCTCCGACGGGGTACTGGCGCCAGGATCACCGCTTCGTTCTGACGGACGGCCGAAACCGCTTCGTTGCTTCCCTGATGCTGGGCGTCGAGCACCTGCTCGTCGCGTGGGTCGTTCGGTCGAGCGCTGACTGAAGGACGTCGTGGTTGTACTTCTTGGGGCCGACGTACTAACCGATCGCGATCCGGTGAGCTTGAGCTAAAGGTGAGGCAACTCCAATGATCACCCGCTATCGCAGCGTCGTGGCGCCCGAGCACGTCGAGGCGGCGCTCCGAGTATCTGGCATGACCTCATGCGCCGAGACATCCTTCCCGACGAGGTCGACAACTATCGCCGGACGAGCGAATGGTTTCCGTGGTTGAAGACGAATCCGGCTATTGAGCGGCTTCGCGACAGCCTCAACCGAAGGTTTGGGAAGGGCCGGTTTAGCACGGATCCGCAGATCGTGTTCCAGCCCCCCCGATCGGTGCGACGGCCCCCTCGAGCCGCACGTCGATCGGGATGGGGAAGGTGAGACCTTCGCTTGCGTGGCCGGTATTGCATTAACGCCGCAAACGGTGCGCAGTGGTGGTCTGTTGTGGTGGGACAAGGACGGCGGCGTCCCACTCTTCGCCGGCGGCCGATCCAGGCGAACGTTCTTGTGAATGGTCGGAGAAGTCCCACATGCGAGTGGTCAGAATGCCTCAGGCATCCCGCGGATCGTCGTCTACTTCCGCGCGACGCGGTCGGGATAGAGAATTGGGCTGTTCCGTTCTTCAGCTCGGTCTGCGATAAGTGGCAGAGTTCCACCTTGAACGACGAGTGAGGCAGCCGTTGCCACGAGGACGGTCGCTGCAACGGTTTCAGCGTGGTCGAATTGTTCAAGCGCAGGATACGCCGCAAGCAGAAGGGGAACCGCACCCTTGAGACCGCCCCAGGACACCAGCGCACGGTCTGCGGCTTGGAGATCGCTGCCGATGAGACAGACCGAAGCCACGAGCGGTCGCACCACGAACACCGTCATCACCATTAGGAAGGTGCCGTAGGCAATGTCGTTGAGACTGACCAAAGGCGCGAAAGCTGCGCCGAGGGTCGCGAAGAGCAACGGCTCGGCGGCAGCTGAGAGCGCTTCCGGGACTGCGTGCCGGGTGCCGTCTTGACGCGCCCATGCATCCGAGAGCAGCAGTCCCGCGATATAGACGGCGAGGAATCCGCTCCCGTGCAGAGTCGCCGTTACTGATCCCAGCAGCACTGCTCCCAGAAGCACCGCTACCGCCTGTACACCCTCTTCGAGGTGACGTGTTACTCGCAGCGCTGCGAGCAAAATGAGCCCGCCCGCAACCCCTGCGGCCGAGCCGATTGCCAGCTCTTCAACGAACCGGAAGGCCGAATGCCCATAGGAGGCGTGCGAACCGGCTACCGCCGCTGTCACCGCAACCATCAGGGCGATCCCGGCCGGGTCGTTGAACCCCGACTCGCCTTCGAGAACGGTTCGCGCCCGAGCGGAGCCGCTCCGTCCCCGCAGCACCGCATACACCGCTGCTGGATCAGTAGGCGCTAACGCGACAGCTATCAGCAGCGCCACTGACCATTCGAGCCCGAGTACGAAATGGGCGGCTAGAGCAAGCCCTCCTGCGGTCACCACGGTGCCGAACAGACCGAGCGCGAGGATCGGACGGGCAGCTGCTCGCGCAGCGCTAAATCCGGTGCCTAAACCACCTTGAAAGAGGATCGCGAAGAGTGCGACCGCGCCGATCTGCTCAAGCGTGACGACGGGCAGTTCGCCGGTCGGGGCGACACCGAAGAGCCCCGCAGCGATTCCAACCGCCAGGAACGCGGCCGGGCTCGGCAACCGGATGCGCTCGAAAAAGGGAGCGGCAGCGAGAGCTGTCAAGAGCAGCGCGACAGCGAGGGCGAGCTTGGGAAAGAAGTCGACGTATTCGGGCATGGCTCGGACTCGCCGACCCGTCTTCCCGGCACACCGCGGTCAAGCTTATCCGCGCGGCCCTCATCGACTGGATCCCGTAGACCACCTCGGTAACGCAACATCTTGACTTTCTGTGTGACGTCAGCACCATCGAGGTATGACGGAGAAGAAGCAGGGGCTCAAGGACGTTTTGAACATCCGGGTTGACGAGGCGCTCTCGCGTGAGATCGAGCGCATCGCGCAGGTCGAGGGGCTCTCGGCAAGCGAGGCGGCGAGGAAGCTGCTCGGGCACGGCGTAGAGGTTCAGCGCCGGGTCGAAGCGAGCTACTTGAGGCTTCCGTACACGCTTGACCGGGCGACGACGGAGGGTCGGGTCGTGGTTGAAGCTTCCCGCGAGGTTTCAGCGGCACCTCACGTGGACAGACGAAACGTCGTCTAAGCAAGGAGGGTCTCATGCGTATTGCGCTCTCACTGCACCGTTTCGGGTTGAGCAGCGACCTACTACACGGTCTCGGGTTCGCGTCGATCGTGGGTGCCGTCTCGCTGTGGGGGCGTTCCGCTCGCGCATCCGACAAGGACGAGCGGGCACGAGCGGAACGGCTTGCAGTCTTCATCGGCCTATGGCCGCCCACGTTCTTCCTGCTTGGGAAGGTTCTGCAGGACATTGAGGCCTCTCCCGAAGAGCAGGCAGAGCGGGCGCGTGAGGCGAAGAAAGCCACGTCAGTCCAAGAGGACAGCCTGGCACCGGCTTCCTGAACACCACGACGCCGCCCAGGCCCCGCGGTGTCCAGGGGCCGCTGCGGCTGTACGAACATGCGTTCGTGACAGCGCAGGCTTCGCCGCACATCCGGTTCCGGCGCGCGATCGACGCGGGCAGCGTCCCGCTCGCGGAGTTGACTGCTCGCGAGATGCGTCACCTACCGCTCGAGGACGCGCGCTGGAGCTCGTGATCCTGTACGCGGAGAAGAAGGACGCGAAGTTCGACCGGGCGGCGTGCCGGTGGTTGAGCCGGCTAGGGACCGAGTGCGAGACGTTGACGCTCGCGCAGGCGCAGCTTGCGACGGCGGCGCTTTCTGCGTTGCCACGTGAGGCAGCGGCGAGGTGCTTGCGCGCCCTGTCGAGCTAGACGACGCGTCGCCCTATGCCGCAGGCAGCGCGTGGGAGCACCCGTGGGAGCACCACGTGGCACTCAGCGGCATCTGTGGCATGCCTGACACACGAAACCAAGCCGTTTCCGCACAACCAGGCTCTAAAGGAAGGCCCATACGGGATTCGAACCCGTGCCGCCGCCGTGAGAGGGCGGTGTCCTAGGCCACTAGACGAATGGGCCGCGTAGCGGCTGGCAGTCTACCGAACCGCTCCGTGCGCCACTCGGGAGGACGATTCCCGCCGAGCGCGCCTTTACCAAGGCTTTGCCTTCGCTTGCCCTGCTCCTGGCCGGCCGGCGGGCACCCTTCTTTCGTGACCACAAGACGAAAGGAGACACGATGACGAAGCTTCTGATCGGGCTGCTCAGCCTGGCACTCGTCGCCACCGGCGGGCTCATCGCGGCGGTCGGTGGCTTCGGCGGCGTCGACCCGGCGTCGGGGGTGTCCTTCACCACCACCACGGGCGAGACGCAGACCGAGGGAACGACGACCGAAGGCACGACGACGGGCGTGACCACTCAGGCAACGTCGACCGCGGCGGCTGCCGATGGTGTCGCCGCTGACGTTTCCGGTCCATGTGACGAGGCGGGGGGCGCGAACGACCCGCGCTGCACAGGCGCGACGGGCGTCGCCACAGACGACGACCATAGTGACGACGACCGTGGCGACAGCTCAGCGGGCCCCAGTCCCGGCTCGAGCAGCGACGACGACGAGGACGAGAGCTCCGGCCACGGCTCCGGCGGCGACGACCAGGTCAGCTCCGGTCACAGCTCGGGCGGCGCCGACCACAACTCGGGCCACGGGTCCGACGACGACTGATCACCCACGAAGGAGACGAACACCATGAAGCGACTCATCATCCTGCCCGCGCTCGCTGCCCTTGCGGCCGTCGCGGCGCTCGTCCCGGCGGGTCTCTCCGCCACGAACGCACAGACGATCCGCGTGACCGAGGCGAGCTACAGGATCACGTTGTCGGCGGCACCGAAGGCGGGGCAGGTGCGCTTCGTCGTCCGGAACGCCTCGGGAGACGACCACGACTTCTGGATCTCGGGCGGCGGAAAGACGTTCCGCACGCGTGTGCTCGGCGAGGGCAGGACTGCCTCCGTCGCCGCAACCCTGAAGAAAGGCGTCAAGTACAGGTACTGGTGCGCCGTTGACGACCACCGCGTCAGAGGGATGAGCGGCAGCTTCGTCGCTCGATAGCCACGTCGGGGCGTGGGGGCGTCTGTACGTCGGCCGCCTTCACGCCTTTGGCCTCTGCGCCCTCGGGTATACGAACTGCATGCGCAGCAAGCGGCTGATCCTGCTGGTCGAGGACGAGGAGTCGATTACGATTCCGCTCGCTGAGGCGCTCCAACGGGAGGGCTTCGAAGCGAGGGTGGCGGACACCGCAGCCGAGGCGATCCGGCTCGGCCGCAAGCTGCGGCCCGATCTCGTTCTCCTCGACCTGATGCTGCCCGATGGCTCCGGGTTCGACGTCTGCCGCGAGCTGCGCGCAGCCTCTCGCGTCCCGATCATCATCCTCTCCGCCAAGGGTGAGGAAGCGGATCGGGTGGTAGGGCTCGAGCTCGGCGCAGACGACTACGTGGTCAAGCCCTTCAGCGCGCGTGAGGTGGTCGCGAGGATCAGAGCCGTTCTGAGGCGGGCCTCGGCACCGGCTGAGACGGACGGCGGGCCAATCGAGATCGGAGGCGTTCACCTCGACCGCTCACGCCGGAGCGTGACCCGCGACGGCGAGCTGCTCGAGCTCTCGCGCAAGGAGTTCGACCTGCTCGCGCTGCTGATGCAGGAGGCGGGAACGGTCGTGCCGCGCGAGCGGTTGATCGACGAGGTGTGGGACGTCAACTGGTTTGGCAGCACGAAGACGCTCGACGTGCACGTGAGCGCCCTCCGAAAGAAGCTCGTCGACGATTCGGCGCAGCCTCGGTACCTCCACACGATCCGCGGCGTGGGTTTCCGCTTCGCCGGCGCGGACGAGGTGTGATGAGCCTCCGCCTGCGCCTCCTCGCCGCCTTTACCTACGTGCTCGTGCTCGTGTTGTTGGCGCTCGAGATCCCGCTGGTGTTCAGCCTGTCGAGCCGCGTCGACGCCGAAGTTCGCGCACAAGCCTCGGCCCAGGCGCAGATCGTGGCAGCACAGGCCTCGGCACGACTCGGAAACGCCTCGCAGCTGCTCAGGGTCGCCCGGAGCGCAAGCCGTGATCTGGGCGGCCGGGTGATCGTCGTAAACGCCCGCGGTCGACTCCTGGCAGACTCCGCCGGCGCCGGCCTCGGCTCGCGCTCCTACCGCAGCAGACCGGAGATCCGGGAGGCGCTGGCGGGGAAGACGGCACAGGGGACGCGACGCAGTGACACGCTCGGGGAGGACTTGCTCTACACGGCCGTCCCGGTGCTCGACGAGGGGAAGCGGGTCGGCGCCGTCCGCGGACCCAGAGCGTGGAAGCGGTGACTCAGCGCGTTCGGCGCAACGTCCTCGTGCTCGTCGGCGTGGGCCTGATCGCGCTCGCGCTCGGCCTCGCGCTCGCCTGGGTTCTCGCAGGCTCGCTCTCGAGGCCGCTTAGAGCGCTAGCTCGCACGGCGCGGCGGGTGGAGAGCGGAGAGCTCGACGCACGGGCAGAGGTGTCGGGCGCGACCGAGCAGCAGGAGGTGGCTCTCGCCTTCAACGACATGACCGAACGCCTCGCGCAGGTTCTCGCCGCGCAGCGGGACTTCGTCGCAAACGCGTCGCACCAGCTTCGAACGCCGCTCACCGGCCTGCGGCTCCGCCTCGAGGCTGCGGGTCTGAAGACCGACGATCCCGAGCTCGAGCGCGAGTTGCGGGCAGCGGAGGATGAGGTCGAGCGCCTGACGCGTCTCCTGAACGCGCTGCTCACGCTTGCCCGCGAAGGTGACCGCCCTCAGCCGAGAGCGCCGGTCTGGCTCCGCACGGCGTGCGAGGCTGCAGAAGCCCGCTGGGAGCCCCATGCGGCGCAGACGGAGCACGAGCTGAAAGTGGAGGATGGCGGCGACGTCGCTGTGCGCGCCACGGAGGAAGACATCGCGATCGTCCTCGACAACCTGCTCGAGAACGCGCTCGTCTACTCGGCGCCCGGTACGACCGTCACGCTCGCTTGGACGGCCGACGGACGCTTGACGGTCGCCGACGAGGGCCCCGGAGTCCGGTCGGGTGAGGAGCGCCGGCTCTTCGAGCGCTTCCAGCGCGGTCGTTCCGACCACCCCGGAACCGGACTCGGGCTGGCGATCGTCGAGACACTCGCCCGGCGCTGGGGTGGGAGCGCGTCGATCCGGAACCGGGCGACCCGGGGCGCAATCGCCGAGGTCGCGCTGCCGGTTGTCGAGGTTGCCCGGTCGCGGGAGCGAGCGGCGAGGTGACGCGCACGCTCCTCCTGGGCGCTCTCGGCCTCGTCCTCGCGGTTGCGACCGGGCTCGGAGTGCACCTCGTCACGCGCGAGACCATCGCCTTGCCGGTCGTGAAGCTCGAGCAGGGGGCGGCGCTTGCGCCGGCAGCGGCCGCACGGGCGGTAACCGACGGCGCGCGGACGACCGTGCGCCAGACGACGATTCGCTCGACGACAACGGGTCGACGGACCGCCGCGACGACAGACGACTCATCGAGGACTACGGATGGCTCGGGTTCGGCTTCGAACTCGGGGTCGGGCTCGGACTCCTCTGGACGGGGACGTGGCCGCGGTCGCGGCGGCGACGAGTCGGACGACTGAGTGATGCGTGTCTACCGAATCCCGTTCTCGACGAACGTCGAGCGCGTCGCCCTGACGCTCGCGCACAAGGGCCTGCCGGTGGAGTGGGTGGACGTCGATCCCGCAGACCGTGCGGAGGTCGTGCGTGTAAGTGGCCAGGCGCTCGTTCCGGTGCTCGAGCACGGGGAGCGCACCCTCGTTGATTCGCCTGCGATTCTCGAGTACCTCGAGGGGCAGTTTCCCCAGCCGCCGCTGCTGCCGAACGATCCCGCCCTCCGCGCCGAGGTACGCATCTTCTGCGACTGGTTCAACCGGGTCTGGAAGCGCCCGCCGAACCTGATCGTCGCCGAGGAGGCGAAGGCCGACCCCGAGTCGGGCGTCCTGGCGGCGCTCGGCGAGCAGCTCGCCGGGTCGCTCCGACTCTTCGAGGATTTGCTCGCCGGCCGAGAGTTCCTGTTCGAGGAGCTGTCGCTCGCGGACGTGACGGCGTTCCCGTTTCTCAAGTATCGGCTGCTGTGGACGGAGGGCGATCCAGACCGCTTCCACGAGGTACTGCGCAACCATCTGCAGGTGGCGGGTCGTTGCCCTCGGCTCGATGCCTGGATCGGGCGGGTCGACGCGCTTCCACGTGCCTGAGGGAAGAAGCACGCGGCTCCCGACGTCGTGTGGTCAGCGACACGATGAAGGGAGACGAGATGCACCCGATCGTCATGCAGGACATCGCCAGGTACCGGCAGGCCGACATGCTGCGGGAGGCCGAGCAGGCACGGCTTGCCCGCCTCGTCCGCGCCGCGGGTGAGGAGCGCCCACACCGGCGGCTGTGGTTGCGACGCCGTGCAGTTGTGCTTCCGACCACGAGGCCGGCCCTCGGCTAAGCCTGGATCCACCGTTTTGCGCGGGCGGTGGGGGGGGGGGGGGGGGGGGGCCCGCGCCCCCCCCCCCCCGGGCGCGGGCGCCGCGCGCCGGCGGGCGGGGGGCGCCCTCACCCGGCCGGTGCGCTTCGCGCTGGGAGCTTGGCGTACGGGCCCCGGCGGCCCGGCAAGCTCCCAGCGCACCCTGGCGGCCCAGCCGACCGCCCCGCGATCACGCAAACGGTGGATTCAGGCTAAGTGGCCGTCGCTGCTGCCGTGACGGCACGCCGGGCGGCGTCCGTCGCGGCGGCAGCGAGCCGTTGCGCGTGCACGACGCGGTCGTCCCCGGGGCTGGAGACGAGGTTCGTCGCGACGAGCCCCGCTGCCGCGCGTGCCGCAGCCTCCGCGAGCAGCGATGCGGCAGCACCGTCCTCCGCACAGCCCGCCACCGCGTGCTCGGCCGCCTCGGCGCCTAGGAGCGCGACGTCGTACGCTGCCTCGGCGATCGCCAGCGGTAGGTTGGCCGCCGCTTCGAGCGCCCTGCCGATGGCGATGTCGCGGCTGCCGTCGGCGATGTCTCGGCTGCCGCCGGCGATGTCTCGGCTGTCGCCGGGCTGGGTCACCTCGAGCAGGCCGAGCGCCTTCAGATACGCCTGTTCGTTCGCCTCGGCCAGCTTCTCGACCCGGCTGCGGAGGGCCTGGGCTTGCGCAGAGACGCCGCGTGCCTCGGGCCACGCCGTAGAACGGCGTGCCGCCGACGCGATCACGCCTGCCGCCATCGCGGTGACGAGGCCGGCGACGGCACCGGCCCCGGGCGCAGGGGATGGGTCGGCGATCGCCTCCAGCAGGCTCCGAAGGTCGCGGGTGAACAGCTCCGACACTCTTACTGGGGGTCTCGCAGGTACGCACGCACCGCCGCCAGGAGCTCGACGCGGGGGACGTAGCCCCCGCTCGCAAGGGCCTGCTCCAGATCGGCGACGAGGCGGAGCCGGAAGTCCGCGTCGGCCCGCGCTCGCTCGACGATCTCGTCGAGCTCACGCCGGGCCGCCGGTAGTTCCTGCGCCGCGCGCGTCCAGCCGCTCGGGGCCGGCGGTAGGAGCGCGAGCAGCTCGCCGAGGCGCTCTTCCTCGAATCGGTCTGGGGGCGTGGGGCTCACCACCCTCCAGACGCCCCAGGATCCTGGTTTCTTCCCTCGAGCTCGTGCCGGAGCTTGCCGAGGCAGCGCGAGATCCTGCTCGCGATCGTCCCGGCGGGGAGGCCGAGCACCTCGCCGATCGCTCGGTAGCTCTCGTCGCGCGCGAAGAACCGGTCGAGGATCTCGCGGCAGTCCGCCGACAGCGCGCGCAGTCCCTCATGCACGGCGAGTGCCTCGTCGAGCTTCTCGATCGCCGCGTCCGCCTCACCCTCGAGCGGCTCGGCGATCAGCTCCTCACGGCCGCTGGAGCGCAGGTGGTCGATGCAGGCATTCCGCGTCAGCTGTGCGATCCAGGGGCGGATCGCGCTGTCGTCGCGGAGCGAGTCGAGCCGCTCGTACGTGCGGGCGAAGACGTCCTGGAACACGTCTTCGGCGTCGTGCTCAGGTAAGCGGAAGGCGCGTAAGGCGATGCCGTAGACGTAGCGCGAGAACCGCTCCACGAGCTCGTTCCAGGCCGCCGCCTCGCCAGCGCGGCAGCGCTCGACAAGCTGTGCGTCGGTGACTTCCATAGCCATTGCGGCAGCAGCTATCTAAGCGCGATCTGCAACGAAAGGGAAGAAGCGCGCTGCCCACCCCGTCGTGAGCTGCGAAGAGAGTCAGTACCGATAGGAGGAGGAGGAGAGATGTCGTTTCGGAGAAGGCACCACTAGACTCGTCGGATCCTGCTTGGGCTCGCGTTCGCGGTGGTTGTCGCACCCGCTGAGGCGCGCCCAACCGCGAGTGCCGGCCCGGAGCTCGGGCTGCAGCAGCCGCAGACGAAGCAGCCGCGCGTGATTAGCTACCTGAGCCACGGCCTGACCGCGGCCGACGCCCTGGATCCGCGGACGGTCGGGCTGGGGCAGGCGTCCCCTGATGCCGTCGAGCGGGCGGTCGCGAGGACTCCTGACGGTGCGCCCGTTCGCCCTGACGATCGTTTCGACCGGTTCGCCGTCGGCGATGTCCCGCCGCCCGCTGCGGTGGCCGACGGGGCCGGATTCTCGATCGACCGGGAGAACGGACTCACGTTCGGGATCGGCGGGCTGGCACTCGTGCTCGCTCTCGGGCTTGCGGTTGCCTACCTGCGGCGGCAGCCGCGAATCGCCCTTTAGAGGCTTGATGTGAGCTAGAAGCACGCCTGGCTGGGGGCCTGCGCCGGGCTGCTTGGCGCACCTCCCCAGACGCACTCCTATCCCACATCAAGCCTCATCAAGCCTCTAGCCGAGTGGGGGCACGGTTGGGGGTGGAGCGGGCTCCGCTGAGGGGCCCGCTCTGTCGTTCAGGTGTGCGATCTCCTCGTCCTCGCGCGCGTCGAGCCGCTGCTCGAACGAGCGGCGCAGCTCTTCGCCGACGGCGAGCACGTCGTACCGTTCCCGCCGCGGGGGCAGCTTCACGATCCGGACGGCGGCGTCGCGCGTTCCATGACAACGCGCATATGCCGCCGCCTCGTCGAGCGGGATCGTCGCGGAGCGGCGGCGAAGCAGACGCATCAAACCTGCATTATGGCGCTTCTCACGGCCGGCCCCATGCCGCGGGAGAGCCAGGGAGGTAGTAGGCGGCTCCGTCCGCGCGTCAGCGGTTGGCTTTGTTGTGGAGCCACGAACCGACGACGAGCGACCAGAACTCCGGCTGCGGCCGGAATCCGAGCGACTCGTAAAGGGCCTGGGCGCCGCTCGTCTGGAGACCGATGTGCTGGCCGGGTACGGCTTCGATCAGCAGGCGTAGCAACTTCGTGGCGATCCCTTGCCTGCGGTGGGGCGACGCTGTCCAGACGTCGAGGAGATAGGCGTTGCCGACGCCGTCGGAGAGCAGGCGTGCGAGACCGACGACGCGTTGGCCGTCGCGGGCGACCGCGACGTGTTGCGACTGCTCAAAGGAGCGCCTGAGAGCTGCCGGCGAACGGCCGTTGTCGAAGTTGTCGTCGGCGAGATCGGCCTTCGTCTGCTCCCAGTCGATGCCTTCGAGCGATTCGTCGATGCGGACTTCCACGTGGGGAGCTTCGCATCGGCGAACGCATCGGGCCAGGCACCACGTGGTGACCCGCAGCTTCGACACACGTTCGAGCAGTTCTTACTGCGTCGGCCGAAGTGTCCCCACCCTGGCGATGGTGACGATCTCCGGGCTCTCACGCGTGAGGCGTCCTCGTCCCCAATCTCCGTACTGCGCCTCGATCTCGAAGCCGGCCTCTGCGAGAGCCTTCCCGAGTGCGTCGGGCTCGAGGAAGCGGAGGCTGGCACGATCGACTCGCAACGAGCGGCCGCCGGGCTCGCTCGTCGTCTCGGTGACTGTGACGACATCGGCGACGACTGCTTCGACCTGGTGCGAGATCCGGAGCTGGCGACCCGCTGGGTCGACGACATCCATCGCGTTCGTTGGATTCCACCGCTCCCACGCTCGTGCAAGCGGGGTGCGGGTCTCGAACGCGAATCGACCACCTTCTACGAGCGCTCGGTGGATGGCGGTAAGCGACTCCCGGAGCTCGTCGTCGCCGACGAGCGCCTGGAACGCGTGACCGGTCATCGTGGCGAGGTCGAACTCGCGCTCCCACGTCATCGACGACGCGGCGCAGAGCTCCCACTCGATATCTGCACGACGCCGCGCTACCCCGAGACTTGCAGCGTCCGGATCGACGCCACAAAGCCGTCCGGCATGACCGACCTGCCGGGCTTGGTGCAGCAATGAGCCTGTACCGCAGCCGATGTCGAGCGCTGACTCCGCGTCCAGCACCAGCGCGAGATAGAAGTCATCGCTCGGCCCCCACGGGTTGAGCAGGTCGTAGAGAGCCGCGGCCTCCCTGTCCGAGTACACCTCAGGAGCCTACGAGAGCGGTTGGCGACGCAGGCCGTCGGCAAGCGGTAGACCGTGCCGCCCCACATCACGATCCAGCTTCGATCGCGTCGGCCGCAACCAACCCTGTTCCGTGGATCTGCGACTGGCGGGATGCAGGCGGGGTTTCACCACGTTTCGCCCAGCCGCCCTACTTCGGGCAGGTCGATGCTCCCGCCCTCCATCAACGGCGTGGCTGGCGGTTCGCACAGCAATTCTGAGGCGATAACCGATGCATGACACGCGTTTCTCATTCAGTCACCGTCGGGGTCGCGCTGCTGTTCGCCATGTGGGGAGCGTGGCTGCTGGGGGACGACCCCGAGGGTGGGAGGCACCCGGCGGGGTGGTTCATGCTCGGGGTCGCAGTGGTGCTGGCGGTGCCAGCCATCATGTTGTGGCGGCGCAACCGCACGGCGCAAGCGCAAAGAGCGACTTCCGCTTGGCTCTCCGGACTCATCGGGGTTGCAGCTGTCGTGGGAACCGCTCTGCTGCTGGCCTTCATCTTCGGGATTCCCTGAGCGCGATCCGCTTGTCAGATGTGGCGCGAGCAGAGCTTCCAACAACGCCGACGCTTCCGACGAGTGCTCCACGGCGAGACGTTGTTGCGCAAGCCCCGAAACGAGATTGCGGGACTGCAAGTAGCCTGTGGTGAGATCTACCGCGACGCAGCAATCACTCGGACAACGACTCGGTGGCTCTCGGCCTCTTTCCACGTGCTTTGGTTGTCGACGATGCGAGCGATGAATGTGGCAGTCGCGATCGGGCGGATCGTGACGCTCCACAGCTTCTCGTTCGGATCGCAGTAGCAGGGCGACGGCCGATCCATCGGAAGCACCCGCCGGATCGGTAGGAACCGGCGCGACCCCTCGCCGCGGCGGAAGATTGTGATCGCGTGCTGCTGGAGGATGAAGCCCCCGAAAGGGGCGACGCTCGCGGCGAAGACGGTCCCGCTGAAGGTCACCGCCTGACCGGCTCGGATCGTCGCCCGCGAGCTGACCATGGTGACCCGCCGCTCGTTCGGCAAGACAACGACTGCTCCCTGTGCCTCGAACGTATCGCTTACGCGATAGCGGTACGCACCGGCCTCCAGCAGCATGTTGTGGCACGGGGCGGCGGCTCTCTCGCCCGCCGGGATCGTGATGGTGCACCGGCTGTCCTCGAACGTGAGCGTGTGCGGGACGGAGTCGTAGTTCACCCAGAACGGGATCGCATGCGACGCCGGGAGCTGCACGACAACCGGCGAGAGACCCTCGGGGTCGATTCGGATCTGGAACCCGCCGTAACCGGTGCTACCAGCCGAGGCAGCACTCGCCGTCGCGAGCACGACCGCAAGCGCGAAGAGACCGCGTACCGCTCGTCGCCTGGAGCCGCTCGAACGTCGAGATGGCTGCATGTTCTCTACGACTGCGACCGGCCCGAAAAGTTTTGGTGGCGGGCCGTCCGAACCGTAGGCGAACGCCACAAACGGTCTGCGCCAGAGCGGACTGCCGGAAGTTGCACGGCGAGTCGACCCTTTCGTCGACCCCGGCCGGATGCCCGACCGACCCGGAAGTAGAAGAGCCTGCTTCCAAGCTTCTTCGCGGGTGGAAGCGCAGGTTCGCGTGCGGGCCGAGCTTGATCCGCCGCACCGTCCCCGTCGCCGCCCATCCGCCTCACCGTGAAGACGGACACTCCGAGGAAGCGCGCGACCTCGTTCGCCCCAACCAACTGCGACTCGCTCGTCGGTGCTTGCATGCACCTAGTATCGGCTGCCCAAGCCGATTGACCCGCCCCGGCGTGAACTTCTTTCAGCTTCGGCGGCGTCTCTCCCGGATCAGGCGTATCTCTGTCCCCAGACCCACCCCAAGCATCCAACCGATCAGGTTGAGCCAGATAGCGCCGTAGTAGAAGAGTCCGTCCCACCCCTCGTCGTCGAAGCCGCCGAGTATGTCGATCGCCGCCCACACAACCGCGGCGAGCAGGAAGCCGAGAGCGAATACTCCCACCGCACCTCGGCTCGTCCGTGCACGAGCAACGGCGACACCAAACCCGAGAATCGCGCCCGGCGGGCCAAGCAGCAGCCAAGTCGCAGGGCCGTTCACCGGAGCACCGCTCAGCCTACGGCGGCGAGCCGGTCGAGCCACTGGTAGCGGGCGCGGAAGCGTGAGGCGGGCCGCTTGATCCAGTCCTGCCCGTCAGCGTTGCAGCCGTCACAGCAGCGCTCCTCCTGTTGCCCCATCCGTTGCCTTAGCGCTCCGTGTCGCCACATCGGAAACGCGGAACCCGCTGTTTGCAGCGGGTTCCTGAGGCTGCGGGACAAGGACTCGAACCTTGACTACCTGATCCAGAGTCAGGCGTCCTACCATTAGACGATCCCGCAACGGCCGCCAGTTTAGCGGCAAATCCGGCTCCGCTCAGTACTCGAGCCGGTAGACCGGCACGAGCCGTTTCTCGGCTTCGGTGTCGATATGGGCGATCACCTCGACGTACGGCTCCAGGCCCGATCCACGCAACTTCGCCTTCAGGAGGCCGTCGACCTGGAAGAGGCCCGACGAGTTGTTCATCACGATCTCGATCATGACCGGGCGCGCGTCGCCGTCCTTGATCGCAACCTCGTCGATCGCGGCGGCCGACAGGGAGTGCATCGAGACGCGGCCTCGCTCGAAGGGGATGCGCGAGCGGCCCTCGGCCATGTCGAGCGCGTCTGCCACCCGCAGGATGCCCGCCTCGAGGGTGAGTGGCTGCCCGTCGGCGCGGTGGCTCGTGATCGCCTGCAGCACCTCCGAGACGACGACCGTCAGGTCTGGCTCCTCGTACAGGCCATTCAGGAGCTCGCGTAGCTTCGGCTCCGCCAGGAAGAGCGAGAAGTCCTCGTGGCCGAGCCGGTGCACCGACATGCCGATGCAGTGGAGGAGAGAGGAGAGCGTGACGACGACTTCGGCGTCCGCGCGCTCGAAGCCGTAGTCGGTGACGACAGAGGTCTCGACGCCGTGCTTGAAGAGCTGCCGGAGGATCTTCAGCGCGATATTCGCGACGATCTGGATGTGCACCCAGGAGTGGTCGTTGATCTCCAGGCGAACGACGGCGTTCACGTTCGAGACGTGCCACCAGCCCTTCAGCTGGCGATCCTCGTTCACCCGCTCGAGGAGCCGGCGGAGCTTGCGGTTGCCGCGCACCGGCAGGTTGATGTGCATCTTCTCGATCGCCTCGGCCGGGGTCAGCCGGGTTTCCCGGACGGCTTCCGGCGCCACCGGCTCCTCGATGCGCTGCTCGGTCTCGGGGTCGAGCTCGGTCATGCCGCGGCGGCCGGGGCCGTCGCGTCGCCGCGCAGGTGGAAGTACATGAGCGTCCAGGAAAGCGCGACGAACGGCGTCACAATGCTGTTCGCGACGAGCCCGCCGAACCAGTTCTGGAGGAAGTCGGGCAGGAACGCGAACGCTGCCACGAAGACGATCTGCGCAATGACGCTGATGAGAATCGTGACGACGATCACCCCGAACACGGTCCAGCTCTGACCCTTGACGAGATTCCAGGAACGTCGGAGCGCCTCCCGCGCGCGGAGCCGCTCGAGGACGACGACGGGCGTCACGAGCACCCAGCGCGTGAGCAGGAGCAGGCCGGGGACGACGAGCGCGACGAGACCGAGCACGATCCCGATCCCGGCCAGCAGGCCTGCGACCAGCAGCGGCAGTAGGGTCGGCCGCACCCGCCGGTAGGTGGTCTCGATGCCGTCGTCGGCGCGCCCGTCCCGCACGTCGGCGACGGTTGCCGTCAGCGCCCCCTGCACCCACAGCGAGCCGACGAGCGAGACGACGAGCCCAACGAGACCCCAGAACGCGGCAACGGCGTCGGCGGCATCAGCACCAGCGTCGGCCGCGATCGCCGAGAAGAGGTTGAGCACGACGAAGACCGCCGCTGCGGTCAGGAAGAAGCGCGCGAAGAAGCGCTTGTAGAGCGCGAATGCCTCAGCCAGGATGCCGCCTACCGTCACTTGCCTGACTCTATGCGACCTCTGCGGCCCAGTCACCGTAGAGGCTCGTGTAGAGCCCGCGGCGAGCGATCAGCTCCTCATGGCTCCCTTGCTCGACCACGCGACCGTGCTCGAGCACGACGATCAGGTCGGCGTCGCGGATCGTCGAGAGTCGATGTGCGATCACGAATGCGGTACGGCCGGCGAGGAGCCTCCGCAGCGCCTGCTCGATCTGCCGCTCGGTGCCGATGTCCACGGACGAGGTCGCCTCGTCGAGGATCAGGATGCGCGGGTCGGCGAGCAACGCCCGCGCGAACGCGACGAGCTGGCGCTGGCCGAGCGAGAGCCGCGTCCCGCGCTCGCCGAGCTGGGTCTCG
Source organism: Gaiellaceae bacterium (assembly GCA_037721555.1). Classification (GTDB taxonomy): domain Bacteria; phylum Actinomycetota; class Thermoleophilia; order Gaiellales; family Gaiellaceae; genus Gaiellasilicea. Next base: position 14,440 of record JBBJOI010000004.1, on the reverse strand, counting down.
TAGCCGTCCTCGAGCTCGAGGATGAAGCGGTGGGCGCCGACGGCCTCCGCCGCCGCGGCGATCTCCTCCAGACGGGCGTCTGGGCGGCCGAAGGCGATGTTCTCGGCAACCGTCGTGCCGAAGAGGAAGCCCTCCTGCGGGACGATCCCGAGCTGGCGCCGGAGCGAGCGCTGGGTGACGCTGCGGAGATCGTGGCCGTCGATCGAGAGCGAGCCCTCGGTGGGATCGTAGAAGCGCGCGATCAGCTTCGCGATCGTCGACTTGCCCGCGCCGGTGTGACCGACGAGCGCGACGGTCGTCCCGGCCGCGATGTCGAGCTCGACCCCGTGCAGCACCTCCGGAAACTCCGGGCCGTAGCCGAAGCGGACGCCGTCGAAGCGGACGTTCCCTTCGATCGTCGGTAGTTCCTCCGCTCCCGGCTCGTCGACGATCTGCGGTCGCTCCTCGAGCACCCCGATGATCTTGTCGAGCGCGGCGATCGCGGACAGGAACGTGTTGTAGAGCTGCGAGAGCTGCTGGATCGGATCGAAGAAGTTCGAGAGGTAGAGCGCGAACGCAAAGAGCGTGCCCGGCGTCATGTCGCCGCCGTAGACGAGCCAGCCGCCATAGCCGAAGACGATCGCAGTCGCGATCGACGAGAGGAGGTCGACGACCGGGAAGTAGATCCCGTTCAGGACGACCGTCTCGTAGTTCGCGGCGCGGTAGCGGTCGTTGACGCCGTGGAAGGCCTGCTGCTGAACCGGCTCGCGCGTGAACGACTGCACGACGCGCATGCCGGCGATGTCCTCCGCGAGCGTGGCGGTGACGAGACCGAGCCGCTCCCGGACGTTCCGGTAGGCACGGTTCGAGCGGCTCCGAAACCACACCGTCGCCAGCGCCATCAGCGGCAGGACGGTGACCGTCGCGAGGGCGAGGCGCCAGTCGAGGAAGAAGAGCACGACTGCGGTGCCGAGCAGCAGGAGCGTGTTCTGGATCAGGCTCGTGACGCCGTCGGTGACGAGCTGGTCGAGCGCCTCGACGTCGTTCGTGATCCGGCTGATGATCACGCCCGCCCGGTTGCGTTCGTAGAAGCCGAGCGAAAGCCGCTCGAGGTGCGCGAAGAGCCTGTTCCGCAGGTCTGCCAGGACGCGCTCGCCGACCCAGCCGGTGAGGTAGGTGTTCGCTGCGGAGAGGCCAAGGGCGGCGAACGCGGCGAGGAGGAAGATTCCAACCAGCCAGGTAAGCCGGTCGAGGTCGAGCTGCCTGATGCCCTCGTCGATCGCGAGCTTCGCCAGGTAGGGCGGCGCGAGGGCTACGAGCGTGTAGACGAGCAGCGTCCCGAGCGCGAGCGCGGTGCGTCCCCTGTACGGAAGCGACAGCCGGACGAGAAGTCCAGTCCGGCGCCGCATTCGGTGCCACGACCAGTCGCGCACGTCCGAGTCCTGCTGCTCCGACAGGTGGCCTCCGGGCTGCCAGACCTTCACGCCCCTGTCCGCCTTCCGGACCACGAGCGACGTCCCGGAGACGTGAAGGAAACCTTCACGCCGTCTCCTTGAGCAGGCCCTGCAGCAGCCCGTGCCCGTGGAGCTCCTGGTAGACGGCGTTCGTCGCGAGCAGCTCGGCCTGCGTGCCGTGGGCGGCGATGCGGCCGTGGTCGAGCACGACGATCTCGTCCGCGAGCGCGATCGTGGACAGGCGGTGGGCGATGATGATCGTCGTTCGGTCGCGCATCGCCACGGCGAGGCCGGCGCGGATCCTCGCCTCGGTGGTCGCGTCGACCGAGGCGGTGGCGTCGTCGAGGATGAGGATGCGCGGGTCGATCACGAGCGCCCGCGCGATCGCGAGACGCTGGCGCTGTCCTCCGGAGAGCGTGATCCCGCGCTCGCCGATGACGGTGTCGTAGCCCTGCGGAAGCTCGACCACGAACTCGTGCGCCTGGGCCGCGTGGGCCGCCTCCTCGACCTGCTCGGCCGTCGCGTCGCGCACGCCGAAGGCGATGTTCTCGCGCACCGTCGCCGAGAAAAGGAACGGATCCTGGGAGATGACGCCGATCTCGCGCCGGAGCGAGCGGCGCGTGACGTCGCGAACGTCGACGCCGTCGACGATCACGTGACCTTCGGAGGCGTCGTAGAAGCGGGGCACGAGCGCCGCGAGCGTCGTTTTCCCCGAGCCCGTGTGGCCGATCAAGGCAACGGTGCGGCCGGCCGCGATCTCGAGGTCGATCCCCTGCAGCACCGGCCGGTCGGGCGCGTAACCGAACCCGACGCCACTGAAGCGGATCGCCCCCGGCCCCTCAGGCAACTCGCGGGCGCCCGGCCGATCCTCGACGCCCTCCGGCTCGTCCATCACCTCAAAGATCCGCTCCCCGGAGGCGGTCGCGCGCTGCGCCTGGCCGACCCACATGCCGAGGCTGCGTAGCGGCACGATCAACATCGCGAGCAGCAGGTTGAAGATGAAAAATCCTGAGAGGGACAACGAGCCGTTCACGACCATGCGACCCGCCGCGAGCAGCACCGCACCCTGGGCGAGCAGGGGCAGGAACGAGAGCAGCGGCACATAGGTCGCACGCTGCCGGAACGCGCGCACCGTCGCGTCGAAGACAGCTCCGGAGGCCCGCTCGAACGCCGCCTGGCGCCGGTCTTCCTGCGCGAAGGCCTTGACGACGTGGACGCCGACGATCGACTCCTCGGCCACCGTGGCGACTTCCCCGAGCTGCTGCTGTACCTCGCGCAGGACCGGGTGCGAGACGTGGCTGTAGCGGTAGGCGACCGTCACGATCACCGGCATCAACGCGAGCGCGGTCAGCGCCAGACGCCATTCGACGACGAGCAGCACCGCCGCGACGGAGACGATCGTCAGCACGTGCTGGAAGAAGAAGATCAGACCGAAGCCGAGGAAGAAGCGCACCGACTGCAGGTCGACGGTCGCCCGCGACATCAGCTGGCCGGTCTGATGCCGGTCGTAGAACCCGAAGGAGAGGCGCAGCAGATGGGCGTAGAGGCCTTCGCGCATGTCCTTTTCGATCGCGAGCGCCTGGCGCCCGGAGATGAGGCGCCGGCCGGCCATGAGCGCGGCTTTGAAGACTCCGACGACCAGGATCGCGGCGACGACCCAGGCGAGCGTGTCGGTGCCGCGCTCCTGCTCGACGCCGTCGATCGCCTGACCGACGAGGACGACGATCGCGATCGCGGCCGCCTGGGAGAGGACGGCGAGGATCGTCGAGACGAGCAGCGAGCGCTTGTACGGTTCCAGGAAGCGGAGGAGCCGGACGAAGGTGCGACGGTAGGGAACGGCGCTCACGCCTCCGAATCTAGCTGCGGCCGTGTCTTGCCCCGATGCGACGCGCGGGGGAGGATGTCGGGATGGACTACGTGCCGCCCGACGTCTTCGGGGAGGACTACCTCTACTTCTACGAGGACGTGCTCGACGACGAGCTGTCAACCGCTCAAGCGGAGCTCCTCTGGGCGACCCTGCGGCTCGTGCACGGCGCCGAGGTGCTCGACGTCCCGTGTGGCCACGGCCGCATTGCAAACCGGCTGGCGGCACGCGGCGCCCGGGTCACCGGCCTCGATGCGGATGCGTCCTTCCTCGCGCGTGCGCGCGACGATGCGGTCGCACGAGGCGTCGAAGTCGACTACGTCCAGGGGCGACATGAGAGACCTGCAGTGGGTGGAGCGCTTCGACGCCGTGGTCAACTGGTTCACCTCGTTCGGGTACTTCGACGATGAGGGCAACCGGGCCTGGCTGAAGACGGTGCGGCGGACGCTGAAGTCGGGAGGAAGGCTGGCGATCGACGTCCACAGCCGCGACGTCTTCATGCGCAATCGCGGTCCCGCAGCTGTGTTCGAGCGCGACGGCGACCTCGTCGTCGACCGTCACCGCTTCAACGTCGAGTCGGGCCGCGAGGAGACGGAGCGGTGGATTGTCCGCGATGGCCGGGTCCGGAAGACCGAGTACTCCGTGCGCTTCTACACGTTCACCGAGCTCCGTGACCTGTTGCGCGACGTCGGCTTCGCTGCGGTTCGAGCCGTCGGACACGACGGGGAACCGTTGACGCTCGAGAGTCGACGAATGGTGGTCGTCGCGACACGCTAGTGCACCCGTCCGCAAGTTCAGGTACGCGCCCGGCGGCGTCTCGCCGCCCGTGGCTGCGTCCTCGGTCGCCCCGATAGAACCACTATCGGGACGCCCTGCGTCCTTGCCACGAACGACGATCCTTCCCCCGATCACGCACCAAACTTACGGACGGGTGCACCAGTGCGGCCTCACGAGCCAAGCTCCTCGAGCCGCGCCAACTCGCGGCGGACGTGCGTGAGCGCCTTCCCGAGCCGCGCCCGATTGTCCCGGTCGTTGAGCCAGCCGCTCGCGCCGGAGGGGTGGGGGAGCGGGATCACGATGGCGCGCTCCCACGTGTAGCTCTTGCCGATGCAGTCGGTGAGAGTGGGGATTCCGAGCAGACGGCGGACGGCGAGACCGCCGACCGTGACGATCAGCTCCGGCCGAAGCAGCTCGAGCTCCCAGTCGCGCCAGAACTGGCAGAGGGCCTGCTCGCGGGGGGTTGGGGTTCGGTCGCCGCGGCCCGAGGCAGGACGGCCGGGGTAGCAGCGCGTGACGGAGCCGCAATAGAAGGTGGCGTAGAGCTCGTCGCCGGGGAGCTCGAGCCAGCGGCGCAGCGTCTGGCCTGCGCGTCCGCGCCAGGGGAGCCGCTCCTCACCCTCGACGATTCCCGGCGCCTGCCCGTAGAGATAGGCGCGTTGGGCGGCGTAGGGTGCCCGCACCGGTCGGGACTCGAGGGGATAGCCCGCCTCGATGCACGCACGGCAGCGAGAGAGGTCGCGTCCGAGAGAGCGCGGCGACCGGTACGCGCTCCGGCGAACGGTCACGCCGGTGAGCGAACGACGACGAACCAGGTGCCCGCGAGCAGGATCTCGCCTCCACCGAGCTCGTCCGCGAGTTCCTCCGGCTCGAAGTAGCGCTTGTAGACCTCCCAGCGCGAGCCGCCGCCGAGGAACCGCTCCTGCCGGCCTTCGCGCTCCCGGTCGGGCTGCACCGCCGCGTCGACGAGGACGAGCTCCGGCGCCAGCCTCCTCGCCTCCCGCAGGAAGCGACGGCGGTCCTCCGACTCGAGGTGCCCGTAGAAGTGTCCCGTGAGCACGCGCTCGAAGGAGTCGTCCGCGAAGGGCAGCTCGAGTGCATCGCCCTCGATGAGCGTGGCGATTGAGAGCCGCGTGTGTGCGATCTCGAGCATGCGGGCGCTCTGGTCGAGGCCGGTGATCTCGCCGCGCAGGTGCCGCGTCAGGAAGCCCGTACCGCAGGCGACGTCGAGCGTCCGTCTCGGCGGCAGTTTCGCGAGCGTTCGCTCGAGGTCGCGCAGCTCGTCCTCCCAGCGCGGCCTCGGAAGACCGTCGAAGCGACCGAGGCCGCTGTACCAGTCGTCGTATTCCGGGGCGCGTGCGTCGTAGTACGCCTTCACAAGCTCTTAGAGTAGGCGCGCATGCTCGAGGCGGTGCCGAACTTCTCGGAGGGCCAGGACGCGGAGGTGATCGAGGCGCTGCGCCGGGCGCTCTCTGCTCCTGCGCGGTTGCTCGACGTGCACGTGGATGCCGATCACCATCGCTCGGTGTTCACGCTCGTTGGTGAGGCCGAGCCGCTCGTCGAGACGCTGTTGGCGGGAATCGAATGCGCGCGAGAGCGGATCGACCTGCGCCGCCACGCCGGTGCGCATCCGCGGATCGGCGCGGCCGACGTGGTTCCCGTGGTTCCGCTGCGTCCCGAGCAGCTGGAGGCAGCGCGTGCGACAGCGACCACCCTGGCGCGGCGCGTGGGGGAGGAGCTCGGGCTGCCGGTCTTCCTCTACGGGGAGATCGGTGGCGGGCGCGGTCCCGCCTACTTCCGGCGCGGTGGGCCCGAAGCCCTGCAGGCGAGGATCGACGCCGGTGAGGTCGAGCCGGACTTCGGGCCACGCCAGCTCGATTCGCGCGCCGGTGGGGTCATCGTCGGAGCCAGACGGCCGCTGATCGCGTTCAACGTGAACCTCCGCGGCGAGCTCGACGTCGCGCGCGCGGTGGCGGCGCTCGTGCGGGAGAGCGGCGGCGGCTTCCCGGGGGTACGCGCCCTCGGCCTGGACCTGCCGCGGGCCGACGTGGTGCAGGTGTCGATGAACGTGGAGGACTGGGAGGCGGCCGCCTTGCACGAGCTCGTCGAGCGGGTGGCGGTCGAGGCGGAACGGTTGGGCGCTGAGGTGCTCGGGTCGGAGCTCGTCGGCCTGATGCCGGCCGGAGCCGCGCTCGCGGCGGCTGGCTCGGCCCTCCGGATCGCCGGGTTCGACGCGGCGCACGTGCTCGAGCTGCGCCTTCTCGAGCAGCAGTGAAACGGCACGCATCTGGCACTTCTCTGTTGCGATGCGCCTCTCGATCTGCGTTACGTTCGCGACGTGGGGAGGAGGCCGGTGGCCCAAGAGCCGTCAAGCCTCTAGTTAGACTCGGCTCGTGCTGACGAGCCCGGCGCTGACGGGTGACGACCTCCGGATCGCGGACGTGTGGAACGTCGCCGTGCTCGGTGCCCCCGCGGTGCTCGCCGAGGATGCTCGTCCCAAGCTGGCGGCGGCTCGTGAGCTCGTCGAGCGAGCGGCATACGGGGAGCACACCTACGGCGTGAACACCGGCTTCGGCCGCTTCGTCTCGGAGACGATTCCCGAAGATCAGGTGGAGGAATTGCAGCTCCGGCTGCTGCGAAGCCACGCGTGTGGAGTTGGAGACCCGTATCCCGCCGAGGTCGTCCGGGCGGCGATGCTGCTGCGTGCGAACGCTCTCGCGAAGGGGTTTTCGGGGGCTCGGGTCGAGACCGTCGAGCTCCTGATCGAGTGCCTCAACCGCGGCCTGCTCCCGTACGTGCCGGCACGCGGGTCGGTGGGCGCGAGCGGTGACCTGGCTCCGCTCGCTCATCTCGGTCTCCCACTCATCGGGGAGGGACAAGCGTGGGTCGACGGGCGGCTGCTCGAGGGCAGCGACGCGCTCGCCGCCGTCGGGCTCGAGCCGATCCGTCTCGCGTCGAAGGAGGGCCTGTCCCTCATCAACGGCACGCAGTTCATGGCGGCGATGGCCGCGCTCGGACTCGTCCGCGCCTGGCGGCTCGCCCGGACGGCCGACCTCGCGTGCGCGCAGTCGCTCGAGGCGCTGCAAGGTTCGCGGACGAGCTTTCATCCCTCCATCCACGCCGCCCGCCCGCTCGTCGGTCAACAGGATTCCGCTGCCAACATCCTGCGTCTTCTGGAAGGCTCCGCGATCATCGAGTCCCACCGCTGGTGCGACAAGGTGCAGGACGCGTACTCGCTGCGTTGTGCGCCTCAGGTGCACGGCGCCTCACGTGATCTCCTGCGCTACGTCGAGTCCACCGTCGAGGTCGAGCTCAACGCGGCGACGGACAACCCGCTGGTGCTCGTCGACGAGGGCATCGTTGTCTCGAACGGAAACTTTCACGGGCAGCCGCTGGCGTTCGGCCTCGATGCGCTGGCGATGGCTGTGTCGGAGCTCGCGAGCATCTCCGAGCGCCGCGTCGAGCGACTGGTGAACCCGTCGCTCTCAGATGGGCTGCCGGCGTTCCTGACGCTGAACGGCGGCTTGAACTCCGGTTTCATGCTGACGCAGTACGTGGCAGCGTCACTCGTCTCGGAGAACAAGGCGCTCTGCCACCCGGCGAGCGTCGACTCGATCCCGACGAGTGCCGGGCAGGAGGATCACGTGTCGATGGGGAACGCGTCCGGCCTGAAGGCGCTGCAGGTGGTCACGAACGCCGAGCATGCCCTTGCGATTGAGCTCCTCGCCGGAGCCCAGGCTATCGAGTTCCTGGCGCCTCTTCACCCTGGCCCCGGCGTTCGTGCGACGCACGGTGCGGTGCGCGCCTTGTCCGACCGCCTGCGCGAGGACCGCCAGCTCTCTGCTGACATCGAGCGAGTTGCGCTCGCGATTCGGGACGGGTCGATCCTTGCCGCCGTCGAGGCCGAGCTCGGGGAGCTTCGGTGAGCGTCGCCTCGATCGACGCGGTGGTGGAGCGCCTCGTCGGGAACCTGTCGCAGGTTCGGGCGCCCCGCGGCCCGACCTTGAACGCTCGCTCCTGGCAGACAGAAGCGCCGCTGCGGATGCTGCTGAACAACCTCGACCGCGACGTCGCCGAGGCGCCCGAGCAGCTCGTCGTCTACGGGGGGTCGGGGCGAGCAGCGCGTTCGCACGACGCGCTCCGGACGATCGTGCGGACGCTGCTCCGACTCGCGGACGACGAGACGCTGCTCGTGCAGAGCGGGAAGGCCGTCGGGGTCTTCCGTACCCAGGAGTCGGCTCCACGGGTCCTAATCGCGAACTCGCTGCTCGTACCGCGCTGGGCGACGTGGGACGAGTTCCGGCGCCTCGAGGCCGAGGGCCTGACCATGTTCGGGCAGATGACGGCCGGTAGCTGGATCTACATCGGGACGCAGGGAATTCTCCAGGGCACCTACCAGACGTTCGCGGCGGCTGGAACAGCGCATTTCGGATCGGCCGATCTGAGCGGACGAACGATCCTCACCGCAGGGCTCGGCGGCATGGGAGGTGCGCAGCCGCTCGCGGCGACGATGGCGGGCGCGGCGATCCTGTGTATCGAGGTCGATCCGCAGCGCATCGCGCGGCGCCTCGAGACGCGGTACCTGGACGAGGCGACCGACTCCGTCCCAGAGGCAGTCGCGCGAGTGCGCGAGGCGGCTGCGGAGGGCAAGCCCCTCTCGGTCGGCCTGTTGGGAAACGCTGCGGAGATCGTTCCGGAACTGGCACAAAAGCGTGAATTCTTCGACCTAGTGACGGATCAAACGGCGGCGCACGACCCGTTGACGGGATATATCCCCGTCGGCTTGTCGGTGTTGCAGGCCGCAGCGCTTCGCACTTCCGATCCCGTCGAGTACCTCCGGCAGGCACGCAGCTCGATCGCGCGGCATGTGGAGGCGCTGCTCGAGTACGTCCGCGCGGGGAGCTATGTCTTCGACTATGGAAACAACCTCAGAGGGGAGGCCCATGAGGCCGGCGTAGAGGAGGCCTTTTCATACCCGGGCTTCGTCCCGGCCTATATCCGGCCGCTCTTCTGCCGCGGGATCGGGCCCTTCCGCTGGGCGGCGCTCTCGGGCGACCCGGCCGACATCCACGCCATCGACGAGGAGCTGCGGCGGCTGTTCCCCGACGATGCGCTGTTGCAGCGGTGGCTCGAGCTCGCGTCCGACCGAGTCGCCTTTCAGGGACTGCCGGCCCGGATCTGCTGGCTTGGCTACGGCGACCGCGCCCGCGCCGGCCTGGCGATCAACGAGCTCGTCGGCAGCGGCGCAGTGTCGGCGCCCGTCGTGATCGGGCGGGATCACCTCGACGCCGGCTCGGTCGCCTCCCCCTACCGGGAGACCGAAGCCATGCGCGACGGCTCGGATGCGATCGCTGACTGGCCGATCCTGAACGCGCTCCTGAACACTGCGGCGGGTGCCACGTGGGTGAGCGTTCACCACGGTGGGGGCGTCGGGATCGGCAACTCGATCCACGCCGGCACCGTTGTCGTCGCCGATGGCACGGCCGATGCTGCCTCGCGGCTCGAACGGGTGCTCAACGCCGATCCCGGCACGGGCGTCATGCGGCACGCCGACGCAGGCTACGAGGACGCCCTCGCGGCGGCCGCCGCGCACGGACTCGATCTGCCGAGCTGCGGCTGAGCTTGGGGCGCCTGCTCGTCCGCGACCTTCGCCAGCTCGTCTCGCCGGCGGTCAGTCGTGCTCCGCTGCGCGGCAGCGACCTGCGCGACCTCGACGTGCTGCAGGACGCGTACGTGCTCTGCGAGGGAGCCCGGATCGAGGCTGTCGGGCGTATGCGCGATCTTCGGCTTGGCCCCGAGGTCGAGGTCGAGGAGGTTGACGGCCGAGGCCTCTGCGCGGTGCCAGGGCTCGTCGACTGCCACACGCATGCCGCGTTTGCCGGGGATCGGGTGGACGAGTTCTCGCTGCGCGCCGGCGGCGCGAGCTATGAGGAGCTGCATGCGGCTGGCGGCGGCATCCTGTCGACCGTCGCAGCGACGCGGGCTGCGGGCGACGCGGCGCTTGCGCAGGCCGTGGAGCGCCATCGGGACTGGCTGCTGCGTGCCGGAACGACGACGTGGGAGTCGAAGTCCGGTTACGGGCTCGACCGGGAGACCGAGCTGGCGTCACTGCGCGCGATCCGCGCCGCAGGAGGGATCCCGACCTGGTTGGGCGCACACGCAGTGCCGCCTGAACAGGCAGACGCGGACGCGTATCTCGACTTCGCTCTCTCCGAGGTGCTGCCGGAGGCCGCAACGATCGCGGAGGCGGCCGACGTCTTCCTCGAGCGGGGCGCGTTCGACGCGCCTCAGGCTCGGCGCTACCTCGAGGCCTGCCGGGCCGCGGGGCTGAGCCTCCGGCTGCATGGCGATCAGTTCACGGAAGCCGGCGCGATCCCCCTGGCGATCGAGCTCGGGGCACGATCCGTCGATCATCTCGAGGCGACGGGAGCCGGAGGCGTGCGCGCCCTCGCGGCGAGCGAGGTCGTCGGCGTGCTGCTCCCCGCCAGCGCGCTCTTCCTCGGCCGGCCGATGCCCCCGGCGCGGGCGCTCGTCGATGCGGGTGCGGCCGTCGCTCTCGCCACCGATCTCAATCCCGGGAGCGCCTTCTGCGAGAGCCTGCCACTCGTCTGCTCACTTGCTGCCACGCAGCTGCAGCTGAGCCCGGCCGAAGCGCTCTGCGCGTGCACGGTCAACGCTGCCTTCGTCCTCGGCCGCGCAGCCAGCAAAGGGCGACTCGCACCCGGCTTCGACGCCGACGTCTGCCTGCTCGACGCACCGGACTGGCGCTACCTCGCCTATCACCTGGGCGGACACGATGTCGCCACGGTCATCCAGGCCGGCGCTGTTGCATGGAGCAGCGCGGCATACTGAGCCCATGCCGTCGCGCAAGCAACGCCGCCGGCGCGAGAAGCTCCAGCGGCACGAGTGGGAAGAGGTCTACGTCGACGAGGAGGGGCGGGAGGTTGACGCCTCCTCCGACACCGAGGAGTCAGCCGAGAAGCGCCCGGCCGTGCGCGGTTCGCGCGCGACGAAGCTCGAACCAACGCAGCGCGGCGGACGGACGCCGGAACCGCCGTCGTGGCGCCGGACACTCAAGCGCGGGCTGCTCTTCTTCCCGCTGATGCTGATCACCATCTTCCTCGTCGTCGGGGATGAGATGACCGTCGCCCAGAAGCTCGCGCAAACGTTTGTATTGATGGCCTTCTTCCTGCCGTTCAGCTACTTCATGGACTCGATCGTCTGGCGCTCGCAGCAGCGCCGCGCCGCCAAGTCGGCCGACGGGAAGAAGCGTTAGCGGCTTGCTGTGAAACTCCCGCACGCGCGGCTGGTGCCAGAGACGGCGCGGTTTCGCCGGCTCGGGCTTGTCCGTAGCACCACTACGCGCCTCGCCCGACCGGGCAAGACCGCTCCGTCTGGGCCATCCCCGCACGCACCCGAGTTTCACAGCAAGCCTCTAGCCGCCGCGGTAGTGACCATCCCCGGGCCACGGCGCGAGCAGGAGGAGGATCCGAGCGCCCTCCGCGGATCGCAGCGAGTGCCGCTCGTCAGGGTCGAAGCGGAAGAGGGAGCCGACGCCGGCCGCGGCCGTCTCCTCGCCGGCACGGATCTCCACGTGGCCATCGAGCACGGTCACCCAGGCGTTCTCCTTCACCTGGTGGTCGCCAAGCTCCTGCCCCGGGTTCAGGACGATCAAGACCGCACGCGCCTCGTTTCCTGAATGGACTACAACAGGCTCGCGAATCCCAGCTGGCGCTGCGACCTCCATCAGGTTCCAGCTCTGCACGGAGGGCGGCCTACCCACCCCTCGTTAGACTCAACCGTCCGATGCCGCCCGCCGTCGATCAGCTTCCGCTCGGTCCGATGGGTACCAATTGCTATGTCGTTCGCGCCGACGCCTCGAAGAGCGAGGCGGCGGTGGTCGATCCCGGCGCGGACGCTGCTCGGATCCTGGAACACCTCGGCACCTGCCGCGCCACATGCGTGGCGATCCTGCTGACCCACAGCCACTACGACCACATCGGCGCGCTCGCAGAGTTGGCGGAGGCGACGGGCGCGCACGTCTGGCTGCCCGAGGGGGAGAAGGAGGTGTTCGAGCGGCCGAACGACTTCTACGGAGCGCTCGGGCTGAAGCTCCGCGGCTACACCGGCGAGAGCACGCTGCTGTCCGGCGGCGAGAGGGTCGAGGCCGCAGGCATGTCATTCGAGGTGACATCCGTGCCCGGCCACTCGCCGGGCCACGTCGCCTATCACTCGGGCGGCTGCCTCTTCTCCGGTGACGTCCTCTTCGCAGGCTCCGTCGGTCGCACCGATCTTCCCTTCGGCGACTGGGACGTGCTCGTGACGTCGATCCGCCGCCTGGCAGACACCTATCCACCCGAGACGGTCGTACTCCCCGGCCACGGAGCTGCGACGACCCTCGGCCAGGAGCTCGCCCGCAACCCGTTTCTCGCGGAGCTTCGCGCCCCTTGACGATCGAGCGGCCACGCGGCACCCACGACATCCTTCCGTCCGAGCAACCGCTCTGGCGACGCGCGACGGACGAACTCGAGCGACTCTGCGCGCTCTACGGCTACCGCCGGATCCAGACGCCCGTCTTCGAGGACACGGCCCTCTTCGAGCGAACAGCCGGTGTCGGCTCTGACGTCGTGCAGAAGGAGATGTACACGTTCACCGATCGCTCGAACCGGTCGCTGACGCTCAGGCCGGAGGGGACGGCGCCGATCTGCCGTGCCTTCGTCGAGCACGGGCTCCACCGAGAGCCGCAACCCCAGAAGCTCTACACGATCGCGCCGATGTACCGGTACGGGACTCCCGGCCGCGGTCGCTACCGCGAGCACTGGCAAGCCTCGGTCGAGGCGATCGGCACCGACGACCCGACGATCGACGCCGAGTTGCTTCAGCTCTACGACACGCTCCTGCGCCGGCTCGGGGTGAGCCGATATCAGCTGGAGCTGAACTCGATCGGCTGCCGCGACTGCCGTCCTGCATACCTCGAGAACCTGAGTCGCTGGCTCGGGGCGAACCTCGACCGGCTCGACGAGGAGACGCGCGCGAAGGCGACGACGAGCCCGCTCCGCGTCTTCGACAATCTGCCCGCGAAGCCACCGGCCGTACGGGCAGCCCTCGCCGAGGCGCCCACGATCGGCGCGTCGCTCTGCGAGGCCTGCGTGCAGCACTTCGCCACGGTTCGCGCCCTGCTCGACAGGACGGGCGTCAGCTACACGCTCGTCCCGACGCTCGTCCGCGGCCTCGACTACTACTCCCGCACCACCTGGGAGTTCGTCGGGCCGATGGAGAACGAGAACTCGACGATCTCCGGCGGCGGCCGCTACGACTACCTCGTCGAGGAGATCGGTGGTCCGCCGACACCGGGCGTCGGTTTCGGCGCCGGCATCGAGCGCTTGCTGATCGCGCTGGAGGACGCGGGTCAGACTGCCGAGCCGCCAAGCATCGATGTCTTCCTGGCGGTTGAGCCAGGCGCACCCGGCGAGCTCGCGTTCGGGTGGCTGAAGGAGCTTCGCGACCGCGGGGTCGCAGTCGACACGGACTACGCCCGGCGGTCGCTCAAGGGACAGCTGACGCAGGCAGGCCGCTCCGGCGCACACACGGTGGTGATCGTCGGTGCCGAGACGGCGACGATCCGTCGCCGCGGCGCGGCGGACGAACCGGTCGCCCACGAAGACGTTGTCGTCAGACTGTCGTCCTCGTAGATGACCCCGATCTGGCGCACCCACATGTGCGGCGAGCCGCGACCCGAGCTCGTCGGCGAGAAGCTGATCCTGTCCGGCTGGGCGGCGCGACGCCGCGACCACGGCGGCCTCGTCTTCGTCGACCTGCGCGACCGCACAGGGATCACGCAGCTCGTGATCAACCCCGAACATGCTCCCGCTGCGGCGAAGCTCGCGCACGAGCTCCGCAACGAGTTCGTGCTCCGCGCGGAGGGCACGCTCGTCGCCCGCAGCCCGGCGACGGTGAACCCGAACATGGCGACGGGTGAGGTCGAGCTCCAGCTCGAGGACCTCCGGATCGTCAGCCGCTCGACACCGCTTCCATTCCAGCTCGACGAGGAGAACGTCGACGAGACGTTGCGCCTGCGCTACCGCTGGCTCGACCTGCGGCGAGAGAGGCTGCAGCGCAACATCACGCTGCGCGCGCAGATGGTCGGGATCATCCGCCGCGAGATGGAGGCCGCCGGCTTTCTCGACATTCAGACGCCGATCCTCTTCAAGCCCACCCCGGAGGGCGCACGGGACTTCGTCGTCCCGAGCCGGCTCCAGAGGGGTCGCTTCTACGCGCTGCCGCAGAGCCCGCAGCTTCTGAAGCAGCTGACGATGGTGGCCGGCTTCGACCGCTACTACCAGATCGCGATCTGCTTCCGGGACGA
>JBBJOI010000059.1:0-11969 GCA_037721555.1 Gaiellaceae bacterium | reverse complement strand
CGGGCTGTAAACCCGCCGGCTCAGCCTACAGAGGTTCGAATCCTCTCCCCTGCATCCGTCGGCGGCCCATCGCCGCGCCCATTCCGAGCCCCGGTTCCTGGCTAGACTCCGCCCGCTGCCCTCTTAGCTCAGTTGGTAGAGCACCTCCATGGTAAGGAGGGGGTCGACGGTTCGAGTCCGTCAGAGGGCTCTAAATCCCCGCAAAACAGGGATTTTTGTTGTCTAGGTTGGTACAACCGAGCACCTCCTTGACAAGGAGGGGGTCCGCGGTCGAAGCGCGACGGAAAACCTCGCAAGAACCGCTTGACAAGCGGTTGCCGGACCTAATCCGCGTGAAGAGTTCGGCAGCGCCATTCCTGGGGACAGATTCTGGGGACGAGTTGGCGTAGCTTGCTGCCCCCGTTGGCAACGCTAGATCTCGAGCCGGCGTGTTCGCCTTTGACCCGCGACTGTGCCGCGCGCACACCGAAAGAAGGTCTCTTCTCGCACTTGACTTCCTCGGGGTGCAGTCATGCCGCGTCGTCAACCGTCAAAAACCGTGGCCGGTGCTTCGACCGAAGGCGGCCCGCGGTCGGCTACGCCGTGGCGAACGTCCGGCGGCGAGCTGATCGTTACCAACGTCCCGATCAGCGAGCATCGAGACAAGAGCAAGGTCATCCCCTCGCGCTTCTTCAACCAGCCCGACGCTGAGCATGTCAGTGCCGTGCTCTTCGCCAATTACCGGCACGATGCCCAAGTTCGGGCGCATGGCCGTCCAGGAAGGGCTCGACGCCGAACACGTGAAGATGATCCGGGTCGGCGCCTGCTACGACCACGGCCCAGACGCATCCGAGCCACTTGCCCGACCCTGCGCACTACCGCCTCGAAGACGGCCGCGTGACCGCAACGATCCCGCCGTTCCACCCCTTCATTTCCCAGACCCGTACACCGCACATCCCCAGTAGCCGCTGTATCCGGACATCGCTGAGCCGGACGCCAGAGCGCTTAACCCATTAATTCGACGACTGCTGCGGGTGTCGTCACCCGCCAAAGAGATCGGCGTGGAGCTCCAGCTTGATCGTCTCCCAGCACTCTCGCGTGTGTGAGGGCAGCGCCAGACCACCGCGCCGTGCGAGCAGGAAATCGCGAGCCGACCATCTCGCCATCTCGGGATCAGTGGCCCACTCCAGAAGCAATGCACCGAAGGAAGCACCTCGTTCGACCTCACCGAGGAGAGCCTCGAGCTCTTCTACGCTGATGATCGAGAGGCGTGCGACCTTCTCCTGGCGAAACAAGTTCGCGTCGGCGAGAGCGACGTCGATTCGCTCGCGCAGTGTCGGGGCGAGCGGAAAGCCTTCGATCAAGCAAAGCACGGGATGCATCGTTCCGAGGGCGCTGGGCTGGTGTGCGCCGAAGGTGAGCTTGCCCGCCTCGATGCCGTTGACCGTCCCGACATCCTCGAAGACGGTCGCCGCGAGCTCAAGCTGCGACTGGGCATCGGTTCGGATGTGCACCAGCTCGCCCTGCAGCCGACTGACGAGGATCATCGCCAGCTCGAACGGAAGATCGGCGACGAGCGCGACGAGGGTCGCGCGGTTTGAGACGGGCAGGCCGAGCGCCTCCTCGGTGACGACCGCGTACACCTGATCGTCGGATTGCGGGGTGGCCGGCATCTCGGGGAGCGTCGCTTGCAGTCACGGAATGGCGCGCAGTTGTTGGCTACGCGCGACCCGCGAGCACTTCGGCGACCAAGCCGCTACCAGTCGGGGGTGTCCGCGACCGTGATGTGCTTCCACCGCTCGTCGCCGTCGATACCGCCGCGTGGCGTCTCGTCGCCGACGTACTGCCAGTGCGAGTACTCGCCGCCGCGGAGCGCGATCCCAAAGACCACGCCGGTTGGCGTCGGCGCCCACGCGCAACACTCCTGCCCGTCGTCGCTCGCGAGAATCTCGACGCGTCGGCCCTTGAGGCCGCGGCCTCCGCGCTCAAGCTCAGCCTGATCGCGTGCGTAGCGGCCGTTGAACTGGTAATGGCCGTGCTGGTAGAGCTGGACGTCGCTGAGGAGCTTCTCGCGCCGTCGAAGCCACGACGGTCAAGACGTCGCCCCCACTCGTCGACCTCCTTGCTGCCGGTGTAGAGCCGCTCGCGCTTCTCAGCCGCCTTCTTGGTCAGCTCGTCTGCGCGCGGTCGCACGCCCTCGATAACCGCGAGCAGAGCGGTGAAGGTTTTTGTCGAGTTGCGCCGGGTGTCGTAGGCGAGGACGCGGCCGTGGAGGATCCCTTGGCGCGTCAGTTCATCTGAAACCACCGTCGTCGACGACGGTTTGCTCATCAGCTCGCTGAGCGCCTTCAGCCCGAGCGGATGGCCGGCGAGCGTGACGTCGTCGACGAGGTTCGGGTTTTCGGGATCGAAGAAGTACTTCGCTGGTTTTCCGGTCATGTCGATGAAGATGCCGTCGATCTGCGTCAGCACGAGTGCGATCGCGCCCGCGTAGCGACCTTGCGTGTGAAGGTCGTAGGCCTCCTGCAACAGGCGCTGGCGGTTCTGCGCGATCGCCTCTCTCTGCTCGTCGCCCGAGTACAGCGACCAAACGCGATGGAAGAAGCGCAGGTGAACGCCGTCCTCGCCGTTGTAGCTCTCGGTCAGCAGGTCCTCGGCTTCCTCCGTCTTTCCCTGCCCGACCAAGGTCGCGGCTGCGACGTAGTCGTCGAAGGGGGCCATCTCGTGAAACGCCCAGCCGAGGGGCGCCAAGGCGTCGGCGACGCGGTCCGGCTCCGAGACGAGGCGCTCGTAGGTGCGCCGCAGCGCCTTCGCGTCGTCGAGCGTCTCTTTCTCGACCCCGAGTGCTTGTAGCACGCGCCGGAACGGCGACGACCCTAACAGCGCTAACCCCTTCACCTGCTTGCCGAACTCGTCGCCTGGGTCAATCCGCTCGCGGTAAGACTTCGGCGTCCCGTCCTTGCTCGTCTTGTTGGTCACGCACCCAGAGTACGGGCCGCCGCGACTTCGAGATCTTGATTCCCGCGTGCGTTGTGTTTGACGTCGCAGCCAGAGCGCTACTCCGGAGAACAAGAGCCAAAACCGTTGCCACCGGTCGCGAACGACCGGTTGCGGCTCGGAGCGCATGGTAAGTAGGGATCGAGGCCGCCTCTCTGAGAAAGGACCGAACGTCGGAGCGCAACCAGGCTGCGAGAGGGAGGGTAGTCATGCTTGACAACATTTCGTGGCCCACTCGTGGCCCAAACGTCGATTTGAGGATTGGCTCAATCATGCGGAGCGGAAGCAGCTAGCGCCGGAAAGCACCTGCAAATGAGAGTTTGTTGTTGCCTCCTTAGGCGAGACTCACGCCGCTAGGATCCACCGTTTGCTGCCCGACCCGTTCCGCGGGACGATGATCACTCCGAGAACTCCCTGCAAATAGGGGCTGTTGCTCTCGCCCAACGCACAACCGTTGAAGAGGGGTCCGCGGAAAACATGTCATCTGCAGGTTCAATCATCGAAACGCCTGCTCAAGAGGAGCTCCCTCGTTTGTGTCGCAGTGAGTACGAATGCGGGAAGCGCAGCAACGTGCGATTCCGGCACAGCGACCTTGTCGGTCTCGGGCGCCGCGGCGGTGCTCGCGCTCTTGCTCGCTCTCGACGTCCCCTGCGGAGCCCCAAGTTGCAATCGAGCGATCTAGTGGGCTCCCGGCTGCCAGACCATGAGCGCGACGATGACGACAATCGCGAGCGTCGCTAGGTAGTTCGCTGCCGCAGCAGTGCGATCGTTGAGCAGCCGCCGCAGCTCAGGCGTTGGGCGCTGGCTGGACTTCGCGAGACGCGCCGCGAGCAGACGAGCCTCGCGGGGCCGTCTCCCGCCCACTGCGCCAAGACCGAGTGCGACTCCAAACAGCACGAGCGTGGCGACAAGCCACGCCTCGCGGAGACTGTGGCTGCCGACATCGACGAGCCAGAGGCCGAAGACCAAGACAAGTACAGCGCCCAGCCCGACGAACAGCACGCCGGTGCGGGCGAGGCCAAGCAGGAGCGCGATGTCGTCGGCGTGATCACGCCGCCGCGCCGCCGCGTGAACGACGCCAGCAACGACGATCCCCGCGACGAGCACGAACGCGCCGAGTAGATGCAAGAAGAGCGCAAGGTTCACCGTCATCGAACACATCCGCTGAAGCGCCCAGGCACTTGCTCACGTCTCCGGTCGCGTAAGTGCGGGTTGGATCTGCAAGGGCGGTCGGCGCAAGTGAACGGACAGGTAGCGGACGCCGCAAGGCCCGGCAGTTATCCGCCGACGTCGTCCCTTAGGGACGATCAACGCGCGGCCGGTGGGCAGCTCGCGCGCCTCCCCGTCGACGGTGATCGTTGCCGCGCCAGCGACGATGAAAAGAAGGACGTCACGCTCGTCGTTGACGTGCTCGAGCGGACCTTTCCCAGGAGCCCAGACAAGCAGTGTGGCGTTCAGATCTTCGGACTCGGCGCCCCACACGGGTCCCCGCCCTTGGAGCGGCAGATCGGCTTCGAGTTCGAGCGTCGCTAGGCCGTCGCCGAGCAGGCGCTCGATCAACGGGAACAACTCGCGCTCCTCGAAGCGCACGTGAGCTTCGAGGAGCTCACCTAGATCGCCAGCGGCCGCAGGTTCGCCGCTCGCTAGTCGCGCCGCTAGCGCGTGTAGCTGCTGATGCTCGAGGAGAGCCCGAACTACCAGCGGTCGCGCCTCATCGGAGTCGGCGACCAGCGGGAACAGGCGCTCCTCCTCTTCTCGGAAGTGGCGCACCGACTCCTCGGAGAAGAAGCGCACGAAGGCGTTCGCTTCGACGAGGACATCGGCGTCCGCAGCGCGACGGAGTCGCCGCGCGGCCGCCAAAGCATGATGATGCTCATGCGAGAGCGGGATCAAGGCGGGGTTGCGCTTCACACCTCGACGTTAGCCACCTTCGGCGCGATGACCGTGGCGCCGCGACCAACGCTCCCTCGCCAGCTCGGGTCATCATCGCCTCAAGTGCGGAGCGGTGGTCGCTGTCGCGGTCTTCGTTTCGAGGCGACGGGCATCGTCCGCGACGGGCTCGATGCGCCCACGGACCGTCTGGTGACGCGGGCCGGATCAGTTCGGCGCTCGCCCGTCACTGGTCGTGGGCCGGCGCCGAATCACCGCTGAGAGAGGAGATGCCCCGAGAGCGGAGGTCTCGGGAGCCGAAATCCTAGTGCGCGCGGTGGCAGTTACGAGCGAAGGAGGGGCCACGCGACGAGCGAACACGCAGTAGATGTCCAGAGCCGCGCACAGTACGTTTGGCGACGACCCGTTCGGGCGTCGCGCTGAGAGAGCAGCCAGGTTCTTCGGCACGCCCGAGTACATCCTCGGTCAGACAGTCCTTGTGATCGCGTGGATCGCGATCAACGCGGTCGCAGTCGGGCTTCGCTGGGATCCTTATCCCTTCATCCTGCTGAATCTGGCTTTCTCGACACAGGCCGCCTACGCCGCACCGTTGATCTTGCTCGCCCAAACACGTCAGGTCGAACGAGACAAGATCGCGCTCGACCAGCTCGAGACGCACCGCGAAGAGCTGATGCAGAACATGCAAGAGCGTGAGGTGACGCTGACACGCCAAACCGATGAGCTGAAGACCCTTCTCGAGGCCAACACCGATCTGACGCGTCAAGACAAGGAGCTGACGGAGAAGGTCGAGGCCCTATCGCGCGAGATCCACGCACGGCTCACCGCAGACCGCTAGCAGCACCCGCCACCTTGCGTCCATAGTGCGGTTACGCCCTCGCCTAATCGCGAGCTGCCCGTGAAAACCAGTGCTTTGGGGGTGTGCGACGCGCAACATGGGTGCTGTGCCCGATGGTCGGCCGCTTCCTCAGCCGCAATGCTGGGGGTAAGCGACGGAAAGGTGGAATGGCATTGTCGACATCGATCGTTCGTGCCGAAGATCACGCGTGCACGGCAACCGCGGTGCGTGTCCCTGGTTTCCGAGACCTCAACCCGCGTGAACACCTGCGCTTTCTGCGTGATGACCCGATCCATCACGACGCGTTCGCGTTTCCGAACATCTCTTTCAACGCGGGACGAGCGTCGGGATTGGCGAGTCCGTGAATCCGTCGACTCGCATCCGCAACTCGGGCACGAAGATCCATTTCGGCATCATCTTCGCGTCGGTCGTGGCCGTTCTCGTCGTGGCTGCGCTCGTCACCGCGTTCGCCGTCGAGCCGCCGCTGCTGGGCTGGGTCGGATTCGGAATGGTGGCGATCATCGTGGCTGGCTTGGGAGTCGTGGCGACGCTCTCGATCCCACGTCTACGGGTCAGCCCGCCAGAGCCAGCCGTTGACGCCCGCGAGCAGCAGCTGCTTGTGATCGCCGATGCGAATTGCAGTGACACCGCTCTGCGCGACGAGATCGACGCTCGCATCGAGGACGTCGTCGCCGTCCATCTCGTTGTTCCGGTTCGCGTTTCCCATCTCCACTTCCTCGCTAACGACGAATTGGACGAGACGAGAGATTCGGAGCAGAGCCTGCGGATCTTGCTCGGGCTCATTCAGCGGTTCGATGTCAAGACGACCGGCTCGGTCGGCACCGACACGCCACTCGAATCGATGACCGACGCACTCGGATCTTTCGCGGCCACCGACGTGCTTCTGGCGATTCCGCCAGAGAAAGAGTCGTACTGGCTGGAGCGAGAACTGCTCGCGAAGGCGCGCGCGCTCACCTCAGTCACCGTCACACAAGTCATCGTTCCGTCCACCGCACCTGCCGACCAGCGAGCCGGAAACCACATGAGCGAGCCGCCGTGCGCGTCTTCACGATAGGCCACGGCACCCGGAGCGCTGAGGAGATGCTCGAATGCCTCGCCGAGGGCGACGTCCGGACGCTCGTCGACGTCCGTCGGTTTCCTGGCTCGCGGCGGCATCCGCAGTTCAACCAGGACGCGGTCGCGGCCGCGGTCGAGGCTGCGGGGATCGCGTACCGGCACGCTCCCGAGCTCGGCGGGCGGCGGAGCGGCGAGCTCGGCGAGGAGCGGTTCGCTTGCATTCGCGTCGCCGCCTTCCGCAGCTACGCCGCCCGGATGGCGGCTGCCGAGTGGCAGGCCGCGCTCGCGGCCGCGCTCACCGAGCCGACCCCGTGCTTCATGTGCGCCGAGACCCTCTGGTGGCGATGTCACCGCCGGCTGATCGCCGAGCTCCTCCACATCCGCGGACACGAGGTCGTCCACCTCCTCCGCCCGGGCCACAGCGAGCCTCACCGCCTCTGGGACACGATCACAGAGAACCGAGAGGGGGCCCTGTACCTCTGCGGGGAACCCGTGGCGTAGGCTCGCTGCGGCGAGCACCACTAAACCCTCAGATCGATTCGCGCCGTTCGTGCGAGTAGCTCGCTCCGGGTTGCGTTAACTAATCCAGGGTTCACCTCTCGCGTAATTTTCGGCCCTGGCCGTGCACTCATTGGACAGACGTGAGAACGTGACCCAGCGCACTGACGGGTACCTACCGATCCGCGACTACGCGGCGATCGGCGACGGCCGCACCGCGGCACTCATCGGCAGCGACGGAACGATCGACTGGCTCTGCCTGCCCGATCTCGACTCGCCCAGCGTCTTCGCCGCGCTGCTCGACAACGAACGCGGCGGACGGTTCATCGTCGCGCCCGCAGTGCCGCACGAGGTCACGCGCCGCTACCTGCCGGAGACGAACGTGCTCGAGACGACGTTCATAACCGGCGAAGGAACGGTGAGCGTGACCGATGCGATGACCCTGCCGACGGATGGCTTGAGTCCGTTCCGCGAGCTCGTCCGCCGCGTGGACGGTCTTTCGGGCCGCGTGCCGATGCGCTGGTCGGTCGAGCCTCGGTTCGGCTACGCGACGAAAGAAACGATCTTCGCTCGGCGCGGCGGCGTCCCAGTGGCCGCGCACGGCCAGAACGCGATCGCCGTCCTGAGCTGGGACGCGGGCGAGGTCACAGTCGGCGCCGACTCGGTCGGCGGCCGGTTCGCGACCGATGTCGGCAGCAGCAGCCTGCTCGTCCTGGCGGCTGCACACCAGGAGCCGCTTGTCTTTCCGGCGCGCGACGAGGTCGGCTTGCGGCTCGAGGGCACAGTGCGGCACTGGCAAGCCTGGGCTCGCTCGCGGGAGTACGAGGGGCCTTGGCGCGACGCCGTGCTGCGGAGCGCGCTCGCCCTCAAGCTGCTCGTCTTCGCTCCCTCGGGCGCGATCGCCGCCGCCGTCACGACCTCGCTGCCCGAGGAGATCGGCGGCACGCGCAACTGGGACTACCGCTTCTCGTGGCCCCGCGACGCCGCGTTCACGCTGCAAGCCCTCCTCGCGCTGGGCTGCGGCCGTGAGGCGCGGGCCTTCTTCTTCTGGCTGCTCCACGCCTCGCAGCTGACCCACCCGCGCCTGCAGGTTCTCTACCGGCTCAACGGGCGCGCCGAGGCCGAGGAGGCCGAGCTCGCCCTCGGCGGCTACCGCGATTCGGCGCCGGTTCGGGTCGGCAACGGCGCCGCCGCACAACTCCAGCTGGACGTCTACGGCGAGGTCATGTCCGCGGCCGCGCTCTACGCCCGCTTCGCGGGCGGCCTCGATCGCGACCACGGCCGTCGACTGGCCGAGATCGCCGACCTGGTCTGCGAGCTCTGGACGGAGCCGGATGCGGGGATCTGGGAGGCGCGCAGCGAGGCCGCGCACTTCACGCAGTCGAAGATGATGTGCGCCGTCGCGCTCGACCACGCGGTCGAGCTCGCAGCGGCCGGCCAGTTGCCGGACGCGCACGTCGACCGCTGGCGGAGCGAGAGTGCGCTCGTGCGCACGTTCGTCGAATCGCGCGGCTACTCGGACTCCGAGTCGAGCTACACGCGGGCTGTCGACGACGAGGCGGTCGACGCCTCGCTGCTACTCGCCGTTCTCGCCGGCTACGACTGCGCCGACTCGCCGCGCCTCCGCGGCACCGTCGACGCCGTCCGCCGCGAGCTCGGGCGCGGGCCGCTCGTCCATCGCTACGTCGGCGACGACGGCTTGCCCGGCGAGGAAGGCGCCTTCGTGGCCTGCTCGTTCTGGCTCGTCGAGGCCCTCGCCCGCCAGAATCGGGTCGAGGAGGCAACCGAGCTGATGGACGAGCTGGTCGCGCTCGGCAACGACGTCGGCCTCTACGCCGAGGAGATCGATCCGGCGAGCGGCGCGTTCCTCGGCAACTTTCCGCAGGGTCTCTCGCACCTTGCTCTGATCAACGCCGCTGCCGCGATCGCAAAGGCCGGCCAGTGATCTGGGGTGCACAGTGATCTGGGGTGCGCTCGCCGGCGGCTTCGTCGGCACGCTCGTGCTGACGACGATGCTGCGCGGGGCGAGCGAGCTCGGCCTGACCCGGATGGACTTGCCGTTCCTGCTCGGCACAGCCGTGACCGCCGACCGCGTCCGCGCCAAGGCCGCCGGCTACGCACTCCATTTCCTCTTCGGATTCGTGTTCGCGCTCGTCTACTACGCCGTCTTCCGGGTCGTCGACCATGCCGGATTTCTGCTCGGTTCGATTCTCGGGCTCCTGCATGGGCTGTTCGCGGGCACGGCTCTCGTCGGCGTCCTGCTTCCGGTCTTCCATCCGCGCATGGGGACGGGATTCGACGCCGCCGGCTCGGCCCCGCTGCTCGAGCCGCCGGGGTTCATGCTGATCAACTACGGCCGGCAGACGCCGCTGGCCACGCTCGTCTCGCACATCGCCTACGGCGCCATCGTCGGCGGCTTCATCGGCTTGGCCGGCTAGCACGCACGTCGTCGCGGCCGTTCGCTCGTCACTCAAGCTCCAGAGACGAGGTGACGAGCAGCGTCGGCGCGCTTGAGCTCGAGACCGAGTCCCGGTCGCGTCAGGTCGGGCCGCAACTGTCCGCGCTCGGGTTCGACCACACCGTCGAAAAGCAGTCGCTCGATGCGGACATGGTCGTGAAACCACTCGACGTGACGCACATTCTGCAACGCACAACACGGGTGGACGTGCAGCGCCGGAGCAGTATGAGCCGACAACGGGACGGCAAACGCGTGAGCGAGCGCGCTTGCGGCGAGGAATCCACTGATGCCGAGACAGCGCGTCGCGTCGGCCTGCAGGACGTCCACCGCCCGCGCCGCCAACATGCGCCGGAAGTAGACCGGGTCGTAGCCGTACTCGCCGGCGGCGATCTCCAGCTCGGCCGGAGCGCGCTCGCGCAGCAGTCGCAGGCCGTCGAGATCGTCCGAGCTCACCGGCTCCTCGAACCAGCTGACGCCCAAGCGCGCGAACTCGTCGGCCCGCCCGAGCGCCTCCTTGGCCGCGTAGGCGCCGTTGGCGTCGACGAACAGCGCGACGTCGGGGCCGATCGCGCGGCGGGCGGCGCGGACGCGGGCGACGTCGTCTCGCGGCGACCGGCCGACCTTGATCTTGACCTGGTCGATGCCGTCATCGACCCAGCCCCAAAGCTGCTCGCCGAGCTCATCGAGGTCGTACGAGGTAAAACCGCCGCTGGCATAGATCGGCACGCTTTCGCGGGCCGCGCCGAGTAACGACACCAGCGGCAGCTCGAGAAGGCGCGCCTTCAGATCCCAGAGCGCGACGTCGACGGCGGAGATCGCTGTCGAGGCGATTCCGGCGAGGCCGATGTTGCGGACGGCGGCGACCATCGCAGCCCACGCCGTCGGCACGTCCATGGCCGCGAGCCCGACGACGCAAGGCCCGAGACGTCTCTCGATCACCCCCGCCGCCGACTCGTCGGTGTAGCTGAACCCGAGCCCGCGCGCGCCGCCGGCCTCGACCTCAACGACGACGATCGTCGTCTCGTCCCACTCGAACGTGCCGTCCGACTCCGGACGGTCGGTCGGGATCGTGTAGGCCGACGCAGCGACGCGCTCGACCGGCGCCTCGACGCGCGCCCGAGCGACGGTCATCGGAATCTCTGCCTCAGCTCGCACTGAACAGCCGCCCTGGCGACCCCTCCCACGTCGAGCCACGGCACATCGGGCAGACCGGGAGTAGCCCGCGCGAGACGATCCCGTAGCCACAGTCACAGCAGTGGAGCTCGCCGACAATCCGCGCACCGCTCGCGTGGAAAGCGATGAACTCGTCACCGGCGTGAGGCGGCTCAACGCGGTGGACCTCGACGCCGGACACTGCTTATCGGCGCCCCGGCAGGTACTCCGCGAGCTTGTCCTTGAGCGACTGCTCCATCATCCCGCGCCGGCCCGCGTCGCCCTTGGCGACGGCGAGCGCGAACATCTTCGCCTGCTCGAAGGTGATGTGCGGCGGCAGCGGCGGCACCTCGGGATCGGTGACGACGTCGAGAACGCACGGGCAGTCGGCGGCGAGCGCCTCGTCCCAGGCAGAGCCTATCGCGTCGGGCGACTCGACGCGCAGTCCTTTGAGGCCAAGCTGGCCGGCGAAGCGCGCGTAATCGAACGCGGGGATGTCCTGTGACGCCTCGAACTTCGGGTCGCCCTCCATCACCCGCTGCTCCCACGTGACCTGGTTGAGATCGCGGTTGTTCAAGACCAGCACGACCAGGCGTGGGTCCGACCAGCGCTGCCAATACTTGGCGACGGTGATCAGCTCGTTGAGCCCGTTCATCTGCATCGCGCCGTCACCGACCAGCGCGATCGAGACACGGTCGGGGTGGGCGAACTTGGCGGCGATCGCGTACGGGACGCCGCAACCCATCGTCGCCAGGTTCCCGGACAGCGAGGCCATCATCCCGCGCCGAAGCTTGAGATCCCGGGCGAACCAGTTGGCCGCCGAGCCGGAGTCGGAGGTGAGGATGCAGTTGTCCGGCAGGCGCGACGAGAGCTCCCAGAAGACGCGCTGCGGGTTGATCGGGTCGGCCTCGTTCATCGCTCGCGCTTCGAGTACGCGCCACCAGTCGGCGATGCTTTCCTCGATCTCCTTGCGCCAGGAGCGATCGGCCTTCTGCTCGAGGAACGGCAGCAACGCACGCAGCGTCGCCGCGCTGTCGCCGACGAGGTTGACCTCGGTCGGGTAGCGGATGCCGAGCATGCGGC
>JBBJOI010000058.1:0-12604 GCA_037721555.1 Gaiellaceae bacterium | reverse complement strand
CCGACGTGGGTGATCAGCTGGTCGAGGCACGGGTACGAGAAGGCGTCGTACTGCATCTCGCAAACCGGCCGGAAGCCGGCCATGCACAGGCCGACCGCGGACCCGAGGATGCCCGCCTCCGCGAGGGGCGTGTCGACGCAGCGGTCGGCGCCGAAGCGGTCGAGCAGGCCGGCCGTTGCGCGGAAGACACCGCCCGAGCGGCCGACGTCCTCCCCCAGCAGGAGCACCGCGGGATCGCGCTCCATCTCGACGTGGAGCGCATCGTTCACCGCTTCGACGAGGAACTGCTCAGCCACGAAGGATCCGCCGTAGCTCGTGGAGGTCGTGCTGCCACGCGTCCGGCGGCGAGGCGAGCGCGTGCTCGAAGATGGAGCTCGGATCCGGCGCCGGCTGCGCCTCGGCTGCCCCGATCCCGGCACGCATGAGCTCGAGCGCCTCGGCCCTGAGCTTCTGCTCGAGCTCGTCCGTGAGCACGTCTAGCCGACGCAGGTAGCGCACGTAGCGCCCGACGCACTCGTTGGCTCGCGCTTCCGCCACCAGCTGGGCGTCGACATAGGCGGACGGGTCGTCAGCGGTCGCGTGCGGGGCGGCCCGGTAGGTAACGGCCTCGATGAAGCTCGGTCCCTCGCCGGTGCGGGCACGCGCCACCGCGTCTCGCGTCGCCTCGTAGACCGCCAGCACGTCGCCGCCGTCGACGCGCGCCGCCGGGATCCCGTAGCCGATCGCCTTGTCGGCGAGCGCCTGCGCACGGGTCTGCGCGGAGAGCGGCGTCGAGATCGCCCAGCCGTTGTTGTTGCAGAAGAGGATCACCGGCGCCCGCATGACCGCGGCGAAGTTCGCGCCCTCGTGGAAGGCGCCCTCGGAGGTGGCGCCGTCGCCGAAGTAGGCGATCGCGCAGCCGGGTTCGCCCTTGAGGCGCTTGCCCCAGGCGAGCCCGACGGCGTGGGGCACATGCGTCGCGATCGGCACGCAGATCGAGGCGACGTTGTAGTCGGCTGGATTCCACCAGCCGCTGGGATGTCCCCGCCACCAGGACAGGACCGTCTCCGCGGGCATCCCACGCAGGAGCCCGATCGCCGACTCGCGGTAGCTCGGGAAGATCCAGTCGTCGTCCTCGAGTGCGTGGAACGAGCCCACTTGCATCGCCTCGTGGCCCCAGAAAATCGCATAGGTGCCGATGCGCCCCTGGCGGTGGAGGACGACCGAGCGCTCGTCGTAGGTCCTCAGCAGGATGAGCGAGCGGAGGAGCTCGAGCAGATCGTTCTCGTCGAGGCCGTCGACCTCGCCGTCGGGGACGCTCTCGCCGTCACCGATGACGCGGCGAAGATCGCTCTCCGCAGGCAGCACCTCGGTCATCGCGCGGAATCGTATCCTCGGCGGCTCCTAGGGTCGAAGCTTCGCCCGCAGGAACGCGAGCGTCCGCCGCAGGACTGCACGTGCGCGCGGGTCGTTCGCCGCCGCGTCGAACCACATGGCGCCCGCGCTCGTGCACGAGCAACTCGACGGCCGCACCGACTCTGCGCGCTCGAGCGACGAAGCGATCGATGCTCGAATTGAGCCCTTGGGTATCGGCACCGGCCTTCGCGACGAGGATCGGCAGGCTCGTTGCGGTCAGCTGTGCGCGCGGCGATGCCTGCTTGTAGTACGCGTCGAGAAAGCCGTAGTAGGCGACGGCGCAGCGGAGCTTCCCGGCGCTCCCCTTCAGCGCGACGAGCATGGCGGGCGTGACGCCGGCGGAGAAAGAGGCGAGACAGAGCCGGTCACCGTCGATGCCGAGCCGCGGCCCGTTCCGGCGGATGTAGCGGATTGCGCGCTCGATGTCCTCCTGGACGCCGTTGTGGTTGAACGTCACGCCTGCGACCCCTGTCGCGGCCGCGAGTTGCCCCCACCCCACAAAGAGGCCGTCGTCCTTCGGACTCTCGTCTCGCGAGGTGCCGTGGACGAAGAGGACAGCCGGGAGTGTGCCACCGGCTGCGCGGGGGCGGTAGACGTCCATGCGACCGCCGGGGGCGTAGACGAGATTGCGGCGTACCTGCGCGAGGTGCATTCCGGGTATTTGCAGGGCGATTGCTTTTCCGGGAGTCGGATTTGTGTATCCAGCCGGGCCGGTCAGAGCGAGCACGAGGGCGACCAGAAGCGTCACGCGCTGAGCGCCTGCTCGGCCGTCTTCGCCCAGTCGATGACCGCCTTCGCCCAGGCGATCCCGTAGCTGCGGGTGAGCGCGGCGTGCGCGTCGCCTCCTTCGCCGACGCGAGCGTCGATCTCCTCCAGCTCTGTCTGTAGCCGCTCGGCTTCGCCCCGCCGGGCGCGGATGTGGCTGACGACGGCATCCGGCCCCGCCAGCCCGCCGAAGAACACCTTGAGCAGGAACTCGTCGCGCCCACCCGCATCCGTCCCAGGGGCCTCCAGCCACGTCTTGAGGGCGCGACGGCCGGCTGCCGTGATCCGGTAGACGTGCTTGTTCGGGCGGTCTCGTTGTGTGATCGACCGGCGCGTCGCGAGCCCCGCGTCGACGAGGCGCGGGAGGACGGCGTAGATCTGGCTGCGCGCGGGACTCCAGAAGTACCCGACGCTCGCACGGACCGCCTTCTCCAGGTCGTAACCCGACGTCGGCTCACGCGAGAGGAGTCCCAGCAGCGCCGCCTCGGTGGGGGTGACCTGCGTAGTCCTAATCGGACTGATCTGCATCGGACTAGGATACGTCGCCTACACGAGCACGTCAACGACGTCCCGCTCGGCCTCGAGCACGACCTTCGTCACGTCGCCGAGATCCTCGCCGTCGACCTGGAGCGGCATCGGCAGCTGACTCCGGATCTCGATCCGATCCTGATCATGGAGCGCGATGAGTGGAACGCGGGTCCGGCCGGTCAGGAGGTAGCGAACGGCTCCGGGGAGGTCGCGCGGACGGAACGCGCGTGGGGCAAGCAGGTCGAGCCCACCTTCGAGCTCGGCTCCGCGTGGCAGCCGCAACGGCAGCGGGCCAAGGTAGGAGTAGGGGTCGGAGTTGGCGACGAGCGCGAAGGCGGCGCTGCCGTGTCCTTGCACCTCGAGCAGTGAGTCGAAGCGCCCCCGATGAGCGGCGAGCGCCTGAACCACAGTCCAAGCGAACATCGCGTCGCCGGGACGCCTGCCGTGCTCGTCTCGGCCGCGTGCGTCCATCCGGCGGATGAGCTCGGCGTCGAGGCCGATTCCGGCGCTGAAGCCGAAGCGGCGCCCGTTGGCCCGGCCGAGCGAGATGCGGCGCGTTCGCCCGTGCACGAGCCCGCGTGCCGCCTCGACCGGATCGCGCGGGAGCCCGAGCAGCCGCGGGAGCACACTCGTGCCTCCTCCGGGCACGAACCCGAGCGCCACTCCCGGGGGCACCCCGTTCAGCACCTCGTTGAAGCCGCCGTCACCGGAGAAGACGTAGATCCGGTCGGCGCCGGCGAGCGTGGCGGCGAGCTCCGTCGCATGACGGGCCCGCTCGGTGCGGAACACGTCGTCGACCCTCAGGATGCGAGCGATCTGCTCGATGCCCCGCTCGGTCACCTTGCTGGCCCGAGGGTTGACGATGAGGACGCCGTTCACGCGATGCTCACCGAAGGGGAGCCTAGGCTCTCGTCGCGTAGCCGCGGATGCCATCAATGAGGATGGCGGCGAACGAGTCCGCTACCTCGTTCGTATCGCGTCCGGCGACGAGCCAGGTGTAGGCCCAGTTCGCCGCCGACAGAAGGAGCAGCGCCGCAGCGCTCTCGTCGAGGTCGGCGCGCAGCTCGCCGTGCTCGCGGCCGTCACGGAAGATGGCCCGCAGCCGTTCCTCGTAACGACGCCGCTCGCCGACGATCTCCTCGCGACGCGCGCCCTCGAGGTAGCGCCACTCGCGAATGAAGACGGTCGAGACGTCGAGCTGCTCCGAGACGACCCGCAGGTGCGCGCGCAGAGCGAGCCGGATCTGCTCGGTCGCGGGAGTACGCTCGGGGATGGCGTCGAGACCGGCGTGGAAGGCGCTCGCGCCCTCGCGCATCGTCTCGTATAGGAGCTCCTGCTTCGAATCGGTGAGCGAGTAGAGCGATCCCTTCTGCACTCCCATCGCCTGGGCGAGGTCTCCCATCGAGGTGCCGTGATAGCCCTTGAGCGCGAAAAGGCGGGCGGCCTGACGGGTTAGCTCATGGCGTCGGCTGGCGATACACTGATGCTAACGACCGTTCGGTATGGAGGCCACTTTGCAATCGCGTACACAGGAGTTCCTCGAGTTCGTCCAGGCCGGCGGCCAAGTCGAGACGGGCGACTGGATGCCCGACGAGTACCGCGCGCGCCTGATCAAGTTCATCGAGATGCACGGCAACTCCGAGCTGATGGGAGTCCTGCCCGAGCGCGACTGGATCCTGCGCGCCCCGACGCTGCAGCGGAAGCTCGCCCTCACGGCGAAGATCCAGGACGAGGTCGGCCACTGCCAGCTGATCTATCGCGTCGTCGAGGATCTCGGCAAGCGGCGTGAGGCCTGCCTAGACGACCTGGTCTCGGGCAAGTCGAAATTTCACAACGTCTTCCACTACCCGACGCAGAGCTGGGGCGACGTGGGCGTGATCGCGTGGCTCGTCGACGCGGCCGCCATCATCAGCCAGAAGGCGCTGCTCAAGTGCTCCTACGCCCCCTATGCGCGCGTGATGAAGAAGGTCTGTTGGGAGGAGTCGTTCCACATCCTGCACGGGCGCGACACCGTCCTCGCGATGGTGACGGGCACGCCCCAGCAATTCGCGCTCGTCCAGGAAGCTCTCCTCCGCTGGTGGGAGCCGCTGATGCACTTCCACGGCACGCCGATTCCGGCCGCGGAGGATCCGATGTACGTCTGGCGGATCAAGAGCCAGGGAAACGAGGATGCACGCCAGCAGTTTCTCGACGGTTACGTGCCGCAGATCCTCGAGCTCGGTCTCGAGATCCCCGATCCGAAGCTCCGCAAGGACGAGGAGACCGGCGTCTGGGAGTACACCGAACCCGACTGGGAGAAGCTGATGGCCGTCGTCACCGGTCACGGCCCCGCCTCGGCGGAGCGGCTCGCCTTCCGGCGACTGTCACGTGCCGAGGTCGGCTGGGTCTCGCGCACGATGCTGCCTGAGGCTGCGTGACTCCGCGTCTCCTGGCGCAGCCGGTCAGGGAGTGCGGATGATCTTCGAGGTGTTCAGGCAGGAGCGGAAGGGGCAGGCGTTCGTCCACGGCGGCTCCTTCCACGCGCCGAATCGCGAGTTCGCGGACGCCTACGCGCGCGAGTTCTACGCCCGGCGGCAGGAGTCGGTGGCGCTCTGGGTTGTGCCGCGCGAGGAGATCACCACAATCGAGGAGTTCCCCGACGAGTTCGACCTCAAGTACCGCCGCGTCGACGGGTACTCGATCAAGGCCCGGCTCAAGGAGGCGCGCGCAGCCGCCGAGAATTCGACCCGCTTGCGCGACGCGGGTTCGGCGGGGGGAGCATGAAGACTCGAACAGAACTGCTTCTGGAGCTGGCTGACGACGAGCTGATCCTCGGCTGGCGGAACTCCGAGTGGACGGGGATCGCGCCGTTCCTCGAGGAGGACGTCGCCTTCTCCTCGATCGCCCAGAACGAGATCGGCCACGCCAGGGCGCTCTACGAGCTCGTCGCGCGCGAGCTCGGCACCGACGCCGACGCGCTTGCCTTCGATCGCCGGCCCGAGGAGTACCGCTCCGCGCCGCTCGTCGAGCTGCGGCGGCTCGAGTGGGCGCGGACGATCGCGCGTCACTGGCTCTACGAGACCGCGGATGCAGTCCGGCTGGAGGCGTTGAAGGCGTCGAGCGACCCGGAGGTGGCGGGGCTGGCCGCGAAGATGGACCGCGAGGAGATCTACCACCGGATGCACGCCGAGATGTGGCTCGAGCGGCTGCTCGCATCCGGCGAGGGCCGCGAGCGGCTGCAAGAAGGGATGCTCGAGCTCTGGCCGTATGCGCTCGGGATGCTCGACGGCGAGCTGCGGCCGCCCTTCGAGGCGATCGTGCGCGAGCGGCTGCCGTTCGAGCTGCCGGCGGTGGAGCCGGTGCCGCGCGGGCGGCACGAGGCGGAGCTCGAGGAGTTGCTCGGCGAGATGACGACGGTGCGCCGCTCGGCGCCGGCGGGGGCACAGTGGTAACCGAGACCGCGGTCTGGGAGGCGCTGGCCGAAATTCCGGATCCCGAGATCCCGGTGATCTCGCTCGTTGAGCTCGGAGTCGTGAAGGAAGTGGAGGTCGAGGGCACGAGCGTGCGCGTCGAGTTCACGCCGACGTTCATGGGCTGCCCCGCGCTCGAGACGATGCGCTCGCTGATGGAGCAGTCGATCCGGGATCTCGGCGGCGAGGCGCAGATCGACGTGGTGATGGACGACTCGTGGTCGACCGACCGCATCACTCCCGCGGGCCGCGAGAAGCTGCGCGAGGCAGGCCTCGCGCCGCCGGCGCCGCGCGCGGCAGGTGCGCCGACGCTCGTGCAGCTCCGGTCGAAGGCGTTCCGGTGCCCCTACTGCGGCTCGACGGAGACGCGCCTCGACAACATCTTCGGCCCGACGCCGTGCCGGTCGGTGCGCTACTGCGAGAGCTGCCGCCAGCCGTTCGAGCAGTTCAAGACGATCTGAGGGATACGATCGAGTGATGCGGGTCGAGATCCACTACTGCCCCGTCTGAAGCGGCTACGACCGGCGGGCTGCGAGTCTCGCAGCCGTGTTGAGGGAGCACGGGCATGACGCCTCGACGATCGAGGGCGAGAAGAGCCAGTTCGACGTGCTCGCGGACGGCGAGCTCGCCTTCTCGAAGCAGCGCGAGGGTCGCTTCCCGGAGGAAGAGGAAGTCGTAAGCCTCCTCGTCCGGTGAACCAGCCGCCGCCGCTCGTCGACTACGACCTGTTCTCGCAGAACCGGCCGCTCGTCGAGGCACTCGAGCGCGAGGGTGGCGGCTACGGACGCGAGCGGGCGCAGGCGCTCGGGGAAGCGCTCGGCGGGGCGCCGCTCGAGTGGGGGAGGCTCGCGAACGAGCACCCTCCGACCCTGCGCACACACGACCGCTACGGCAATCGTGCCGACGAGGTCGAGTTCCATCCGGCCTGGCACTCGCTGATGCAGCTCGGGATCCAAGCGGGCCTCCACGCGCTGCCCTGGCGTGAGCCGGTGCCGGGCTCGCACGTCGCGCGGGCGGCGATGTTCGTCACCTGGTCCCAGGTCGAGGCGGGAACAGGCTGCCCGCTCTCGATGACGTTTGCCTCTGTCCCGGCGCTGCGGGCGGAGCCCAAGCTGGCCGCGAAGTGGGAGCCTCGTCTGACGTCGCTTCGCTATGTCGATGGTGGGGTCGAGCGTGGGGGCGAAGGTGGGGGCGAGGAGGGCGCGCTCTGCGGTATGGCGATGACCGAGCGCCAGGGTGGCTCCGACGTCCGGGCGAACACGACGGCCGCACACCCCACCGGCGACGGCGACTGGCTGCTCAGTGGGCACAAGTGGTTCTGTTCGGCGCCGATGTCGGACGTCTTCCTCGTGCTCGCGCAGGCGCCCGGCGGTCTCTCGTGCTTCCTCGTGCCGAGGCGTCAGGACGGCTTCAGGATCGAGCGGCTGAAGGACAAGCTCGGCAACCGCTCCAACGCCTCGGCGGAGATCGAGCTGCGCGCGGCCCAGGGGGCGCTCGTCGGGGAGGAGGGTCGCGGGGTCGGAACGATCATCGAGATGGTCAATCACACCCGGCTCGACTGCGTGCTCGGCTCGACGGGGCTGCAACGTCGCGCGGTCGCCGAGGCGACCCATCACGCGGAGCATCGCGTCGCGTTCGGCCGACGGCTCGCCGAGCAGCCGCTGATGCGGAGCGTCCTTGCCGACCTCTGCATCGAGTCCGAGGCGGCAACGCTGACCGCGATGCGGCTGGCCCGCGCCTACGACGAGGGCGACAATGCCTTCCGGAGGGTCGCGACGGCCGTGGCGAAGTACTGGGTCTGCAAGGTGACGCCGAGTGTCGTCGGCGAAGCCCTGGAGTGTCTCGGCGGGAACGGCTACGTCGAGGAGTCGGGTCTGCCGCGCCTCTTCCGCGAGAGCCCGCTCAACTCGATCTGGGAAGGCGCCGGCAACGTCAATTGCCTCGACGTGCTGCGCGCGCTGGCGAAGGCGCCCGAGAGCCTGGAGGCGTTCGTCGAGGAGGTGCGACTTGCCGACGATCCACGACTCGAGGTCGTCCTCGCCGAGATCGAGCTCGAGCTCGAGCAGGTCGACGAGGGCCGGGCGCGCTACCTCGTCGAGCGGCTAGCCCTCGCGCTGCAGGCATCGCTCCTCCTAAGGCACGGCGGTCCTGGCGTGGCGGAGGCGTTCTGCGTCACGCGGCTCGAACGCAAGGGCGGCCGCGCCTTCGGGACGCTGCCGCGTGGCCTCGAGCTGACAAAGATCGTCGAGCGTCACCGGCCGCTCGCGCTCGTCGCCCCGTAGCGCGACGCGGCCCGTAAGTGCGCCGAGCAAACCCTCTTAGGCGACCGCGAAGAAGAGGAACTGAGTGAACTGCGTGGGTGCGAAGTTATTGTCGCTGACGAGGACGAGCAAATCCCGCCCGTCCGGCAACGGCGCGCCGAACGTCATCCCCTCGACGTTGTCGAGCGGCAGCCCGAGCGTGTCGAGGTCAAGCAGCAGCGATTTGGAAGCCGGGCGGATGCTGCCGAGCAACGGCGCCAGACTGTCGATGCCGTTCACGTCGTCCGCCTCGGCGACCGACGCGGTATAGAGCCGGATCGTGTTGCCGGTGCCTGGGACGCCGACCGAAAAAGATCTCTCCATCGCGATGAGGGACGTGCTCGAGAGCGGCAGCAGCTCGACGAGGCCGCTGACCGCGAACGCGTTTGCGGGGACGGGCGGCTTGGAGATCGGGTCAGTCCAGTAGACGTATTGCCGCTCGAGCGCGGCGCTCCACAGGTTGTAGCGGAGCAGTCGGGCCGGACTGCCGGAAGAGACGGTCGCGGGGGGTCCGTCCTGGACGAGCGCGGCCTCGGTGCCGGTGAAGACGCGTCCGTCGGGCGCCGTCCCGGCGCTTTCGAAACCGAGGTTCTGGCGGACGCCGCGACCTCCGTCTGGCACTGGCAGAAAGGCCGTGGGGACGGGCAGCGACCGGCGCTCGCGCCCGTCGAGTCCGAACTCCCGCACCCATGGGTCGATGAGCCGGTTCGCGAACCCCTCCGACGTGATCACGAGCGTGTGTCGCTTCGTCAGTGTCAGACCCTCCGGATCCAGGCTCAAAGGCGGGAAGGGGTCGCCCGATGAATCGGTGAGCGTCGTCACGTCGACGATCTGAACGTTGGGCGTGCCGCCCGCAGTGATACGCAGCGTGTAGAAGCGGGCCGGGTCGAACTGGCTCGGATCGTCGGAGAGCGCATAGAAGACCTTGCGGCGCGTGTCGTAGGTGATCCCGGAGAGTCCACCCACCTCAGTGCTGTCGAACTGAGTCCCCGTTGGAATGATGTGCTGACCCAGGAACTGGAGCTGCAGCGACCCATCGTCGAGATCGGCTCGGGCAGCGCCGGCAGCACCGGCCGCGATGGTGAGCGCGACCACGAGCAGGCGCGCAAGCTTCGTCAGTCGCAGTGTCATGGCGCAACCTCCGGTTCGTCGGCGATCGGTCAACCCTAACGTCATCTGAGCAGGAAGCCCGTACCGAGCGGATCGTCGGGGTCGAGCTCGAGGGTTGCCCGGCCGGTGCGGTAGGCGCTGCCCTCGACCTCAGTGATGACTGCCGGCCTGCCTGCCACCTCGGCATCGGCCAC
This sequence comes from Gaiellaceae bacterium, assembly GCA_037721555.1. Lineage (GTDB taxonomy): Bacteria > Actinomycetota > Thermoleophilia > Gaiellales > Gaiellaceae > Gaiellasilicea. The sequence goes on along the minus strand of JBBJOI010000058.1, from coordinate 2,863 downwards.
GACCCGCCCCCGGAACTCGGTGCCGACGATGCTCACGTGCCTGAGCTCCTCTCCGCGAGACAAGCCGCGGCCATCCAGCAGAGTGAGCCGCGCCGAGGTACCGCTGCCACAGGGCGAGCGGTCGACCTCGCCGTCCGCGAAGACGGTGACGTTGCGCTGGGTCGACTGGCCGACCTCCTGCCAGAAGACGACCCCGTAGACGTCGCGTAGCTCCGGCTCCAGCGGGTGCACGATCTCGTGGGCGGCCTCGAGCTCTCGCTTGATTGCGCGGCCGAGCTCGATCAGGCGTGGCAGCTCGCGAGCCTCGACTCGCTCCTCGCACGTGGCGTAGAAGGCACCGCCGAAGGCGACGTCGACGGTTCGGCCGGCCGCGTGCAACCCCTCGCCCCAGACGAACGAGGGGACGTTGCGGAATCGGACCGAGCGCACCTTGCCCTCCTCGACACGCGCGACCGTCTCGAGCCGGCCGGACGGGACGTCCACCACGACGCGCGTCTCCGGCTCCTGCCGGGCGACGAGCCCTTCGTCCAGCGCCCAGGTCACGAGCGCGATCGTCCCGTGCCCGCAGGCAGTCGAGTAACCCGCGTTGTGGAAGAAGACGACGCCGAGGTCGGCACCCGGCTCGGGCGGGGCGGGAAAGCCCCCATACATGTCGGCATGCCCGCGTGGCTCGTTGACGACGAGCGCGCGGACGTCTTCCAGCCGCTCGGCCGCGTCGCGGCGGCACTCGAGGATCGTGCGGCCGCGGGGAGGATCGATCCCGCCGGTGACGATCCGGAACGGCTCGCCTGCTGTGTGGTAGTCGGTGGTCTCGATCGTCCCGGCGAGGACGACTTTGCGACGCTGCGACACCAGTTTTCCTACGCGCCCCGGGTTTCCTACGCGCCGGTGAAGTGCGGCGGGCGCTTCTCGATGAACGCGGCGACGCCCTCCGCGAAGTCCGCGGTTCCCGTCGCCTCCTGCTGTAACTGAGCTTCGAGAGCCAGCTGCTCCTCGAGGGTGGCGGTGTCGCCGTGATCGAACAGCTGCTTCGTCAGCGCGATCCCGCGCGTCGGCAGGCCGGCGTAGATGCCGGCCACCCCGGCGACGCGCGCGGCCAGCTCCTCGGTCTCGACCACCTCGTTGACGAGACCCCAGGCGTGTGCCTCCACCGCCGTCAGGCGTCTGTTCGTCGTCATCCAGTCGAACGCCCGCGCGGTGCCGAGCAGGCGGCGCACGAAATAGGAACCGCCGGAGTCGGGGACGAGGCCGATGCCGATGAACCCGGGGACGAAGGTGGCCCTGTCGGCCGCGATCCGCAGATCACAGGCGCAGGCGAGCGAGAGTCCGGCACCGGCCGTGGGGCCGTTGACCGCGGCCAGCACGGGCTTCTCGAGGGCGCGGATCGCCCGGATGTTCGGGTGGTAGGTCTGCTCCAGCCGCTCCTGGATCGAATCCGGCATTTCGCCGAACTCCTTCAGATCCTGACCCGAGCTGAACCCCTTGCCCGCCCCGGTGATCACCACGGCGCGCACGCTCGCGTCCGCCGCCTCGGACAGCGCGTCGGCGAGCTGCGCGTGGAGCGCTGCGTTGAAGGCGTTGAAGACCTCCGGCCGGTTGAGCGTGATCGTGAGGACAGCGCCGTCGCGGGCGGTCAGGACCTCGCTCATGCCCCTGACCCTACCGCGCGCCTGCGGACTCGGAGCTTCGACGGGCGGCTTCGGCGGCGGCGCTGACGAGCTCGGAGAGCGTCTTGAGGTCGTACGCCCCGTGGTGCCGCCGGCCGTTGACGAAGAAGGTCGGTGTGCCCGCGACGGCACTCGCATCGGCCGACTCCACGTCCTCGAGCACCCGTCCCCGATGCAGGTGGAGGCGCAGCTCCTGCGAGAAGCGATCGACGTCGAGGCCGAGCGCGCGCGCGTGCTCCTCCAGCTCAGGTGGTGCGAGCTCGTCCTGGTGGTCGTAGAGGCGGTCGTGCAGCTCCCAGAACGCGCCCTGCCGAGCTGCCGCCTCGGCCGCCTCGGCCGCGGCGGGCGCGAGCGGGTGGACGTCGGCGAGCGGCAGGTGCCGGAAGACGTAGCGCAGATCTGCTCCGAGCGTCTGTAGGAGCTCGCGCAGGACTGGTTCTGCCTGCCCACAGTAGGGACACTCGAAGTCGCCGTACTCGACCAGCGTGACGGACGCAGAGCTTGGCCCCCGGACGTGGTCGCGCGATTCCTCGACGGCGACAGCGAGGTCGGTCAGCGCCGGGGCCTGCACGGGTGAGAGCCGGTCGAGCCAGGGCCGTGGAAGCGCGTCGAGCAGACGGAAGAGCCCGAACGCGAGCGTCGAGGCGACGACTACCGCACCCAAGAGGCCGACCTTCGCCTCGACGAGCCGCTCGCCTTTGAACGCCAGGTCGGCGATGAAGAGACCGACGGTGAAGCCGATGCCTGCGACCGCTGCCGTACCGACGAGCGACGGATAGGGAATGGCCAGCGGAAAGCGCCCCACGCGCGCAGCCAGCCAGGCCGCGATGCTGATGCCGAGCAGCTTCCCGGCGAGGAGGCCGCCGACGATCCCGAGAGTGATGCGCGAGTGGAGGGCACGCTCGAGGACGCCGCCGCCCAGGTCGACGCCCGCGTTTGCAAGCGCGAACAACGGAACGATCACGAAGCTCGTCCACGGATGCAGGCGGTACTGCAGCCGCTCGTTCGGCGAGACCGCCGACTCGACGCCGAGCTGCGCAGAACGTGCGAGCTCGGGAGTCGGCTGCTCGCGGAACAGGCGGGCGAGCACCGTCACCTCCCGCAGCTTCTCGGTCGACGGGGCGTACGCGGTCGTGAGCAGGCCTAGCTGTAGGACCCAACAAGGTTGTTCCTGAGCGAGTGGAGTCGCTCGATCG
>JBBJOI010000023.1:0-40450 GCA_037721555.1 Gaiellaceae bacterium | reverse complement strand
CGACGTCGGTGCACGGGATCGTCACGTCCGGGTCGAGGCCGAGAAAACCGTCGAGCGACTTGTCGGCGGTGAAGGCCGCCTTGACCTTCGCTTTCGTGCCGGGGATGTCCGACTTCGCGTCAGGGATCGTCAGCACCTTCACCCCGCCGCTGCCGAGGATCTTCTTCACGCCGTTTGCGCGTTGGACGAGACCCGAGTTACTCGCCTCGTGAATTACCACCAACACCTTCTTCGCACCGGCGCTCTTGAACTGCTTCCCGGCACCCTGTCCGGCGATGTCCTCGGTCTGGCCGACGTGGACCATGTATGCCGGGAGCGAGTCGAAGTCGCCGAGGCCCGAGTTGACGGTGATGATCCGGATTCCCCTCTGTGACGCCTTGGTCAGCGGGTCCTTGAGGGCGCTCGCGTCCGGCACCGAGGTCGCGATGACCTTCGCTCCCGCCGCGATCGCGGCGTTGAGGCCGGATACCTGCTTCGCGACATTGTTGTTCGCGTACACCTGCGTGACGCTCACGCCGCGTCCCTTCAGATCGCGAGCGGCCTGGTCGACGCCCTTCTTGAACACAGACCAGAACGAGCCGGTGTCGCCGTGGGTGACGACCGCGACCTTGATGCTGGTGCCGGCGGTCGCACCGAACGCTGCTGCGGTGGGGCCACCGAGCGCGGTCAGCCCTGCTGCGGCTAGGCCGCCCTTGACGAGGAGGCCGCGGCGCGAGAGCCCCGTCTCCTCGATCGTCTCGAGAACTTCGTCGTTCATCGTGTCCCGTCTCCTTTGTCGGTGCAACTCGAGTGCTGCGATTCTCAACCGGCGAGAGCTTCGGCGCTAGCCACCTCCTCGATCGAGATCGGGCGCCGCTCGGTCCGCGAGCGATCGGCTGCGAGAGCGACGCGAAGTGCGGCGCGCGCCTCGTGCACTGAGCACGCGCTCTCGCCCCCATTGCGCACTGCGTCGACGAACGCCGCGAGCTCGGCACGGTAGGCCGCCTCGAACCGCTCGAGAAAGTTCCGGTAGCCCACCTCGCGCGGCGGGACGGCACCAGGCTCGACCGAGCGGATCGGGCTCCGGGAGTCGATGCCGACGGCGATGCTGTCCGCGGTGCCGAACACCTCGAGCCGCACGTCGTATCCGAGCGGGTTGTGGCGCGTCCCCGACAGGATGCCGAGCGCGCCGCCGCTGAGCCGGAAGGTCGCCACGGCGGTGTCGACATCGCCGTGGCGCTCGAACCAAGCCGTCTCCCGAACGGCGCCGTCCGCATACACCTCGACGATCTCCTGTCCGCTCACGTAGCGCACCGCGTCGAAGTCGTGGATGAGGAGGTCGCGGAAGATTCCGCCCGCGGCGGCAACGTACGCCTCGGCCGGCGGCGCGGGATCGTGCGTCGCAGCGCGAACGACGAACAGGTTGCCCAACGCCCCGCCTGCGACCGCGTTGCGCGCGGCAACATAGCCCGCATCGAACCGGCGTTGAAAACCGATCTGAACGAAAATCCCGGCACGCTCGACCTCCGCGACGAGATCGTCCATCGTCGCGACGTCGAGTGCAACCGGCTTCTCGCAGAACGCAGGGATACCCGCCGCTGCGGCGAGACGCAGCATCGGTCCGTGCGCCGGCGTCGGCGTCGCGATCACGAGCGCGTCGATTCCAGCCTCGACGAGGGCCTCGACCGTGTCCACCACTTCTGCGCCGGCCTCGCTCGCAACCCTCCTCGCATGGGCGGGCTCGGAATCGGTCAACTTCACGGACGCAACGCCCGCGAGCGCACGCAGCGTGCGGACGTGAAAGGCGCCAATCCGGCCGACTCCGACCACACCAACTTGGAGACCTCCCGCCATGGAAGCGGTTACCGTAAGCGGTTACATAACGCGTGTCAAGCGTGTGGCGGTCGAGCCCCGAACGACGAGCTCGGGCTCAAGAAGATGTAGGCGTTGCGGCACGTCACGCCCACCGGCGAGGTCGAGCAGGAGCTGCGTCGCCCGCTCGGCGATCTCGAACGCCGGCTGGTGAATGGTCGTCAGCGGCGGCGTTGTGTGGCGGGCGAGCCGCAGATCGTCGAACCCCACGACCGACACCTCGTCGGGGACACGGCGCCCGCTCTCCGCAATTGCATGCAAGGCGCCGAGCGCCGACAGGTCGTTGGCAGCGAAGATGGCCGTGAGCTCCGAGGCGGCGAGGAGCTCGTGGGCGGCCTTGTACCCGCCCTCTTCGGTGAAGGAGCCCACGGCAACGAGCGCCGGATCATGCTCGACGTCCGCCGCGACGAGTGCAGTGCGGTAACCCTCGACGCGCTCGTCGCTGATGCGAAGTCCTGGCGCGCCCGCAACGTGCGCGATCCGCGTGTGTCCGAGCGAAAGTAGGTGCTCGGTGGCCAGCCGTGCGCCGAGCCGGTTGTCGACCTGCACGAGCGGGACGGAGGTTGAGTCGATGTCGCGGTCGAGGCAGACGATGGGCAGCCCCTCGCGCACGAAGTCTGCGATCCGCTCGGGCGGCAGCACGAGGCCGTCGACGAGAACTCCGTCCACCTGCTTCGCCCGAAGGAGGCTCAGGTACTGCTCTTCTCGCTCGGGGTCGCCCTCGGTCGTGCAGAGGAGCATCATCGAGCCGGCCGCGAGCGCCCGCTGCTGGATCCCCTTGACGAGCGCCGCGTAGAACGGATTTGCGATGTCAGGCAGGAGCAGGGCGATCGTCTGCGTCGACTTGGTGACGAGGCTGCGCGCGACGGTGTTCGGCTGGTACCCGAGCTGTCGCACTGCCGCGTGGATCGCCGCGCTCGTCCCCGGCGCGATCTGCCCGGTGCCGTTGAGCGCACGTGAGACGGTCGCCGTCGAGACACCGGCCAGGCGAGCCACGTCGTAGATCGTCGGTCGTGCGCCCAAGTGCTCAGGGTAACGTAAGCGGTTTCAGCAACCGCTTACGCGCGCGCTTCGCGAGGCGAGGTAGCTTAGCCGCCACCCGCAGGCGAGTACCTGGCGTTAGGTGTGCGCGGGTGTCGGATCGCCGGCGCGCGCCCGCCAGTTACGACCGATCTGTCGCATCATCGGCGGGTAGACGATCAGGTGCCGGAACGGCCTGATCGCGGCCATATAAGCGGTTCCGAGCAGTCCGTTTTGCTTCACGTAGACGGCCATCTGGCCGCGGTAGCCGCCGGTCCCGTGCGGGACCCAGCCGAGGTGCAGAATCCCGTGCATCGTTTGGTTGGCGATCTCCGCCGCCCACTCGTCGTCGAGCAGGTAGAGCGAGGTGAACGGGAGCGCGTCGAAGTCGGGGCCGGCTGGGGCGTCGCGCAGGTCCAGCGGCAACCGGTCACGGAGCGACGGCACCCTGGAACCGAGGCCGGCGTCCGGCCTGTCCCAACCGAGCAGCTCCCCGACCTTCCACCGGATCGCGAAGAGCGTGCGGACGGCGCGCGACGAGCCTCGCGCCGGGTCGCCCGAGGCAATCCCTTGCACAAGCCGGGGGAAGTCGTCCCGACCGCCTGGTGTCGGCAGCGCCCACACGTCCTCGAGCCGGAAGTCGCGGGTGAGCTCGTGGATCCGCCAGGGTCGGGAGGTGTGCGCGGTGTTCGGGAGCCTCATTACCCAGCCTCGATTCGCTCGGTGCCGTACTTGTTCAGCATCGAGTTCGGTACAATAACATACATACATGTTCGGACTAATTAATCCAGGCGCGCCACCGCCGCCGACGAAGGCTCGGTCGGCCAACGATCGCCGTTCAACGCAGGCCGAGCGAAGTGCACGCACTCGCAGCGCCTTACTCGAGTCGGCCGCGAGGGGGATCTCGCGCTACGGCTACGGAAACCTCGTCCTCGAGCAAGTGGCACGTGAGGCCGGTTACACCCGCGGTGCGCTCTATCACCAGTTCAAGGACAAGGAAGACCTTGCCTTGGCCGTGCTCGAGTGGGTCGATGAGACGTGGCGGCGCGAGGTCGGCGGGCTCCTTGACATGGAGCCAGATCCAGTCTTTGCGCTCATCACCCTGGCGCGCGGTCATGCCGTGTACTGCCGGCGCGACGTCGCCCGCGTCGCGATCGCACTGCGGCTCGAGTTCGGCGGTCAGGATCATCCCGTGGGCCGTCAGCTCGAACGGATCTCCGAATCGCTCATCAAGCGCTGCGCCCGCCTCATCAACCTGGGGCGCAGGGCGGGGACAATCCCCGCCGGCCCGCCGGGTAGAACCGTCGCGCTCGCCCTCATCGGCGCCTTGGAGGGCACCGTCATCGGACTCGCCGGACAGGCACCGCACGACCGGCTGCTCGCGGCACGCGCCGTCGCAGGCGTACTCGGACTCCACCGACTTCCCAACCGACCGGACTGAGGGCCGGGATGGCTGCTGACGAATCGCCGCCGTGACCCGCGACTTGTCACGATGACGTCGCTAGAATCGTTAGCCGTGCGTTTTGGCCACGCAAAGGCGCATGGTTACGCGGCGAGGTAGCTCAGTTGGTAGAGCACACGGCTGAAAACCGTGGTGTCGCCGGTTCAAGTCCGGCTCTCGCCACTACAGGAACTCTCCGGTAGCGACCCCGCTGCTGCCCGCGGCTCGCGGGGTCGACACCGGCGAAGGTGAGGAAGTCGGTCATGCGGAAGTCGCCGCCGCCAGCTCGAGCGGACAGGGTGGGCCGCCAGCGCGGCTCGGCCGCGAGGTACGAACCCGGGTCGGCCGCCAGCAGCCCGATGATCACCTCGGCGGCGATGCGACCGCCGGCGCGGCCCAGGTGCAGGTCGTCCGCGACGAGCTCGGCCTCCTTCAGGACGTAGTACCGGCCCTGCCCCGCTCGGTCATCGTGAGCTCCTCTCGGGGGCTGGTCGTCATTAAGACGAGCGGGGCGAGGCGCATCTTTCCCGCGCAGGCCGTGTGGTTGGGACTGGCATTTCGTTCGTGTTTGTGCTCATCCTCACCCTGTCCGTCCCTCGAGTTCAAGGAGACGTCCATGGCAGACAACGCGGCACGCCTCGAGTCGAGCTTCCTCGAGCGCCGCTTCCGCTTCGGCGAGCACGGCACAACGCTCGCGCGAGACACGATGGCGGGCGCGACCACCTTCGTCGTCATGTCGTACATCATCTTCGTCAATCCCCAGATCTTGAGCTTCGCCGGCATTGAGGGACTACAGGAGATCGGCCTCCCGTTCAACCAGGTGCTCGCGGTGACGTGCCTCGTGGCGGGCGTGATGACGATCCTGATGGGCCTCTACACGAACAAGGCCTACGCGATCGCGCCCGGGCTCGGCCTGAACGCGGTCGTCGCGTTCAGCCTGGTGGCGGGCGAGGGTCTGTCGTTTCCGGCCGCGATGGGGCTCGTCGTCGTCGAGGGGATCGCGGTCACGATCCTCGTCCTGACCGGAACCCGCGAGAAGATCATGGATGCGATCCCGCTCGACCTGAAGAAGGCGATTGCGATCGGGATCGGTCTCTTCATCGCGTTCATCGGCCTCGTCAACTCCGGCCTCGTCGTCCGCGGCACCGGGACGATCGTCGACCTCGCCCCGCTCACGACCTGGCCGGTGCTCGTGACGTTCTTCGGCCTCGTGGTCACGATCGCGCTCCGAGCCCGAGGCGTGCGCGGTGACCTGCTGATCGGGATCGTGGCGACGACGATCCTTGCGACGATCATCAACGAGACGTCGGAAGGCGGTGCCGGCTTCGTCTCCGGCGCGAGTTGGCCGGGCGACGTCTACGAGACGCCCGACCTGACGCTGCTCGGCAACTTCAACTTCGACGCCTTCACCGAGCTGGCGTTCATCTCCGCGATCGTCTGGGCGTTCTCGCTCTTCCTCGCAGACTTCTTCGACACGATGGGCACACTCGTCGGGGTCGGCCGACAAGCCGGATACCTGGACGAGAACGGACGGATGCACGAGATCCGGAAGCCCTTGCTCGTCGACTCGCTGGCCGCGGTGGCCGGCGGCGCCGCGTCCTCGTCTTCGGCCACGACCTACATCGAGTCGGCGTCGGGAGTCGGCGTCGGAGGTCGAACCGGCTGGGTCGCGGTTGTCGCGGGCGCGCTCTTCTTTCCGTTCATGTTCTTCGCGCCGATCATCGGCATGGTGCCTCCGCAGGCAACGGCTCCCGCACTCATCATCGTAGGTTTCCTGATGATGTCGGCCCTCACGGAGATGGAGGACGAGGCGGAGGCACAGCGTGAGGGCCGCCAGCCCCGCCGGCTCGCGGGGATCGACTTCACCGATCTCGGCACCGGCCTGGCGGCGGCGCTGACGATCATGATCATGCCGTTCACGTTCTCGATCACCGATGGCATCGGGATCGGCTTCCTCGCCTTTGCAGTCATCCGCACCGCCCAGGGCCGCGCACGCGACCTGCACCCGTTCATGTGGATCGCGTCGGTCGCCTTCCTCCTGTACTTCCTCGTCCCCTTCCTGCAGGAGACGTTCAGCTGGATCTAGACACGATGAGGCCTCGCCGAACTCCCTCGGTTTCCCGGTACCTCGTTTGCCTGGCCCTGCTGCCGGTGCTCCTGGGTTGCGGCGGCTCCAGCGCGACAGGTGCCGAAGCAGCCGCTCTCGATCCTGCCGAGCTGACGCTACGCCTGTCCGACCTCTCCGGCGGGTATCAGAGAGGGGACGACAGCGGCTGTGGCATCGGGGTCGAAGGCGCTCCCGCGCGTCTCGCCGCGCTCGTGGTCGACCGGCGACCTACCGCGTGCGTTGAGGAGTTCGAGCAGCTCTACCGGCCGCTCAGGTCGGTGGCTGGGAACCCGCCGCTGATCAAGAGCATCGCGCTCGTCTTCGCCGACGAGGAGGGCGCACGAGCCGGGTTTGCTCTGGGTCGCGAGCTGGTCGAGTACACGACGGGCGCACGTCGCCTTCAAGAGCGCACGAACGCCCGCATCGGCGCGGCGACCAGGGTCTTCTCCGCGGAGGCTCTCGTACGAGGTCGTGCCGGCCAGCCGGCCTCGGTCGTGCTGTGGCGATCGCGCAGCGTGGTCGCGATCGTGCTCGCCGGCGGGGTCGGAGGCGAAGGAGGCCCCCAGGCGGCGCTGAGACTCGCACGCAAACAGCAAGGGAGGATCGCGAACCCGGAACCTGTCGTCGCTGACGAGGAGAACGATCGGGAGGTCGCACTCGACAATCCAGCGATCGGCATCGACATCTACTGGCTCGGGCGCAGCTTCGCACCCGGGGGCGATCTCCACGAGCTCACGCTCGCAGACACCTTCGGTCCCATCACCCCGGGCGGCGGACCCGGGAACGTGGTCAAGATCGACTACGGAGCAGCTCAGCCGCGGGAACGAGGCATCACACTCGACCTGTGGCGCCCGGCGGCCTGGAAGCGGTTTCTGGGGACGCGGCTCGGGCGTCTGGTATGGGACTCACCGTGTGCGAGAGCCCGCACGGTAGCTCTGCCGAAGGGCCGCGCCGTCATCCATTCCGGTTACGGAGTCGAGCCGGCGGCCTGCTCGGGCGCACCCTTCGACCGCTTCCTCGCGCACGTCTACCTGCCCGGCGTCGTCGTCGCGGTCAACATGCCGTACTGCTACACCTGCGCCCCGAGGTTCGGCGGGAGCGATCCCTACAACTCGCTTCAGGGGATGGAAACCATCGTACGAGCTCTCGAGCGCCGGCCCAAAGCCTAGGGGAGCAGCACGTTGATCCGGATGCTCTGCCCGGCGTACGCGCCCAGCAGCTCGGCGGCGTTGCCGGCGCTGATCGCGACGGACATGTTCCGGTAGCTGTCCTCATAGAGGATGATGTCGCCGACGCGCGCATCGGCGAAGGTGCGCGCAGCGACGGCGAAAACGCGCTCTCCCCCGAGCTCGAGCTCCACCTGCGTGCCCGCCGCGATCCCGACGCGATCCACGTGCTCACGCGTCAGGTTCAGCGCGATGTTGCCGAAATTGTCAACATAGAGGATCGTCGCCGCGATGCGCGACTGGCCGACCTCCGGCTGAGGCAGGTCGAGCCGAACGAGCGCGTCGTGGGCAAGCGGCGGGCCGAGCTCATCGAGTGGCACGCCTCGGGCGAGATAGGCCGCGGCCGGCGCGAACAGGTCGCGGCCGTGAAACGTCCGGGAGATCGAGCTGAGCGCGTACGCCGGGTTGGCGAGCTCGTGCGCCGCTGCGAGGCCCGCGCGCTCGGCGGCCGGCAGCAGCAGCCCGTTGTCGGGTCCGACGAAGAAGCGCCCGTCCTCGTCGCGCAGGGCGAGCGCGCGCCGGGCGCCGCCGACACCCGGGTCGATGACCGCGAGGTGCACCCCGGCGGGCATGTACGGGAGCGTGTTTGCCAGCACGAGGGCGCCCTGCAACACCTGCTGCGGCGGGATCCCGTGGGTGAGATCGATGATCCGGGCCTCCGGCGCGATACCCGTGATCACCCCGTGGCAGGTGCCGACGAAGTCGTCCTGCAGCCCGAAGTCGCTCAGGAACGTGATGAACACGGCACGACGTTAACCGGCCAGGCGCTGCACCGCCGCAACCAGGCCCTCCAGATCGTGTGTCTCGGCCTCGGCGCGGACTGTGACGCCGGCACCTCGCGCAGCCGTGGTCGTCTCCGGGCCGATCGAGATCGCCGGCGTCGCGGCTCCCGTACGAGCGTAGGCGCGCGCCGCGGACGACGATGCGAGCACGACGATGTCGCCCTCCGGGAACTTGGGCGGCTCGAGCTCCCGCGTCCGGTAGAGCGGCACGAAGTCGGCATCGAGCGCATCGACGAGCAACCGCCGAGCACCCTCGGCGGCGGCGAGGAGGACGCGACCCGCGGGCCGAGGCAGCTGCGCCAGAAGGCCCTCCTGTGTGGAGACCGCCGGCACCAGGTCGACCGGCCCCCACGCCTCGCCCGTCGCGCGGCCGATCGCAGCCACTCTGCGTGGCGTTCCGCGCAGGCGGCGCCGAAGCTCGCGCGCCCCGTTGGCGCTCGTCAACACGACCCAGTCGTAGTCGTCGACATCCACCGGATCGTCGCCCAGGGGCTCGATGCTGGTGAGCGGGCAGTGCGTGACCTCGTGCCCCAGTGCCTCCAGTCGCCGGACGAGCTCGACCTCCTGCCCACACGGACGCGTCACCACCACTCTCACGGAAGGGCCGAGAGGAGCTCACGTGCAACAGCGCCGGCGTCCACACCCGATCTCCGCTCGATCCAGGCGCCGTCCTCGTCGGCTACGAGGGCGGACAGCCGCTCTCCGTCATGGTGTGCGGCAACCGGCGCGAGGCAGCCGCCTCCGATGAGCGAGACGCACCGCCGCTCCGCCTCGACCCGTCGCCTCGTCTCGTGGTCGTCCGCACCGGCGACGAGTTCCTCCTCGCCCGCGCGCACCTGCAGCGCGAGCGCACCCTGACCCGCTTCGGGGAGTAGCTCCCGTGGATCGAAGCGCAGGCCGATCTCACGCTCCAGGCCGAGCCGGTCGAGTCCGCAGGCGGCGAGCACGATCGCGTCCAGCCGCCGCTCGCGGCGCTTGCGGAGACGTGTGTCGACGTTGCCGCGCAGCGGCTCGATCGACAACGACGGCTCGAGTGCAAGCAGCTGCGCGCGGCGGCGCACCGACGCCGTGCCGATGCGCATCCCCGGCCGCAGCTCCTCGGCGCCGCAGAGCGCGTCCCGCGGATCCTCACGCGGTGGGTAGGCTCCGACGGCGAGACCGTCCGTGTCGGTCGAGGTCATGTCCTTTGCCGAGTGCACGGCAACGTCGACGCGTCCCGCGAGCAGCGCCTCCTCGAGCTCCTTGACGAAGACGCCGCGCTCGCCGATCTGGCCGAACGGCTTCGTCCGGTCGCGATCGCCGGCCGTCGTGATCGGGACCAGCGCAATCTCGATCCCAGGACCGCGCAGCAGGTCAGCGGCGTGCTCGGCCTGGGTGAGAGCGAGCCTACTGCCGCGCGTGCCGACGCGGATGAGCACAGCTACGACGCCAACGCCCGCTGGAGGGGCGCGGTTCACCGCACGCTCGCACGCGGCCGTCGAGCGCCGTGCGCGGCCGGATCCGAACGAAAGCAGTCGGGGCCTGCAGCGGCAGCGGGCGGCCGGTCAGAAAGCGCGTCGTCACGCTCGCCGCTCTTCTTCCAGCCCAAACAGATGCCGCACCACGTCAGCATAGACGACCCCATCGGCCGCCGCGGCGGCCTCTTTCATCCTGATCGTAGGGAGGTGCAAGAGCTTCGCGAGGATCTGCGTCGTGACCGACTCGACCTGCCTTCGCTCACGCTCTGAGAGACGTGAGCCGGCACGCGCCAGCTCGCTGTCGCGGATCTCCTCCACGAGCGCGCGCAACGAGGCGATCGTGGGCACGACCTCCAACGAGGCCTGCCACTCGCGGAAGCGCTCGGCCTCCGCCGCGACGAGCTTCTCGGCTCGCGCAGCTTCGGTGCGACGGCCCGCCATCGTCTCGGCGACGACGGCCTCGAGGTCGTCGACGTCGTAGAGGAAGCACCCTTCCAGCTCATTGATGGCGGGATCCAGGTCGCGCGGCACGGCGAGGTCGACGAGCAGGAGCTGACGCCCTCGCCGCAGGGCGAGCGTCGCGGCAACGTCGGCCCTGCTGACGACCGTGCCGGTCGAGCTCGTCGACGCAACGACGACGTCTGCCTCGACGAGCTCGGCGCGAATCCCGTCGAGGTCGACCGGTCTCGCATTCAGCCTGGCCGCGAGCTCCTCGGCGTGCGCGAGCGTGCGGTTCGCGACGGCCGCGATCGTCGCTCCCCGCGAGATCAGGTTGCGGGCGGTGAGCTCGCTTATCTTCCCGGCCCCGATCAGCAGTACCCGCTTGTCGGTTAGCTCCTCGAACACCTGCTGCGCGAGCGCGGCTCCGGCGGCAGGCACCGACGCGGGGCTCTCCGCGATCGCCGTCTCGATCCGTACCCGCCGGCCCACGTGCAGGGCCTGCCGGCAGAGGCGGTCGAGGAACGGCCCGGTGGCACCGGCCTCGTAGGCCGCCCGCACCTGACCGAGGATCTCGCCCTCTCCGGGCACGAGCGAGTCGAGACCCGCCGCGACGCGGAACAGATGCAGCGCCGCCGCCTCGTCGCGCAGGCGATAGAGCGCAGGCACGAGCTCGCTCGCGCGGTCGCCCGCAAGCTCGGTCAGCGCCTCGACCGCGAGCTCCTCCGCGTGCTCGTCCCGCACGAGGTAGACCTCGGTGCGGTTGCAGGTCGAGAGCACGACCGCTTCGCGGCCGAGCCTCTGAGCCAGCTCGGCCGCTGCGGCCGGTGCCAGCGCTACTCGCTCACGCAGCTCGATCGGAGCGCTGTGGTGCGAGACACCGACGAGCGACAGCTTGCTCACTGGATCATGCTCACTGGTCATGCTCATTGGGCGAAGTGGGTCAGCGGCAGGACGATCGCAACGAGCGCAAACCCGAGCAGGTTGAGACTCGCCGCCCGGCGGCCACGCCTGCCCTCGTGCCGGAGGACGAGCAGCGCTGCGTAGACGGCGAGGATCAGCAGAGTCACTCCCATCGCCGCGTCGAAGTCGCCGCGCTCGAAGCTTGTCGCGCCTGCGCCGATCCCGAGCGCGAGCAGCACGAGCGAAGCGAGGACGCTGCGGGCGGCCAGTCGGTCGAGGGCGTCGAGGGGCGGCACTCGCACTCGCAGGACCCCGCGCTCGTGGCGCTTGAGGCGCCGCTCTTGCCAGAGGTAGAGCGCGGCCATCCCGGCCGCGAGGGTGAGACCGGCGAAGCCGGCGAGCATCAGCCCGACGTGGATCACCAGCGCCAGGCCCGCCGCGTGGCCATCCGCCAGGCTGGTGCCGCCGCCGGCCCAGGCGAGCGCCAAGAGAGCTGCCGCGACCGGCATGACGGCGAGCCCGAGCAGGCGGTAGCGGGGCTTGCAGCCCCAGATCAGGTATGCGCCCACGACGAGCCAGACGAACAGGTTCAGCGAGCCGGCCCAGGTGCCCCAAGGGAAGCCGTCCGTCGAGACCGCCTGCCCCACGAGCAGCGCCGTCTGGGCAATCCAGCCGAGCCGAACCCCCCAGGTGGCCAGGTGGCCGGCGAGGCCGGGGCCCCGCAGCTCGCCGAGGTAGGCGACGGCCGCCTCACCGTAGGCCAGGAGCGCAGGCAGGACGAGCAGCTCAGCCACGGTCAGGACGGCGCTCCTGTGCCAACCCGGCCAGCTCGGCCGTCTCCCGCTCGAGCCGCGACAGCTTGGCGGCGATGATCGCGACGTAGACGAGCACAGTCACGAAGATGACCGTGTACGCCGCCGCGAGGTACTTCTCGCCGCCGCTCACGAGCGCGGTCTCACAAGCTTGGTCTTTCGAGGGCCGGCCTCATGAGCTCAGCGCCTCGCGGAGCTCCCGCAGGTTCGAGTCGAGCCGCTTCCCGAGCAGCTCGAGGCGATAGAGCGCGTAGGCGAGCGCCGAGATCGCGACCCAGGCGACGCAGAACGTGAAGAACATCGTCCCGGTCATCTGCGGCCCTTCTCGCGTGAAGACCGTTGGGTGGATCACGTTCTCCGCGAGCCGGATCGCGAGGAAGCTCACCGGCACGAGAGCGATGCCGAAGAGCGCGTAGACGGCGGAGATGTTCGCCCGGCGCGGACCTTCCTCGATCGAGAAGCGGAGCATGAAGTAGGCGGAGTAGAAGAGGAAGAGCACGAGGAAGAGCACAAGCTGGTTCTCGCTCCAGAGCCACCAGTGCCCCCACGAAGCCTTGGCCCAGATCGACCCAGTGGCGAGCGTCAGGGCGCCGAAGATCGTCCCCTGGTGCACCGCGACATAGCTCTCGAGGTCGTACCGCTCCTCCTTTCGCCAGAGGAGCAGGAGCGCCTTGAAGGCGCCCCAACCAAAGCAGGCGTACGCAGTCAGCGCGATCGGGACGTGGAAGTAGAAGATCTTCTGCGAGAGGCCCTGGTCGGCGTCCTCGGGCGCGACGAAGAAGACGAGGGCGAGGGCGATGCCGACGAGTCCCGAGGCGAGGACCGCCAGCAGCGGAACCGGGCTCCCGAAGCCGGATCTATTCAGAGACGACGTACTCAAAGGACGCCCAGCACAGTATCGCGAAGACCCCGTCGTACAGGCCGAGGAACGCGAGGAAGCGCGCAGGCTCGGCAGACACGCCGGCCCCGACGCCCCCCACGACGAGCGGGATCGCGAGCGGCAGGAAGAGGAGCGGCAGGATCAGCTCACGCGTCCGGCTGGCGGCAGCCATGGCGGCAAGCAGGGTCCCGATCGCGCAAATGCCGAGATTCGCGAGCAGCACCCCTGCGACCGTGCTCAGGCTGACGGGAGCGAAGAAGAGCGCGAACGCGGGCAGCGCAACCGCGTCGAGGGCGCACAAGAAGATGAAGACCGCCGCGGACTTTCCGAGCCAGATCGCGCTACGGTCGGTCGGCGCGAGCACGAGTCCCTCGAGGGCTCCCCCCTCGCGCTCCGGGGCCCAGGCCCGCGCGAGCCCAAGCAGGGCGGTGAAGACGAGCGCCACCCACAGCAACCCCTGCGCCGCGACGTCGTCGGCCCCCTCGGGCAGCGCAAATCGAAAGACGACGAGTGTGGAGACGACGAAGAGAAGCATGGCGGGCAGCGTGTCCCGGGCGCGCAGCTCGAGCCGCAGATCCTTGCGGGCGAGCGTCGCGACATCGGCAAGGAAGGTCATGTCAGCGCCAGCCGAGCCGACGCAAGTCGCTGGAGGCGCTCCGGCTCGTGGGTCGAGACAACGACCGTCCGCGTCCCCCCCAGCTCCGCCAGTTGGTGGTCGAGAAGAGCGGCCCCCTGCACGTCGAGAGCGGTGAACGGCTCGTCGAGCACGAGCAGGTCCGGATCGTGCAGGAGCGCTCGGCAGAGCGCGAGTCGTTGGAGCATCCCGCGCGAGAACGCGCTGGCTCGCTCGCCCCGCGCCTCCCAGAGACCGAAGCGCTCGAGCAGCATGCCGATCCGCTCCCGGCGCTCGGGGACGCGGTAGAGCCGGCCGTAGAGGTCGAGGTTCTCGAGCGCGGTCAGCTCCCGATACACGAGCGCCTCGTGACCGAGGTACCCGAGACGGCCACGGTCGACCGCAACCTCCAGCGTGCCCCGACTTGGAGCCGCCAGCCCGGCGAGGAGCCGCAGCAGGGTCGTCTTTCCGGATCCGTTCGCGCCGGTGACGACGAGAAACGAGCCGGACGCGACGTCGAGGTCGAGTGGACGCAGCGCCCGCTTGCGCCCGTACCGCTTCTCGAGCGCCCGCGCCGAAATCACCGTACGTGGCCCCAGGGGACCCCCGAGGTCCCTGAAGACACGCTAACGACGATCCCTACCCGGATGTGCAACGACATCGTCACAGCAGTGTGACGATTGGTGCGTGTCGGCCGGCGAGAACGCTACGCGGCGACCGCGTCGAGCAACACGAAGCCGAAGAAGACAACGCTGATGACACCGTTGACGGTGAAGAAGGCCGCGTCCAGGCGGCGCAGGTCCCCGGGCCGCACGAGCGAGTGCTCGTAGGCGAGAAGCGCCGCCACCACCGCGAGGCCCAGCCAGTACAGGAGGCCGACGTCGAGACCGAGTCCCGCAAGCGCCAGGAGCGCGACAGCGGCGACGTGGTGCAGACGGGCCGCGATGAAGACACCCCGCTCACCGAACCTGGGCGCCCAGGAGTACAGCCCCTCGGCGCGATCGTGCTCGAGATCGAACAAGGAGTAGAAGAGGTCGAAACCTGCCACCCAGAGCGCGACGGCGCCGCCAACGGCCCATGCCTGCCACGGCAGCTCGCCCCTCACGGCCGCCCAGGCACCAAGGGGCGCAAGGCCGAGCGACGCTCCGAGCCACTGGTGGCAGAGCCAGGTGACACGCTTGAGGTACGGGTAGACGACGAACATCACCACCGGCACCGGCCAGAGCCAGCGCACGAGCGGATCGAGCTGGAGCACGGCCACGACGAAGGCGGCCAGTGCCACACCGGACAGGCCGAGAACCTGGGGCGAGGTCAGCGTTCCCGACGGTAGCTCGCGCCCCACTGTGCGAGGGTTGCGGCCGTCCAGCTCGGCGTCGATCAGGCGGTTGAGCGCCATCGCAAGGGTTCGCGCGCCGACCATGGCGACCGTGATCCAGAGCAGGTCTTGCCCCCACGGGAGATCGTCCCAGGCGAGCACCGCACCCACGTAGGCGAACGGCAGGGCGAAGATCGTGTGCTCGAGCTTGACGAGTGAGGCGAAGCGACTCGGAAGGCTCAGCGCAGTCACGGCCACGGGTTCCCCGCTACGTCTGCTGATGGGCGGTTGGTGCGCCGCTCAGGAGCTTCACCGCGTGGGCGAGCGCGGGCCGCAGCACCGCGAACCCGTCCCGGCAGCCACCCGGCGAGCCCGGGAGGTTGACGACGAGCGTCTTCCCGTGGATGCCGGCGATCCCGCGCGACAGCAAGGCGTGCGGCGTCTTCGCGATCGAGTCGGCGCGGATTGCCTCCGCGATCCCCGGCGCCTCGCGGTCGATCACCGAGCGCGTCGCCTCCGGCGTGACGTCACGCGGCGCCACACCGGTGCCGCCGGTCGTCAACACGACCTGCGCGGACTCGGCGAGCTCGGCGATCGCGCGCGCGATCTCGCCGGCCTCGTCCGGGACGATCAGCCGCTCGACGCGGAAGCCGTCAGATTCCAGCAGGGTTGCCAGCAGATCGCCGCTGGCGTCGTCGCGGGTACCCGAGGCAACCCCGTCGGAGACGGTGAGCACCGCAGCGTTCAGACGAGCTCCTTCGTCTTCTCGACGAGCCGCACCCGGCTGATCACCATCTCCTTGTCGACCGCCTTCGCCATGTCGTAGACCGTCAGCGCGGCGACGGAGGCCGCGACGAGAGCCTCCATCTCGACTCCGGTCTGCGCGATCGTCTCCGCGGCCGCCGTGATCTCCACCTCGGCAGCACCCACTGCGAGCGAAACATCGACTGCCGACAGCGGCAGCGGGTGGCAGAGCGGGATCAGCTCACTCGTCCGCTTGGCGGCCATGATCCCCGCGAGCTGCGCCGTCGCCAGCGCGTCGCCTTTCGGCAGCTCGCGAAGCCTCTCGGCCGTCGCCGGTGCCATCGTCACGACAGCGCATGCGACCGCGCGCCGGCGCGACAGCGGCTTCGCGCCGACATCGACCATCCGAACGGAGCCGGAGTCATCGACGTGTGAGAGGTCGCTCACGCGCGCATCGTACTGGCGCGGTCGAGATCCTCCAGCACCGCCGCCGACCACCGAGCCAGGTCGTGCTCGCGAACGTAAGCCGCGATCGCCTCCGCTCGCCGGGCGCGCTCATCAGGCGGCAGCTCGAGTGCGTACTCGAGCGCCGCTGACTGTCCGTCGACGTCGAGCGGGTCGATCGGGACGACCCAGGCGCCAAGCTCCTCGAATGCGCCTGCGTTTTCTGACAAGACAACAACGCCACGACGTTGATTGACGAGCGGCGCCTCCTTCGCGACGAGATTGAGCCCGTCGCGAAGGGAGTTCACGAGCAGCACGTCGAACTGCTTATACGCGGCGATCGACTCCGGGAAGTCGTCTGCGATGCGAAGGCGCAGGGCGCCTGGATGCCGCTCCTCGATGATGCCGGCTTCGCGCTCGATCGCAGCACGGTACTCGGCGTACTCGGCGATCGCCTGCCGGGAGGGGTCGAGCAGCGCCAGCATCTGGACCCGCCCCACGAGGTCGGGGCGGCGATCGAGCAGCCGCTCGTACGCGCGGAACCCCCTGATCACGTTCTTCGACGGGTCCGTTCGGTCGACTCGCAGGATCAGGTGGTCGGGACGGCGGGCGACGAGCTCTCGCTCGCGCTCGAGAACCGGCTGGCTGCCCGCGAGCTCGTCGAACTCGGAGACGTCGACCGAGATCGGGTGCGCAGCGACCCGCGCCCGCTCCGGTTCGAGCGAGAGGGCGCGTGCGGAATCGAGGAAGGCCTGCCGCCAGCGTGCCGTGTGGAAGCTGACGACGTCGTTTGCGAGCAACCCCTCGTGCAGGGCTCGCACGATTGGGGTCGGAAGCGCCTCCCACTCGTCGGAGCTCGCCCAAGGGATGTGAACGAAATGAGCCATCAGCGCGTCGGGATGGCGCTTGCGGACGAGGAGGGGAGCGAGGTAGAGGTGGTAATCCTGGAAGAAGACCGCCGCGTTCGGGTCCCGGTCGAGCTCCTCAGAGACGGCGGCGGCGAAGGCTGCGTTCACGGGAACGTAGCCGTCGCTCCAGGCCCCGTCGAGCTGAGCAAGGCGCCGCTCGTGCAGGCCGTCGAGGCCGTGCTGGACGAACCAGAGGATCGGGTTCGCGACCACGTTGTAGTAGAGGTCGTAGGCCCGATGCGCGTGCGCCACGAGCCGCAGCCGGTACGGGTAGCCCTCGGCGCCGGTCCGGTCGAGCGTTCCCTGGGCAGCCAGCTGCCGGTCGTCCTCCGAGAGTGCGCTGGCAATCCAGGTGACGTCGTGCTGAGCCACCAGAGGTCGCAGCGCAGTCACGAGCCCACCGGCACCGCGTCGTTCGGTGAGGCGCCCCTGCCCGTCCCGCCCATAGGTGGCGGGGCCGCGGTTCGAGACGACGATCAGTTTTCGCCGCTCCCTCATCCTGCCTTAGTTTTAGTGCACTAGAGGCCTGCGTGAGACTCGGGTGTGCGCGGAGGATGGGCCCGACCGTACGTGCATGAGTTTCACACGAAGCCTCTAGCGCATTAAAGACGCTTGACGAAGCGCAGCCGGGAGCCCCGTCCACGCGGGTGCTTGCCAATCTCGACCTCGTCCGCGATCGAGCGGATGATCGCGATCCCGAGGCCGCCCTCCGCGAGCTCCGCGCCGTCGCCGTTGCCCGACGCCCGCTCCGGATCAAAGCCGATGCCGTTGTCGACCACCTCGACGACGAGTCTGTCCTCGCTGATCTCGAAGCTGATCTCGACGTGGCCCTCGCCGCCGCAGTAGGCGTGGCGAACCGAGTTCGAGCAGGCCTCCGTCAGCGCGAGCTTCAGGTCGGCCAGCGTGCCCTCCGGGAACGGCCGAACGCGAGCGAGGCCCGTCAGAGCGAGTCGGGAGAGGCTGATGTACTCCGGCTTAGCCGGGATCGTCAAGCGTACCGTCCTCGTCTCCTCGGCCCCTTGAACCATCGCAGCAGCTCGCTCGCTCACGCCTCTCCGCTCCTTCGGGTTTCTCCGGCGAAGCCCTTCGACCTCCAGCACCTATTCCGCCGCGAGCAGCCGGCTAAACGACTACGGCACGGCGGGCCGCTCGTCCAGCCGGACGCGAACCGTCTCGCGACGGCCCGTGCCGCCGCGGATCACGGTGACGCCGACGGTCTCTCCCGGCAGCAGCTGGTCGGTGACGATCCGCACGACGTCGTCGGCGCTCGCGACCTCCTCGCCGCCGAGAGCCACGATGAGGTCGCCGCCGAGGCCCACCGAGGAGCCGTTGAACACCTGCTGCTCCGTCGATCCCCGCAGGCCGGCCCGATCCGCGGGTTCACCTTCGACGGCCTCCTCGATCAGCGCGCCGCGGCCAGCGCCGAGGCTGTACTCCCGCGCCAGCGCTGGCGTGACGTCCTGCGTCCTGATCCCGAGGTACGCGTACGCAACGCGGCCCGTAGCGATCAGCTGTTCCATCGACCGCCGAGCCGAGTTGATCGGAATCGCAAATCCGACACCCTCGGCGTTGCCGGATTCAGACCGGATCTGGGTGTTGACGCCGATCACCTGCCCCTGTGCGTCGAGGAGCGGGCCGCCGGAGTTGCCGTGGTTGATCGGCGCATCGATCTGGATCGCGTTCGCGACGGAGTAGCGCGACGTCAGCGACGGAATCGAGCGGGAGACGGCCGAGACTACGCCGACCGCGAGCGAGTTCTCGTTGCCGAACGGGCTGCCGATCGCGGCGACGGGCTCGCCTACGACCACGTCGTCCGAGTCACCGAGCGGCACCGGAGTGATCGTGTGGTCGCCCGGGTCAAGCTTGATCACTCCCGTGTCGTTGAAGAGGTCGTAGCCGACGATCGTCGCGGGCAAGCGGTCGCCGTCCGCGAACGCGACGAACACGCTGCTGGCAGTCCGCGGCGACACCGAGGCCTCCGCAGGCGTCCGGATCACGTGCGAGTTGGTCAGGACGTGACCCTCGCGGGAGACGATGAGGCCCGAGCCCTGCGAGCGGGAGCCACCCTCGAAGATCGCGTAGATCGTGACGACACCGGGAGACGTGCGCCGATAGATCCCGGCCGGGTCGAACGTGTTCCCGACGAGCGGCGCGGAGGATGGCGCGGCCGAGCTAGCGGCGGCGCCCGTCGCGGCCGGCAGCACAACGGTTTGCGCCGGTCCGGACTCGCCCTCGAGCCACCCCGCTGCCTTGCTGATCACGAGCACGGCGCTCGCGCCGAGCGCGGCGGCGACGAACGCAACGACGGCAACCGCTCCCCCGCGCATCGACCCACTGTAGCGGCGCTACGCCGCTGCTCAGGCGATCATTTTCACGTGGAAACGGCGGCCGCCTCGTTTTCACGTGAAAGCGCCGGTGCCGCGGTCAGGATCACCGTGGTCACCGTCTGGCCGGATTGCGAGCGCAGCGCGACGGAGCCACTCATCGCAGCTGCGAGCTCGCGAGCGATCGCAAGGCCGAGGCCGCTCCCCGACGCTCGGTCGCCTTCCCCACGGTAGAACCGCTCGAAGACGTGCTCGGCGTGCTGAGACGGTACGCCCGGCCCATCGTCTGCGACCGACAGGCCGGCGAGCCCGTCCTCCGCCCAGACGCGCACCGTGATCCGGGTGCCCGCAGGCGTGTGGACGAGGGCGTTGTCGACGAGGGCGCGGCCCACCTGCAGCACCCGCAGCTCATCGGCGAGCGCCACCGGCTCGCCGTCCACCTGCACCTCGAGCTCGTGTGCGAGCTGCTCCGCGACCGCGCGGAACTCCTCGACGAGCACCTGGGCAACCGAGCGGAGCTCCACTCGCTCCGTCTCGATGTGCATCCGGCCGGCGTCGAGGCGGGAGAGGTCGAGTAGGTCGGTGGCGAGCTTCCCCAGGCGCTCCACCTGCTCGCGCATCGTCGTCACGAAGTCCTGCCGGGTCGCCTCGTCGAGCTCCTCGTCCTCGAGCAGCTCGAGGAAGCCGCCGAGCGAGAAGAGCGGCGTCCGCAGCTCATGCGAGGCGTTCGCGATGAACTCGCTACGCGCTCGGTCGAGATTCTCGAGCCGGCTGCGCATCCGCTCGAACGCGGTCGCCAGCTGTCCCAGCTCGTCGTTCCCGCCGTCGACGACCGGTTCGTCGAAGCGCCCGCCGGCGATCCGATCGGCGGCACGCTCCAGCCGCCGGATCCGGCGCGCATGCAAGGAGGCGGCGCCGTACCCAAGCGCGAGGGCGACCCCGAGGGCGATCAGCCCCGCCAGCAGCAGGCGCCGCTGGACGAACTCGACGCTCGAGAGCGGGTCCGCGAGCGAGTCGCTGAGCAGGACGACCGCTCCCTCGAGCGGGATCGCCACCTCCGCGAACTGACGTCCGTTGCGCGTCACCGAGGCGCGCTGAAGCTCACCTGTACGGGCCGCCCGCCGCGCGAGGACGTTCCGCTCCATGTCGCGCGACTCAAAGTTCGAATCCCCCATGACCAGCGGGGTGGAGGCGACCACGCGGTAGATGACGATTCTCGCGAGGACGCCGCCCGACGCTTCCTCCGCCAGCGTCTGCGCCCTCGAAAAGTCCTTCAGGTTGGCCGCGACCAGGCGCGCGTCCCGCTGGAGCTGATCGAGCTTTGCCTCGACGAGCCGCTCCTCCAGCGTTGGCACGACCACGACATACGCCACCCCCAAAGCGCCGGCCGCCACCACGAGGAGCGCGAGCATGAGGCGCAGCCGGATCCCGCGGATCGCCACTCAGCGCTCGCGAAAGCGGTAGCCGACGCCACGCACCGTCAGGATCAGACGTGGCTCACGCGAATCCTCCTCGATCTTCTCGCGCAGGTGCCGCACGTGCACGTCGATCGTGCGCGGCTCGCGGTAGTCGGCGCCGCCCCGGAGCCGCTCGAGCAGCTGCCGCCGCGAGAAGACGCGCCCGGGTGAGGCCGCGAGCACGCTCAGGAGCTCGAACTCGACGAAGGTCAGCTGCACCTCCTGCCCGCGCACCTCCACGGAGCGGCGCGGGAGGTCGATCCGCACCTCGCCCTCGTCGATCACCTCTTCCGGCTCGCGCTCGCCGGCCCGGGTTGCCGCCGCTCGCCTCAGTAGAGCGCGGACGCGGCTCCGAAACTCGCGAATGGAGAACGGCTTCGTGATGTAGTCGTCGGCGCCTAGCTCGAGCCCCAGCACCTTGTCGAGCTCGTCGTCGCGGGCCGTGAGCATGATGATCGGGACGGTGCTCTGGGAGCGCAGCCGCTTGCATACCTCCAGACCGTCGATCCTGGGCAGCATCAGATCGAGCACCACGAGGTCGACGTCGTGCACCGCGAACTGCCGCAGCGCCTCATCGCCGTCGCGGGCGGAAACGACGCGGAACCCGTCGCGCTCAAGCGGATAGGTAAGCAACTTCTGAATGGAGTCCTCGTCGTCGACGAGGAGGATGGTCGAGGCGTCCGGCATGGTCGGACGGCGCGAAAGTCGCTCGAGAACGCGCCCTGTGCCTACTATAGACCCGGTCATGATGGCGCCCAGGTTCCCCGCCGGCAGTGGCTCGGCCGGAACCGGGCCACAGACCGGCGCTCGCCTCCGACCCGGCCCGGGAAGGCGGCCGATCAACGCCAGGCTCGTACGCGGAACCTGGCTCCTGGTCGCATTGCCGCTCCTCCTGGCCGCCTTCACCGTCGGGCAACCGCGGCCGCTCCCACCGCCGGCGCTGCCGCCGACGTTCGACGGAGCGACGGCATCGGGCCTTGCGAGGGAGCTGGCGGACGCCTACCCCGACCGCTCACCGGGCTCGTCGGGCGCCCTCGGCGCCGCTCAATGGTTCCGCGAGCAGCTCAAGCTCTACGGCTTCGGCACCCGCACGGACACCTTCGCGGCCACCATCCCGGGGCGAGGAGAGGTCGAGTTGCGGAATATCGTCGCGGTCGCCCAGGGCGCCTCCCCGCGCGCCATCGTCGTCATCGCGCACCGGGATAACGACGGCACCGGGCCCGGCGCGAACGACAACGCGTCCGGAACCGCGGCGCTCGTGGAGTTGGCGCGCGGGTTCGCGCCGCTCACGGGACCGGGGGGGCTCCGGGTCAGACCGGCGCACCGGCTCGTGTTCGTCTCCACCGACGGAGGCGCCTTCGGAGCGCTCGGCGCCGCACGGTTCGCCACCCACTCCCCGTATGCCGCCGATGCCGCCGCTGTCCTCAGCCTCGATGCCGTCGCCGGACGAAACGTCCCCCGGCTCGTCGTCGCCGCAGACCGGCCGCGCTCGCCCGCGTCCGGGCTCGTTCGAACCGCCTCCGCTCGGGTGCTCGAGGAGACGGGCGTCGAGCCTCGGCGAGCGAGCGCGTTCCGCCAGCTCGTCGACCTTGCTTTTCCGCTCACGCTCGGGGAGCAGGGGCCGTTCGTCGCCAGGGGGATTCCAGCGCTGACGCTGACGACGGCAGGCGAGCGGGTCGAGCCGCTGTTCGCCGACACTCGCATCGGAGCCGAGCGGCTGGCGGGGCTCGGCCGCGCCTCACAAGGACTGATCGCCTCTCTGGACGGAGGGCTGGAGCTCGACGGCGCAACGACGAGCTACGTCTACCTCGGTCGCCGGATCGTGCGCGGGTGGGCGATTCAGTTCGTCCTCATCGCCGCGCTACTGCCGTTCCTGATCGGCGCCATCGACCTCTTCGCGCGCTGCCGCCGCCGCCGTATCCCCTTGCTTCCGGCGGTCCGCAGTCTTCGGCACAGGTTGGCCTTCTGGTGCTACGCCGCCGTTCTCGTCATCCTCGCCGCCAAGATCGGGCTCCTTCCGGACGCCGAGCCCGGGCGCCCGCCGCCGCTCGCCGTTCCGAGTGCGGCCGACCCCTCGCTCTCGGGGCTGGCGCTGCTCGGTGTGCTTCTCCTCACCGGGTGGTTCGTGAGTCGGGAGCGACTGATCCCGCGCCGGCCGGCGCAGGTCGACGAGACGCTGGCGGGCTATTGCGTCGCGCTGCTGCTGCTCGGGCTGATCGCGCTGCTCGTCGTCGCGACCAACCCGTACGCCTTGATCTTCCTGCTGCCGTCCCTCTACGCGTGGCTCTGGCTGCCGCAGGCCCACAACGCTCCGGCAGCCGCGCGCGGTGCACTCTTTGCAGCGGGTTTCGCGGGCCCGCTGCTGCTCGCGGTGTCGGTAGCGGAGCGGTACGGTGTCGCCGGCGGTGCGCCGTGGTATCTGCTCTCGCTCCTCGGCTCCGGGTACGCGCCGCTCCTCCCGGCAGTCCTCGGATTCGCCTGGCTCGCGGCGGCGGCGCAACTCGCGGTACTCGGGGCGGGACGCTACGCGGCGTACGCGCGTGACCGCTCGGGGTCTCGAGGCGCGCGGCTGCGCAAGCTGGCTCGGCATGTGAGGGCCGCCAGGAATCGGCCGGCGGCGGTCGAAGACCGGCAGGCGATGGAGGGATGATGCGGCAACTCGCGAGGGTCTTCGGCACGCTCCTGGTGGTCGCCGGTCTCGGTCTGCTCGGCTGGGCAGTGACGGTCTGGCAGTGGCAGGACCCCTTCACGGCTGCCGTTCACGAGTACAAGCAGCGGGAGCTCGCGGACAGCTTCGAGCAGAGACTGAAACTGATCCAACGCTCGCGACCCGTCGCGCAGCCGGTTGCAACCCCGACCGAGATCCGCCGGGGCGTGAAGGGAGATGCGATCGCGTGGCGAAAAGCGTCGAAACGGGGTGACGCGATCGCGCGGCTGAGAATCCCGCGCCTCGGAGTGAACGAGATCGTCGTCAACGGAACCGACTCCAGCACGCTGAAGCGCGGTCCCGGACGCTACCTCCCCTCCGGCATGCCCGGGGAGGGCGAGCTCGTGTACGTCGCGGGGCACCGGACGACGTTCGGCGCGCCCTTCTCACGCATCGACCGACTCGAGCGGGGCGACGAGGTCTACGTCGAGCTCCCGTACGGGACGATCGAGTACGTCGTCACCGGACACCGAATCGTCGCCGCGACCGAGCTCTCGGTCCTCCGCTCTCGCGGCTACGAGCAGCTGGCGCTCCAGGCCTGCCATCCGCGGTTCTTTGCCACGCAGCGGTACATCGTCTACGCGAAGCCGGTGAGCATCACCCCGCCCGGCGAGACCGAGGCCGCTCCACTCGCGGCAGGCTGATCGTCCCCTACCCGAGCGGGAGGTACCGCACCCGCTCCCCTGCTCCGAGCTCTCCAACGCCGAGCGGAACGAGCACGAGCGCATCGGCCGCAGCAGCCCGCACGATCATGTGCGAGTCCTGACCCGCCACCGGGTCGAGCACGACCTCCGTCCCTTCGGTGCGCGTCCGGGCACGCACCAGCTCGTCGCGTGCCCCGTTTCGGCGCAGTGGCGCGCCGAGGCTGCCGTACGCGTACCTCGGGCCGGGCGAGCGCTCGCCTTGCAGCCCGCGCAGCGCCGGCCGAACGAAGAGCTCAAAGCCAACGAGCGCGGACACGGGATTCCCGGGCAGACCGAAGACGAGCGTGCGGCCCCGCGTGCCGAAAGCCACCGGCTTGCCCGGCTTCACCGCGACGCGCCAGAACACCTCCTCCACGCCGAGCTCGCGCTCGACGGAGCGCACGAGATCGTGGGGGCCTACAGAGACGCCTCCCGAGGTGACAAGGAGGTCGCCGGCGAGGCCGTGCTCGATCGCCGCGCGGTGCGCCCCCGGATCGTCTGCGACCGAGTCGAGCACGTCGACCTCTGCGCCCTCGACGGCAAGCGCCGCCACCAGCATGACCGAGTTGGACTCGTAGATCTCGCCCGGGCCGAGCTCAGCACCGGGTCGCCGTAGCTCCGTACCCGTGCTGAGCACCGTGACTCTCGGCCGTCGTGCGCACCGTAGCGAGGCCACTCCCGCCGCTGCAGCTGCGCCGAGCTGCGCGGGGCCGAGCCGCGTGCCGGCCTCGAGAATCGCCGCACCTTCGAGCACGTCGCCCCCCACCGGACGCACGTGGTCACCTGCCTTGGCCGAAGCCTCTATGTGAATGCCGTTGTCTGTATCGACAACTAGCTCGATCGGCACGACCGCATCAGCTCCATCCGGAACCGCTCCGCCGGTTGCGATCCCCATCGCCTGGCCCTGCTCGAGCGAGCGGCCGGCGGGACGCCCGGCCGCCACCCGGCCTACGAGCTCGAGCCTCCCCGGCGTGTCAGCCGCGCGGACCGCGTAACCATCCATCGCAGAGCTCGCGAATGGTGGCAGGTCAACGGCGGCGCGAGCCTCCTCGAGGAGGACGCGCCCTCGACAGTCGGCGAGCAGGACGCTCTCGACCTCGAGCGGCTGGGCGCGCGCGAGGACGTGCGCGAGCGCGTCCTCAATGGAGAGCAGCCCCGGCATCCCCACTACGCTACAAGCGTGATCTCCGTCGTGATTCCGGTGCACAACGAGGAGCGGAGCGTCGCGCTGCTCCTGGACGAGCTCGGCTCCGCCCTCGACCCGCTCGACCGACCCTGGGAGGCGGTCTTCGTCGACGACGGGTCGACGGACGGCACGTTCTCCGCCCTGACCCGCCTACACGCGGCGGCAGCCAACGTTCGCATCGTGCGCCTGCGACGGAACTTCGGCAAGGCGGCCGCTCTCCAGGCGGGGTTCGAGGAGGCGCAAGGTGAGTTCGTGGTCACGATCGACGGCGATCTGCAGGACGACCCGGCCGAGATCCCACGCCTCCTGGCGAAGCTCGACGAAGGGTTCGACCTCGTCTCCGGCTGGAAGGCGCGGCGGCGAGATCCCCTCCGGCGCCGGCTCCCGTCGCGGATCTTCAACGCCGTCACCGGCCGCCTTTCCGGCCTGCGACTGCACGACCTGAACTGCGGCCTGAAGGCCTACCGCGCGGAGGTGCTGCAGGGGCTCCGGCTCTACGGGGAGCTGCACCGCTTCGTGCCCGTCCTCGCCCACTACCGGGGCTACCGCGTCGCGGAGCTGCCGGTCAACCACCGTCCACGCGAGCACGGGCGCTCGCGCTACGGCGTCGAGCGGTACGTGCGGGGCTTCCTCGACCTGCTCACCGTCACGTTCATGGGTCGCTACCGACACCGCCCGCTGCACCTCTTTGGCGGCTTCGGGCTCACCCTCGGATTCCTCGGAGCCGCCATCCTCGTCTACCTGGCCGCGGTCAAGATCGGCGGCAGCGCCATCGGCCACCGGCCGCTTCTCACCCTCGGTGTCCTCCTCGTGGTCGTCGGCGTGCAACTGCTGTCGCTGGGGCTCCTGAGCGAGCTGATCACGAGTCACCACGAGGAGCGCGAGCGCGTCGCGCTCACCTCCGAGCGCCACGTGGACGAGATCCTTCGCTGACGGATTCCCGGCTAGCGGTTCGTGGCGTGCCGCTCCGCCGCGAGCGGTGCGAGGCGGCGCTGGAGGCCGACTCCGCCGGCCGGGAAGCGTCGCCGGCCAGGGGCCGCTAGCGTGCGCGTCGTCTATTTCGGGACGTACGAGCGGGGCTACCCACGGAACACACAGGTGATCTCGTGCCTGCGCCGGGCAGGCGTTGAGGTCGTGGAACGGCACGAAGGTGTGTGGGAGTCCTCACGGCACAAGTGGACGGCCGGCGGCGGAAGCGCTCTGCGACTCCTCCGTGCGGAACTGAGACTCGCCCTCCGCGGGCGCCCGCGCGACGCCGACGCGGTCATCGTCGGTTACCCCGGGCAGCTCGACATGCCGCTCGCCCGGCTCCTCTCCTCATCTGGGCGCGGGCACACTCCGCTCGTCTTCAACCCCCTCGTCTCGCTCACGGAGACGCTCGTGGACGACCGCAGGCGCTTCGGCGCAGGTTCGCCTCCGGCATTGGCCCTGCGAGCACTCGACCGGCTCGCTCTCCGGTGCGCCGACCTCGTCGTGGCCGACACGGAGCAGAACGCGGACTTCTTCGCCGAGCTCGGCGGCATCGGCCGCGAGCGGGTCGACGTTTGCTTCGTCGGGGCCGAGGAGCGCGTCTTTCAACCCGTCTGGCAACCCCACGCACCTTTTCACGCGCTCTTCGTCGGGAAGCTGATCCCCCTCCACGGACTCCCGACGATCCTGGCCGCTGCCACACTCGCCCCGGAGGTGCGGTTCCGAATCGTGGGCAGCGGACAGCTGGAGGCGCTACTGCGCGACGGGCCGCCGAACGTCGACTGGATCCGGTGGGTGGAGTACGAGCACCTCCCCGAAGAGCTCGCCTGCGCCGGCTGCGCGCTCGGGATCTTCGGCGCCGGCTCCAAGGCGCGGCGCGTGATCCCGAACAAGGCCTTCCAGGCGCTCGCGTGTGGCGTGCCGCTCGTCACCGCCGATACGCCGGCCGCGCGGGAGTTGCTCGTCGATGGCGAGAGCGCACTGCTCGTTCCACCCGAGGATCCCAGCGCGCTTGCCGCAGCGATCCGACGAGTCTCGGCCGACAGCTCGCTCGCGCGGCAGCTCGCTGCCGGCGGCCGCGCCGCCTACGAAGCTCACGCGAGCGAGGTGGTGCTGGGCCGGCGCTGGCGCAGCCTGCTCGAGCAGCTCATGCGTCCGTGAGGTGGCGCCTCGTCCTGTGGAGCGCGATCGCAGCGTACGCAGGCGGCTTCGGCGCCCTGTCCGTCCTGCGCCATCAGGCCTTCAACACGGGCCGATTCGACCTCGGGAACATGGTGCAAGCCGTCTGGTCGAGCGCCCACGGGGACCTTCTGGACGTGACCGGCCTCCAGGGTCAGCAGTTCTCCCGCCTGGGCGCCCACTTCGATCCGATCCTCGCCGCCTTCGCCCCGCTCTGGTGGCTCTGGCCGGATCCGGCGATGCTGCTCGTGGTGCAGGCGGTCGCGGTCGCACTTGGTGCGCTCCCCGTCTACCTGCTCGCGCGAAAGCATCTCGGCTCCGAGCGCGCCGGAGCCGGCTTCGCACTTGCCTACCTTCTCTACCCGCCAACGCAGTGGCTCACCCTGAACGAGTTTCATCCGGTCGCACTCGCGACACCGCTCCTGCTCGCGGCGTTCTGGTTCCTCGACGAGGGCCGGCTCGTTCGGTTTGCGGCTGCCGGCGGCGCGGCGTGCCTGACGAAGGAGCACATCGGGCTCGCAGTCGCCGCGCTCGGGATCTGGTACGCCCTCGCACGCGGCCGGCGTCGCGCCGGACTCGCGATCGCAGCGGCGGGCACGGGCGTGGCGGCGTTGGCGATCGGAGTCGTCGTACCACACTTCGCGCCGGCCGGCTCGTCCGCGTTCGAGGGTCGCTATCGCTCCGTCGGTGGTGATCCGCCCGGGATCGCGAAGACGCTCGTCACCGACCCCGCGCGTGTGTTCGGCGAGGCGTTCGATGGTGACGGCGTGCCGTACCTGCTCGAGCTGCTCCTACCGCTCGCGGGTCTCCCCCTGCTCGCACCGCTCGCCGCCGCCACGGCCCTACCCGAGCTCGCAGCCAACCTGCTCTCGACGACGCGCACCCAGCAGTCGATCCACTTCCACTACACGGCTGCGGCAATTCCGGGCCTGGTCGCGGCCGCCGTCCTCGGCGCGCGGCGGCTGCGCGCGCGGGGCAGGGCGGTTACGAGCGTCGTCCTCGTCGTGCTCGCGTCGAACTACCTGCTGGGCGCGATCCCGCTCTGGGGCTCCCTCCCGGGCGGGGAGGAGCTCGGCGCCAGGGAGCACGTCGTGACGCAGCACGACGAAGTGGCGGCGCGAGCGCTTCGACTGCTTCCGGACGACGTCGTCGTCAGCGTCACGAACTCATTCGGCGGCCACGTCTCGGGACGTGCGCGGGTGCTCAGCTTCCCGCTCCTGGACGACGCGACCTGGGTCGCGGCCGACGAGACACGACCCGGCTACCGCGACCGAATCGCCCCGCTCGCGACGACCGTTGCGCTGCGACGCCTTCGAAGCGACCCCAGCTGGCGAATCGTCTTCGACGAGGACGGCATCACGCTCTTCCGCCGCAGCTAAATCGGTCCGCCGCAGCTAAATCGGTCCGCCGGCGCTAGATCGGGATCGTCTGCGGCAGCAGGTAGATGCAGAGCGCGAGCGCGGCGAGTTGCGCTCGCCGGTCGTCCTCGGCAGCCGCGAGAGGCAGAGCCCAGACCACGTACCAAGGGGCGAGCCACGGCGTCGTCACGAGGAGCAGGCACGCCGCGCGCGCCAGCAGCACACGGCCGCGCAGCGCCTCGCGAGCGAGCCAGACGAGACCGCCGACGAGGACGGCCGTGGCCACCCCGAGGGCGACGGCATGCGGGCTGCCGAGTTGCTCGAGCCGCTGCGGGAGCGCGAAGCTCGTCTGCTCCTCCGCGTTGCGGGCAAGAGGACCGAACGCACGCAGCCAATCGAGCCCGTACCGCCACGTCGCCACAGCCGCGACAGCCGCCACCGTCAGGCCGAAGCCGAGGTGGCTCACGGGGCGGCGCGTTGCTCGGGCATGGAGCGCGCGGAGGGCGAAGAACACTGCCGGCACCCACTTGACGAAGATCGAGAGCGCCCAGGCAGCAGCCGCGCCGCCGCGTCGGCCCGTCGCGGCGAGTGCGATCGCCCCGAGCACGAGCGCCATCATCAACGCATCGTTGTGACCTCCGCCGGCGAAATGGATCGCGAGCAGTGGATTCCAGCCAACCAGCGCCACCGCGAGAACCGGTCGGCGCGAGAGCACGGCAGCCAGGGCCGTGACCGCGAGCATCGACAGGGCCGCCAACACCTTGAACGTCCATGCCGCCGCCTGCTCGGAGACTCCACTCGCGTAGGCGATCCCCTCCGAGAGCAGCGTGAACGCAGGCCCGTACACGGAGATCGTGTCCCGCCACCTGAAGCCTGCGTGCTCGTAGGCCGGGTTCTCCGGGTGGTCGCTCGGAGTATCCCGGTACGGATTGCCGTCCTCCCTCGCAATCGCGCCGTACTCCCAGTAGGCCCACGCATCCGTGGAGAGGAGGAGCGGCGAGGCGAGGGGGAGGAGCTGGATCGCCACAGCGAGGAGAGCGGCGGCGCCGAGCTTGAGGGCGGTTCCCTCGAGCAGCTTCAACGCCAGGAGGTAGAAGGCGAAGCCGACAGCGAGACAGGCGAGGAAGACGAAGGTCCAACTGCCTCCGCCGCCCGCGCGGCCGGCATCGTCCGGTACGAGTGGCGCTCCCTCGGCCCAGGCCGCAGCGACACAACCGCCTACCGAGAGAAGAGTGACGCCCGCGGCCGCGACGGCGCGGGTGCCGGCGGTCAGGGCGAGACCGGCTCCGTCGGCGGCGGCGGAGCCGGATCCGTGGGCGGAGGCGACGGCGGCGCAGCCGTGGTGGGCGGCGGTGGAGGCGGCTCGGTCGGCGTCGGAGCAGGCGCCGGCGGAGCCGGCTTGGGCTTCGGTTGCTGCGTCGGCGTCGGAGCAGGCGTCGGCGCCGCGGGTGGCGGCGGCGCAGCCGTCTCCGCTTCCGTGCCCTCCGTCGCCGCGGGCGGGGTGTAGGAGCCACCGCTGTCGTCGTCGTCGCTGTCGTAGTAGCCGGAGTCGTAGGAGCGGGAGTGCTGCCCCTGCTCGAAGGGCTTCCACTCGGGCAGCTCAGCCGGCACGTCGAACTCGACCGGGGTGAGGTGACCGATCGCCGCGCCCATGAAGAGGCGCCAGATCTCGGCCGGGTAGGTTCCGCCCGTGACCGCGATCCCGTGCACGTTCTGCATCGGGATCTCGCCCTTCGGGTGGCCGACCCACACGGTC
This sequence comes from Gaiellaceae bacterium, assembly GCA_037721555.1. GTDB lineage: Bacteria > Actinomycetota > Thermoleophilia > Gaiellales > Gaiellaceae > Gaiellasilicea. Next base: position 9,890 of record JBBJOI010000023.1, on the reverse strand, counting down.
GTCTGCAACCTCGGCGTGTAGCCGCAGAACCAGGCGTCGGCGTGGTTGTCGGTCGTTCCGGTCTTCCCCGCCGCAGGGTGTCCGTACGAGGCGGCGGTGCCGGTTCCGTAGTCGACGTTCTCCTCGAGGATCTGGGTGACGGTGTACGCCTCCCCTTCCGAGATGGCGCGCCTGCACTTCTTCTTGCCCCAGCCGGCACGGCCGTCGGTCTGGGCGCCCGGTAGCACGACTTTCCTGATCGACATCGGCTCACACGCGACCCCACCCCCGGCGAGCGTCGCGTAGGCCGAGGCCATGTCGAGGGGGGAGACCGCGATCGAGCCGAGACCCATCGAGGGCACGTAGGCGCCGTCGACGCGGAGCTCCGTCTTCACGCCGAGCTTTCTCGCCATCTTCCCCACGGCCTTGGGGGTGACGTCGAGCGTGAGCTGTGCGTAGACCGTGTTGTCGGAGCTGAGGGTGGCGCGGGCGATCGAGGTCCAGCCGCTGTAGCTGTGCGAGTACGTCTGGACACACCACCAGCCGCCACTGCCGTCTTCGCAGTCCCCGATCGGGTCGGGCTTGTAGTAGAACGGCGCGGAGACGTAGCCCGTCGTCGACGGGTCGACGCCCTGGTCGACCGCCGCGGCCAGGACGAAGGTCTTGAATGTCGACCCCGCCTGTCGCCGCGCCTGTGAGAGCAGGTTGAACTGGTTCTTCTTCGACCCCGGCGTCACGGCCGTCATCGCGCGGATCGCCCCGTTCGCCGGGTTGATCGAGATCACCGCCGCGGCCGGATCGGTCTTCTCGTAGAGCGTCTTCTTGATCGCCCGCTTGGCGATCCGCTGGAAGCGCGGGTTGATCGTCGTGTAGACCTTGAGGCCGCCCGAGCGCACCGTGGCGACGCCGTACCTGGCGATCAGCTGCTCGCGCACGTAGCTGAAGAAGTACGGCTCCCGGATCGTCGTGTAGAGCTTCCCGGCCTCGAGCCCGAGCGGCCGCTTGACCGCCCACCCATACTGGCCGCGGCTGATCGTGCCGGTCTCGAGCATCGCGCGCAGCACCTGGTTTCGCCGGAAGGTCGCCACCTCCGTCTTGTTGAAGGGGTCGTACGACGAGGGCGCCTGCGGCATGCCGGCGATCAGCGCCGCCTCGGTGAGGTTGAGGTCGTGCGCGTGCTTCGAGAAGTACGTCTGTGCAGCCGCCTCGGCGCCGTAGGCGAGGTTGCCGTAGTACACGTAGTTCAGGTATGAGGAGAGGATCTCGCGCTTCGTCTGCGCGCGGTCGAGCTTGATCGCGAGGCAGGCCTCTTTGATCTTCCGCTCGATCGTCCGCTCACGCGAGACGGGATACAGGTTCCGCACGAGCTGTTGGGTGATCGTGGAGCCGCCCTGAACGACCTTTCCCGCCCGAACGTCCGCCCAGACGGCGCGGGCGATGCCGCTCATGTCGATGCCATCGTGCTCGTAGAAGCGACGATCCTCGATTGCGATCGTGGCCGCCGGGAGCCAGGAGCTGACGCGCCGGAGCGGCACCGGCTGACGATTCTGCTCCGCCGGGATCGCACCCAACGTCGTTCCATCGGCGGCGTAAATGAACGAGTTCTCGCCGATCGAGACCGGCTTCAGCGCGTCCAGGTCGCAGGAGGAACCGAGCGTGGCGACGCTCGTGAGCCCTGCGCCTGCGGCCACGAGCAGCAACGTAGTCGCAGCCAGGACTGCAAGCAGCGCTGCCCGGCGCCGGAGGCGCTTGCGCTCGCCGCGCTTGCGCTTGCGCCTGCGAGCTCCGAAGAACTCGTCGTCGGGGACGGGTCGATGCGACCCACGAGCCGGCGGCGTCACGCGAAGAGCCCGGCGAGGCGCAGTCGCTCGTGGACACGCAGGCGCAGGTCGTGCTCGAGGCACTCGGCAGCAGCCTCGCTCTCGGTCCAGGCGCGAAGCGTCACGGTCGGTGAGCCTTCGAGGGAGCTGACGAACACCTCGTCGCGCTCACCGGAAGCCTCTTCCCGGAGCGACTCGAGGAGCGGTCCGAGCTGGATTGCGGGCGGAACCTGCACTGTCACCTGCGCGTATTTCGCTGGACTGCGGATTGTCGAGTTGCGGATGGTATCCGACGCCAGTTTCTCGTTCGGGATCACGAGGCGGGCGTTGTCGGGCATACGGATGAAGGTGTAGATGAGGCCGATCTCCTCCACCGTTCCCGCCACCCCGTCGACCTCGACCCAGTCTCCGAGCCGAAGCGGCTGCGTCAGCGCGATCATCAGCCCGGCGACGAAGTTCCCGAGCGTCCGCTGGGAGGCGAACCCGATGATGAGCCCCAGCACAGCCGACGACGCCAGCAGCGCGCCTGCGAGCGCTCGCACCTGCGGGATCAGGAGGAGAGCGGAGAGGAACCCGAACGTCACGATCGTGGCGGTGATGCTGCGGCGCAGCACCCGGTAGCGCGTGAGTGCCCCAGGGGACTGATCGCGACCCACCATCCGACGGTCGATCCCCCGCGCGAGCGAGAGCGTCACCGCCACGACGATGCCGACGACCAGCAGCCGTTCCCAAAGCTCCATGCGGCTCGATTCGACGGCGGGCCGCACGTTCCTCAGCGGTTATCGTCGCCGGGTGGCCCGGCTCCGACGTGCGCTCGCCGAGAGCCCGACACTCGCGATCTTTCTCTCGACCCGCGCGGCTCTCTGGATCGCGGCCGTCTTTGCACTGCTCGCCTTCGTGCCGAACCGGAATCCGAACGCAGATCGCTGGGACAGTGCGCGGCTCCACGAGCTCGGGTACGGCATCGACGTCTGGGCGAGGTGGGACAGTGACTGGTATCTCCGAATCGCCGCCGAGGGCTACGCCGACCGCCCGTCGAGCACCCCCGCCTTCTTTCCGCTCTATCCGGGGCTCGTCGCGCTCCTCGGGCGGGCTCTGCTCGGCCACTACGTTCTCGCTGGGGTGCTCGTCTCGCTCGCCGCGTGCGCCGTCGCCTTCTCGCTCCTCCACCGTCTCGCGCTGCCGAGGCTCGGTCCAGAAGCCGCCGGGCGGGCGCTCCTCTACCTGGCGGTCTTCCCGACGGCGCTCTTCCTCCAGGCGGCCTACAGCGAGTCGCTCTACCTCGCACTCGCCCTCGGCTGCTTCCTGCTCGCCGAGCAGGGGCGCTTCCTGGGAGCCGGAGCTCTCGCGGGCCTCGCGATGTTGACGCGGCCGGTCGGGATCGCACTGCTCCCTGCGCTCGCGCTGCTCGCCTGGCGGAGACCGCGGCGCCGGAGATCGCTGGCCGAGCTCGCCGTCTCGTTGCCGATCGCTGCGCTCTACCCGCTGCTGCTCGGGATCTGGATCGGCGAGCCGTTCGCTTTCCTGCGAGCCCAGGAGGGGATCTGGGAGCGCTCGCTCTCGTGGGCCGGCCCTCTCGGCGGCCTCTGGCAGGGTGTCGCCGCGATCTGGAACACCGTGCCTGCGCGTGACCTCGCGCTGAACATTCAGCAACTCGCCTTCACGCTCCTCTTCCTGGTCTTGAGCGGCGTCGCCTGGCGCCGCTTGGGTGCGCCCTACGGTCTCTTCGCCCTCCTCAGCCTCTCGATTCCGCTCTCGTTTCCTGCCGAACGGATGCCGCTGCTCTCGATGTCGCGGTTCGGCCTCGTCGTCTTCCCGCTCGTCCTCGCGCTCTCCGTGCTCGGCTCGCGCAGACGAGCCCACGAGGCGATCGTGGCGATCTCATCCGTCCTCCTGGGCGTCGCCGTGGTGCAATGGGCCCTATGGCAGTGGGTGGCATGACGCGAATCGTCTCCTGGGTGGCGCTCGTCGCAACCGTGGCCACCGTCGGCTACGCCGGGCGGCTCACAAGCGGCAAGCCGCCCGAGGACGCGCTCTACCAGTACGAAACGGCAATCGGGGGGGTCGTCATCTACCTGATCCTGCTCGCGATCGTCTTCTGGATCGGGCGCGGCCTTCCCGCCAAGGAGTTCTACGCCCTGCGCCGGCCGGACAGCTGGCCCCGAGCGGTCGGGCTTGCCCTGGCCGGGTACATCGCGATCTTCGTCGGCGCCGGCCTGCTGCTGATCGCCCTCGGAGCCGGCGACGAGCAGGGCCTCACGCCCGAAGGGTGGGATGCGAGCCGTGCTGGTCCGTATGCAGCGAACTTCCTCTCTGTGGCTCTCGTCGGCCCGATCGTTGAGGAGCTCACCTACCGCGGCGCCGGGATGTCGCTCTTCCTCCGCTTCGGGCCCATCGTCGCGGTGGGGGTCACCTCGATCGGGTTCGGCCTTGGGCACGGCCTCGTGCTCGCGCTGCCCGCGCTCGTCTTCTTCGGAATCGTCACCGCGCTCCTGCGCCTCCGGACCGGAAGCATCTTTCCCTGCATGCTCGTGCATTGCGCGTTCAACGCGACGAGCCTCATCGTCGCGGTGTCGGCCTGAGCGGTGGGTACTCTCGAGGCGTGCGCGCCGTTGCTGTCGCCTTGGGAGCGCTCGCCTTCGCAGGGGGTGAGACCGCGCAGGGTGAGGCCGCGCAAGCCGCCCCTCCCGTCGTCGCGGTTTCGGCCACCCCGGCCGCGGGCGCTGCTCCTCTCCGGGTCAGGCTGATCGCGAAGGGCGACGCGGCCTCCTACAGCTGGGACCTCGGTGACGGCACGCTCGCGAACGGCGGCCAGGTGAGCCACGTCTACGGGCCCGGCCGCTTCTTCGCAACGGTGACAGCGACAGGCCCCACAGGAGAAGTGGCCCAAGCCCGGGTGCGGGTGACGGCCACGGTCTCGTCGGTCTCCCTGCACACGCCGGGGCCGTACGAGGCCCGCAGCGGCGGCGCCCGCTCGGCGGCGCACACCATCCGCGTCCGTCCGAGGCTGGACTCGGCGCTCGCTCCCACCGCGGCCCTCGACGCGCGGCTCGTCTTCACGACCAGGCTCGTTCCCGCCCGTGCCGGCAAGGTGCGCGCCGTCATCCGTCGCAATGGCCGGATCGTCGGCAAGCGAGTTGGTACACGGCTGCAGCTGACGTTGCCGACGGGTCGGGCCGGCGACCTGGAGATCACCTTGACGACACGGCCGCGGGCCGGCTACCCAGGCGAGAAGCGACGGCTCACCTCTCGGGTAGTCGCCCCATCCCTGGCGCTGGGCGCGCAAGGACCGAGCGTCCTCGCGCTCGAGCGGCGCTTGCAGAAGTTGCGCTACGCGCTGCGCAGTGTCGACTCCGTGTACGCGACCGACACGCTCGAAGCCGTCCTTGCCTTCCAGAAGGTGGCGCAGATGGAGCGCACCGGCCGGGTCGACGCAGCGCTCTGGCGGCGTCTCCTCGCCGCAACCGTGCCTCGCCGCCGTTACGCGAGCGGCACCCACATCGAGGTCGACAAGACCCGCCAGGTGCTCCTCGAGGTCGTCGACGGAAAGGTGGAACGTGTCGTCCATGTCTCGACGGGGCTCACGGGCAACACGCCGCTCGGACGCTGGCAGGTCTACCGGAAGGTGACGGGCTTCGACTGGGTGCTCTGGTACCCGCTCTACTTCCTGCGGGGCTTCGCCATCCACGGCTATCCCTCGGTTCCCGGCTACCCGGCCTCGCACGGTTGCGTCCGTGTGCCGATGTGGATCGCGCCTTCGATCTTTGCCCGGCACGGCTACGGGGCGACCATCCTCGTCTACACGTAGAGAATTTGGCTCAGAATGATGCTTCGCCGGCAAGGTGTGCTGGGTGGTGCGAGCGTAAGGACGCGGCGACCGAGCTCCGGCGACCCAAGACTTCGTTTGGGAAGGAGCTCCAAAGCCGCTGCGCTCGTCGCCGTTGCCGTTGCCGCAAGCGGCTGGCTCGCCTGGCAGGAGCTCTGGGCGGGCGGTGACGACGCACCCCTTCCGTGGCTCGACCTGACCGCGCGAACGCTGGCGCAGCCGAGTACCGGCGGCCTCCGCGTCTACCACACCCGCGCCGCACTCGTGCGGGAGTTGACCAGCGACGGCCGCTCCGCGACGGTGCCGCCAATCGACTTTGCACGACGAACCGCGATCCTCGTCGCCAGCGGCCCGCGCTCGAGCAGCGCATACGGCCTCGAGATCCACGAGGTTCGAGAGGAGCGGCAACGGGTCGTCGTGGTCGCACGGGAGCGCACGCCGTCGCTCGCGACCCCGGGCGCCGCTACCCTCAGCTTCCCCTTCCGCCTGCTTACGATCGCGCGGCGCGGAAAGCCTGTCACGTTCGATCTGGAGGGCCGGCCTTGAGCACCGAGAATGACCCCGTCATCCGCCAGCTGCGGGAGCAGCTCTCCGACAACGACCTGAAGATCGTCGAGGCGATCAACACGCGCCTGAAGCTCGTTGCGCGCCTGAAGACCGTCAAAGAGGAGCGCGGGATCGGCTTCCTCGACCCCGCACGGGAAGAGTGGATGCTGCAGTACCTCACCCGCGCCAACCAGGGGCCCCTGTCGGCGGACGGGCTCGGGGAGATCTACTCAGAGCTGCTCGACCTGACGAAGCGCGAGCTCGCCCGCACGAGCGCTCCGGGTGAGCCTGCCTAGTCCTCTTCTTCCCGGGCGAACTCGTCCGGCGAGACGCTGTCGAGGAAGCGTCGGAACTCGGCGGGGTCGAGGTCTGCGAGCGGCGTGACGCCGCCGAGCTCCTCCGCTTCGCCCGCCTCCCCCTCGAACTCGATCCCCGACTCCTCGATCACGTCGTCCGCGGCGTAGATCTTCGCCCCCGCGCGCACAGCGAGAGCGATCGCGTCGGAAGGCCGGGAGTCGACCTCGATCTCGGAGCCGTTCTGCTGCAACGTGATCCGGGCGTAGAAGGTGTTCTCGCGGAGCTCCGTGACCGTGACGGAGACGACCTCTGCGTCGAGGTGGCCGAGAATGTCCGCGACGAGGTCGTGGGTCATGGGTCGGGGCGTGGAGGCGTTCTGGAGCTTGACCAGAATCGCCGCCGCTTCCGGATGACCGATCCAGATCGGCAGAAACTTGTTGCCGTCGGCGGTCTTCAGAAGGACGATCGGCTGCTTGCCGACGAGGTCGAAGCTGACACCGTAGATCTCCATTTCGCGCATCTCTCCGGAGCCCCCTCCGATCCAGTGTAGCCCGCAGACTCCCGAGGATCACGGTGCGTCAGGACGAGGTGACCGTGCCGTACCTGTTTCGTCGATGCGGCCGTTAGACCTCCGTGGTCGACCTCTGGGCGCACGACATCGAATCGCTCGAAGCGGTGGCGCAGGACGCGGGCACCAGGAGCCTCTGTCTCCGCATGGCGGCGATGTCCAAAGCGGGAACGCTCGAGCCGTTCCTCGCCCGACTGCGCCGAGCCGACGACCTCGACGACGACACGAAGGGCTCGATCGCGGAGATCGCAAGCGACGAGCAGTTCCTGCTCGCGATCGAGGACTACGTTCGCTGCACGACATACGTGCACTAGGCGTCACGCGGCGCCCGCTACAATCGGCTCGGCGGGGGCGATTAGCTCAGTTGGTTAGAGCGCCGCTCTGATAAGGCGGAGGTCCGTGGTTCGAGTCCACGATCGCCCACTCTCTTTTGCAGCGATGCCGGCATCCGCTTCGCGGATGCGGCTGGGAGAATCCGCAAGCGGATTTCACCCTCGCGCGAAGATCCCTGAAGCTGCGTGGGGCACTCCGGGGTGCTACAGAGAGCCGCTACAGAGAGCGGCTAAGCGTTTGCTTGGAGAGGAGCCAGTCGAGCGCTTTACAGCGCCTCGAGCGTCTCCACGAGCTCTTCGAGCCGGATCTCGTCGCCGAAGTGGATCTCGAGCTTGCCGGCACTCACTCGGGCCGGCAAGCCGCTGACGCGTTCCGCCGCCGCCCGCGCCCGCTCAGCCATGAGCGGGTTCACCCTCGCCGCGGCGCGAGGTCGACGGGCGGCGCCGCCCTCCTGTGCGGCTCGTTCGGCGGCCCGCACCGACATCCCCTCCCGCACGATCCGCTTTGCCAGCTGCTTGCGCGCGTCGTGGTCTGGCAGCGCCAGCACAGCACGCGCGTGGCCCTCCGTCAGCTCTCCGCGGACGACCATCCAGAGGACCTCCTCGGGCAGCTCCAGCAGACGCAGGCGATTCGAGACTGCGGGCTTCGAGCGACCGACGTGCTCCGCAACCTCTCCGAGAGAGAGCTCGAACTCGTCCAGGAGGGACGCATACGCACGTGCTTCCTCGACTGGCGAGAGCTGCTCGCGCGCCACGTTCTCGACGAGCGCCAGCAACAGCGAGTCGCGATCGCCGGCCTCGCGCACGAGCGCCGGTAGCGTCTCGAGACCCGCCTCGCGCGCGGCGCGCCAACGGCGTTCGCCGGCGATCAGCTCGTAGCCGCCCTCGGTTCGCGGCCGCACCACGATCGGCTGGAGCAGGCCCTGCTGCTTGAGGGAGCTCGCGAGGCCGGACGTCGCGTCTGGCTCGAATCGTCGGCGCGGCTGCCGGGGGTTCGGATGGATCGCCCCGACGGGGAGCTCGGCCAGCCGCGAGGCGGTCTCGGCGCCGCCGACCAACACCTCGAGACCACGGCCGAGGCCGCGGCGAGGCGGCGAGCTAGCGCCGCTCGACAAGTTCCATCGCCACCTTCCAGTACGCCTCCGCGCCTGCGGAACGGCGGTCGTACGCGGACGCAGGGACGCCGTGGCTCGGCGCCTCGGCGAGGCGCACCGATCGCGGCACGGTGGTCGTGAAGACGAGATCGCCGAAATGGCGCCGCACCTCGGCCTCCACCTGTGAGGCAAGGCGGGTGCGGCCGTCGACCATCGTCAACAGGATGCCTGCGATCCCGAGCCCGGGATTGAGGCGCGCCTTGACGAGCTCGATCGAGCCCAGCAGCTGGGAGAGACCCTCGAGTGCGTAGTACTCCGCCTGTACCGGCACGATCACGCGGTCGGCAGCAGCGAGCGCGTTGACGGTCAGCGGCCCGAAGGAGGGCGGACAATCGAGGAACACGAACCCGTAGCGCTCCCGCGCGGCGGCGAGGGAACCTCGAAGGTAGCTCTCACCGTCACCGTGACGGGCGAGCTCCACGGCCGCACCGGCCAGCTCGGGCTTCGCCGGCACGAGCTCGAGGTTGTTGAAACGGGTGGGACGGGCGATCTCGGCCACCGGAGCGCCGTCCAGGAGGTCGTAACTCGAGGTGCCGTTGGCACGCTCGCCCAAGCCCGAGGTTGCGTTCGCCTGCGGGTCGAGATCGACGAGCAGCGCCTGCTCGCCGGCCTCCGCGAGGCAGGCGGAGAGATTGACAGCCGTCGTCGTCTTCCCGACGCCGCCCTTCTGGTTCGCGACCGCGTAGATCGTCCCCCGCACGTTCGGAGCGTAGAGACGGCGTCGGACTATCCTCCGACGCGTGCGGCTGCCGGCTCCTCCCTACACCGACGAGGGGCCGCACGCGCTCTGGCACGTCAGCGAGGACGACGCGATCGAGCTGTTCGCTCCGCACGTCAGTGCGACGGCGACAACAGTCGAGCCGCTCGTCTGGGCAATCGACAGCCGCCACCTGCCGCTCTACTGGTTTCCGCGCGACTGTCCCCGTGCGACGTTCTGGGCCGACGCCGGAACCGGGGCGGAAGACGCGCGGCTGCTCCACAGGGCGCTGCGAGTGCACGCGATCGAGGGAGCGTGGCTCGGGCGCGTGCGAGGAGCCCGCGTGGTCGCGTACCGGCTGCCCGAGACGTCGTTCCGGCCGTACCCTGAAGCAGGCGGCTACTGGGTCAGCAACGACGCGGTCGAGCCGCTCGAGCTGGTCGAGCTGGGGGATCTACTGCAACTCCACGCCACGGCCCAGATCGAGCTCCGGATCGTGCCGAACCTCTGGCCGCTCTGGAACACGGTCACCGCCTCGACGCTCGAGTACAGCGGCATGCGGCTCCGGAACGCCGCGCCGGCAGAGCTCGCCGGCTAGAGGCTCCATGTGAAACTCGGGTGCGTGCGGGGATGTGCCAGATCAAGCGGTTTTGCCGGGTCGGGCGCGGCGC
>JBBJOI010000087.1:0-3624 GCA_037721555.1 Gaiellaceae bacterium | reverse complement strand
CCCCGCTCGAGCGCGCGCGGTCGGTGAATTCTCGGGGCCGCGCGCCGTTCATCGCCCTCAGCTCCCCGGCCGGCGAGCTGCGGCGGCCGGTGGTCAACACCGCCTCCATACTCGATCTCTACGCATGCCGAGTACCGCCGGATTGCAGCAGCTTGCCACCGTCGACGACGAGCGACGTGCCGGTGACGAACTCCGCCCTGGCGAGATAGAGGATCGCCTCGGCGACGTCGTGTGCCGAGCCGACGCGGGCGAGCAGCGTCTCAGCCGCCCGCCGCTCCGCCTGCTCCGGCTCGACTGCCACCGGGCCGGGAGCTACGCCGCACACGCGTACGTCGGGTGCGAGGGCCCGCGCAAGCGAGCGCGTCAGCATCGCCTGCGCCGCCTTGGCGGCGCAGTGAGCGGCGAACGAGGGCCAGGGCTGGTAGGCGGCGACGTCCTCGACCATCACGACGAGGCCGCCTGTCTCCTTCAGGTGAGGAGCTGCAGCCTGTGTGACGAAGAAGCTCCCCTTCACCGTCGCTCCGAGCGCGACGTCGACGTCGTCCTCGGTGACCTCCGAGAACTTCTTCGGCACGAATCCTGCCGAGGCGCCGTTCACGAGCACGTCGAGACCGCCGAGCTGCGCGACGGCACGCTCGACGAGCTCGCGGCTTGCGCTCGCGCTGGAGAGATCGCCGTCGCCTCTGCCGGCTGCGACCACGTCCCAGCCCTCCGCCTCGAGCCGCTCGACGATGCCCGTCCCCAGCTTGCCCGTGCCGCCGGTGACGAGTGCCCGCGTCAGCGCGCCTGCTCGAAGCGCTTCGAGACCGCCTCCCAGTTGACGACGTTCCACCAGGCCGCGAGGTAGTCGGGGCGACGGTTCTGGTAGTTGAGGTAATAGGCGTGCTCCCACACGTCGATCCCGAGGATCGGGGTCTTCCCCTCCATCAGCGGCGAGTCCTGGTTCGGAGTCGAGGTGACGGACAACGACCCGTTGGCGGCGACCACCCAGGTCCAACCGCTGCCGAAGCGCTTCACGCCCGCGTCGTTCACCTGCACCTTGAGTGCGTCGAGGCCTCCGAAACCGGTCACCGCCTCGCCGAGGGCGCCCGCGGGCTCGGCGCCACCGTTCGGGCCCATGATCTCCCAGAAGAGCGAGTGGTTCGCGTGGCCTCCGGCGTTGTTGCGGACAGCAGTGCGCTTGTCGTCGGGCAGCGAGTCGAGGTTCGCGAGGATCTCCTCGATCGGTTTGTCTGCCCAGTCGGTGCCCTCGAGCGCCTTGTTCGCGTTGTCGACGTAGGCCTGGTGGTGCTTGTCGTGGTGGATCCGCATCGTCTGTTCGTCGACCGTCGGCTCCAGGGCGGCGTAGTCGTACGGCAAGTCAGGAAGGGTCAGTGGCATCAGGAAGCTCCTTGTCCGGGGCCGGGGGTCCTGAGGGAGGATATGCTCCGCGCCGTTCCCGCCGAAATTGCCGTCGAGTTGGAGGTACGCATGTCGACTTACGAGGAGATCAGGCCGCGCGAGCTGAAGCCCGCGCTCTTCGAGCTCGACGGCATCTCCCGCACGTCGGTCGAGGCTCACTACAAGCTGTACGCGGGCTACGTCGGCAAGCGGAACGAGATTCTCGGCAAGCTCGCGACGGCCGACACCGCCTCCGCGAATCAGATCTCCTCCGAGTTCCGGGCGCTCAAGGTCGAGCTGTCGTTCGCGGTCGGCGGCATCAAGAACCACGAGGTCTATTTCGAGCATCTGGGCGGCGATGGAGGCGAGCCTCGCGGCGCCGTCGCCGACCTGATCAAGCGCGATTTCGGGTCTGCCGAGGCTTGGCGCACCGACCTGAAGGCGACGGGGATGGCCGGGCGCGGCTGGGCCTGGACCGCCTACGACTGGGATGAGGGCCGCCTCTTCAACTACGTCGGCGACACGCAGAACACCTACCCGATCTGGAACGCGACTCCGCTCGTCGCACTCGATGTGTACGAGCACGCCTACTTCCTGGACTTCCAGACCGATCGGGGTGCGTACATCGATGCGTTTCTCGTCAACCTGGACTGGGGAGTCGTGAACGACTGGGTCTCGAAGTACGAGATCCCTCTGAAGTAGGGAGGCTGGGTGGCTGAAGCGCTGGTGATCCTCAGCGCCTACCTCGTCGGCTCGATGCCGTTCGGGTACTGGGTCGTCCGCCTGTTGAAGCATGAGGACATCCGGACGGTCGGCAGCGGCAACATCGGCGCCACCAACGTCTGGCGCACGTACGGGCGCTCTTACGGCATCCCGATCGTGCTGCTCGACGTCGCGAAGGGCTTCGTGCCGGCGTTGGTGGGCGCACTTCTCGCGAACGAGGCCGTGGGAGCCGTTGCCGGCGGCGCCGCGATGCTGGGGCACTGGCGACCGCTCTTCCTGCGCTTTCAGAAGGGCGGCAAGACGGTGGCGACGGCCGGCGGCACGTTCTTCGGCCTGGCACCGCTCGTCGGCGCGATCGGGCTCGTGATCTGGGTCGCGACCTTCCTCGGCACTCGATACGCGTCCCTCGCCTCGATTGTGACGGCACTCGCACTGCCCTTCGTGGGGCTCGCGCTCGGCGAGCCGTGGCCGGTGCTCGTTTTCGCAGCCGCGGCGGCGGTCGCCGTCCTCCTGCTGCACAAGGGCAACATCGCCCGTCTGCGCGCCGGCACCGAGAGCCGCTTCCGCGTGCGGCGGGCATGACGATGCTCGCGCACGAGCTCTGGTTCGTCGACCGCGTGCCGGACAGGGACTGGTCGTTCCTCTGGGAAGGGCGCACGCTGCTCCTTCTCGGAGCAGCGGTGGCGTTGGCGCTCGCCGGTCGTGTGGTCGGGCGCATTCGGCAGGGCGTCGACGTTCCGTTCCTCGCGCGCCTCATTCCTTGGCTGCCGTTCGCAGTGCGGATGCACCTTGCCGTCTCGCTCGTGGGGCTGCTGTCCGGCGGCTACTACCTCGCCCCGTCGATGGAGCTCGACCGAGACCTCGGCAGCTGGCTGCTCGGCCTCGTCATGGTCGTGACGGCGATCCTGATGGTCGTCGGCTGGCACGTTCGGCTCGGCTCGCTCTTGCTGGTCGCGGCTGGCCCACTCGGGATGCTCGAGTTTGGGTTCGAGGCCGTCCTCCAGCGCGTCGACGTCCTCGGCCTCGCGATCTTCCTGCTGCTCGCGGGGCCGGGTCGCTGGTCGGCCGACCACGAGCTCGGCCGCGTCACCGAGCCACCGCTCGAGCGCCTCGGCCAGTCGGTCTGGGCACTGAAAGTGTGCGTGGGGACGGCTCTGATCGCGGTAGCCGTCGTCGAGAAGCTCGCGAATCCCGAGCTCGCGCTCCTCTTCACCGACAGCCAGGGCGTCGACTTCAATCTGCTGCAGGCGCTGGGACTGCCGGTCGCGGATCTCGAGTTCGTTCGCATTGCGGGCGCTGTGGAGGTCCTGTTCGGGTTGCTCGTGATCAGCGGTGCGCTGCCGCAGGCGATCGTGTTGATCGCCGGGATCCCGTTCAACCTGACGCTCTATTTCTTCGGCACGATCGAGCTGCTCGGGCACCTGCCGGTGTACGGCGCAATGCTCGTGCTGCTCGTCTTCGGCTCCGATCCACGTCTGCGTCCGTCTTGCTCGCGGCTCCTGCCGCCGCAGGGGCTAGGTG